>CBDVCJ010000189.1:0-7937 GCA_965372445.1 uncultured Thermoplasmata archaeon | reverse complement strand
ACTGACATTGACCAATTTTGTAATTGAAACAAAACCACCATCGTCATCTTGCACCGTAAGCGTCACCCCAAAAGTGCCGTTGACCAAATAGCCATAACTAACTTGGTCCGTTATAGTCACCGGAAAGGTCCCTGTGGGGTTTGGGAAATTGTGCGTGATATTGGACCCATCATTAAATTGCCAGATAAAGGTAAGGTCATCCGCACCAGGTTCATACGCAGTAGCTACAAATACAAGTCCATGCAAAAGGATTGCTTGCGTCATATTCACTTCCCAATCATAAGTTTCCGGATGGTTGACATTAAAGGTATGATGTAAGCGTGAGCTATTACCGTCCTCGAACTCGAAGATCACCCAGCACGGGTTCGCGCCCTGGAGCTGGCCGTTAACCGGGTCGTCCTCGGGCGTGTAATTTATTACGATCCAATATTCTTCGGTTACATCGATCGTAAAATCGGTCAAGGTAAACATCTGGTCGTTCGGACTGCCGGGGTACCTGACGAGCGTGGTGTCAACGAGCGTGGTTGCACCCTTATAAATTCTTATTCTGATATCGTGCCATTTCTCACCTGCGATCCGGAACGATACATTCACAGCATTAGCATAAACCTGCAGCTCAACCTGGGGCGCTACATTACCAACAATTATCGTCGTGGTGTAAGTCACATTTAACCCATCATCATCCTGCACTTTTAATGAAAGATTATAAACCCCGTCATCGCCAAAAATATATATCAGGGAATTATCGGCAGCGAATGGATAAACGCCATCCGGGCTGGGATACGGGTCTGCGCCCACGCCATCATTATAAAATATCACAGTTTTCGATAGTATATTTTCCAACTTCCAATCGAACGTCAGGTCGTCGCTGCCGGGGTCGGTCGCATGGCCAAGGATATTGAAAAAGTTACCTTCATCCACATAAACAGGTCCGAACGGTGTGATCGTAGGCGCGGCATTATTAACTATGACCCACGTGGTGGCCTCGACCGTGTGGTTCGCGTCACTGACTTGTACCTTTGCGGTGCCATTATGATCATCACCCCATACATATGATACAATATTATTCTGTGTCGTTAGGTCATAAATACCGTCGTAATCGAAATCGTATGAATAAGTGAGTGTATCGCCGTCAGGGTCATATACATTAACCGTGAGAACGACTGCCGTGCCTTCGGTGGCTGAACTCGCAGTAAACGCTGAAATTGTGGGCGGAAGGTTTATTTCGGGTATTCTCACCTTCAAAACAGACACATCGTCACCTCCGGGTTTGGAGGTCTGATATGCGCCGGGTGTAGTTGGAAAATCGGTCGAGCACGCGATCCCGAAAATGAAAATGTCGCCATTCGCATCCAGTTCGATTTCAGCGCCCCAATCACCGCTTAGCCCGCCATAATAGGAGGAATAATAAAGCGCCGTGCCCATACTATCGAACTTTACCAAGCATCCGTCACACCATCCGTCAAGCACACTATCATACGTCCCGGGGGTTGTCGGGAAATCAGAGGATTCTATGTGGCCGGTCATATATGCATTACCAAGCGCGTCGATCTTGATGTCGTACCCACGATCCTCGGAGCTACCGCCAATATAGGTTGAATAAATGAGCGTTGACCCTGAGGGGTTCAATTTCGCAACATAGGCATCGCTATTACCATTATGTGTAGTATCGTAAACACCCGCAGTAGTTGGAAAATCGGCGGATCTTGTAAGGCCAGTCAAATAAGCATGGCCACTAGAATCAATTGTTATGCCATATCCATATTCATACAAACTTCCACCAATGTAAGTAGAATAAGTCAATGACGAACCCGCGGCATTGAATTTCGCGACAAATGCATCAAATTGTCCGTTATGCGTGGTATCGTAGGCACCGGCATTAGTTGGGAAATCTGATGAATATGTAGGGCCCGTAACATACGCATTGCCGGCCGCGTCAATTGCGATATCATAACCACGGTCGGTGCTGGTGCCGCCAATAAGCGTGGAATACAATAACGATGTGCCGCTGGGGTTCAATTTCAGCACAAAAGCGTCGTCGTTACCTGCACCGGAATGAGTAGTATCATACGCACCCGCAGTGGTCGGGAAATTTGAAGATCTTGTCACCCCCGTCAAAAAGACCCTGCCATTTGTATCAACCTCTAATCCCATTCCGTAATCACTTCCCGATGAACTCGTTAGACCTCCACCGCCAATATAGGTTGAATAACTGAGCACCGAGCCGGTTTGGTTGAGTTTGAAAACAAACGCATCATAAAACCCGCCATTAAAGGTCGTGTCGTAGGCGCCTGCGGTGGTGGGGAAATTGTTCGAATTCGTGTAGCCTGTCGCGTATACATATCGATCAGAATCTATATCAATACCTTCGGCGTATTCGTCACTATTTCCACCTATATACGTTGCATAAACCAGTGCCGAGCCGTTCTGGTTGAGTTTGAATATCACAATGTCGTTGTCAAGAAATCCAATGCCGTTATGTGTCGAATCGTAAGCGCCCGCACTGGTCGGAAAATTAATGGAATCTGTTTCAATATTAGCATAAGAAAATCCATCGGGGTCTATAGCAAAATCCCAACCCCATTCATCAGTACTGGTACCAATAAAAGTGGCGAATATAAGAAACGGGTCGATAATCAGTACTTCATCAGGATCATATTCATGTGAGAGCTCGAAGCCGTATTCATTCCGGTTATGAATTCGATATGCTCCTTCGATCGTCTTTTTTACCTTTTGTTGCTCTTGGTAAATAAATAAATTGCAATCTTTGACTTCGCCAAATTCGGTGAGTACTACCAGATCCCCAAACTCATTAAAGGCCAAACCATCGGCACCGTCATATTTCAGCCTGATCTCTGAGGGGTCACCACCGGGATGTACAATAAATTCGTATTTCAAACCATTGTTATTGAAATAGAATTTGAGGTCAATATTATCATAAATATTTTCATACAGTACCACTTCAAAATTTGGCACTTCGCTATACCAGCCTGATGGCTCATTACCATAGAAAAAATTGCTTTGGTGTGGTAATATCTCACGACCCACCGGGGTTACAGTATTGGCATTTTGAAAGCTCAAATGAAGTACTACACCATCTCTACTGGTTGAGGTGTCACGAGCCGGCGCGAGCCTTCCATCGATAAAATCACGATCGTCCAAGATCGCTTCGGGGTCTTGATCATCATCTAGAATCAAGAACACGACTTTGTCATCCAGAAACCATATTCCCTGGTTCGGAATGTAAAACCTAACTTCGTCGCTGTCCGCCTGACCGTTGTTCGCGGTGAAAAAGCCGTTGAGGGTGTTAAAATTCTCTACCATCTGTTGATCTTGGGTCTCACTATCAATTATTGGTGCGCTATAATCTTCAGCCCTGTGGTCTTGCTCTATCAAACTCCCAAATCCCGCAAGATCGATCTTCAATGCGCCCAAAATCAAGAATACTCCCAATAGTAAAATAATTATTCGCCTCATATTCTAATACCCCCTGTAGTTGATAATTACAATTTTCCGGGTTGAGTTTTTACCTCAATTTGGAAAATTAATTGTTAGCTTTATAACGTATTAGTTTATGCTAGCATTTATATTTTATTGTACAAATGTCGTTTTTTTATCCCTTATTATCGGTAGTGCATTAATTTAGGCTCATCGATCTGGTGCTAACTATCTAATTTTATTAGATCGTCACTATTCTTCAATCTCATCCTCTGAAACTTCTTCAACTCTTTTCGACCGACCAGCTTTAGACGCCCGCGGTCGGGGTATCGGTTGTGATATCTTTTCGGTGCTAACTTTAGGATGTGGCGGTGACTTTAATTGGCGATGAGGTCTAGACTGGATTTCTATGGGTTCCAGTGTTAACCTTACCGGTTCGGACGGTTCTTCTTGCGGTTTCTTTCTCAATAAGAAAATGAAAAATAGAATCAATACAATGACAAGTATGATAATTACACTCATTGCAATCCAAATGAAAAGTATTGAACTATCCTCTTTTGGCTTTTCTTGGCTAGGCTTGTCCTGCTCGCTTTTTTGGTTAACATAGATTGTTAAGGTTGCATTATCTGAAGTCATGTTACTCTTCACTATGAATTTTATTTTATATTTACCGATCTCCATATTAGTGGGGATAGTTATTATAACATCAATTTCTGTTTCGTTTCCTGCCTCCAATGATAAGACACTTTTAGAAAATCCGATATCAATTATAGCAAATTCATCGGAAATAAAACCGATATTATAGATATCCCAGATATTACCTTCATTCGTGACTGTTAAAATCACATTCTGAGCTTGAGCTTGCTCCACTTCAATTAATTCGGGAGAAACTGATATATTAACCCTATAAGTCGGAACAGGAATTATCGTGCTATTGATGATGATTGTGATATCCGATTTTATTACGTAACCACCATCATTATCTGTCAATATTAACGCAATATTGTCAGAGCCGGTTACATTCTTTACCGGAACAATATTCAACACGCTCATTGAGATATTTCCAATACTTGCCGTGAATAATGTGGTGTCTATGGAGGTTTGGTCAATACTCCAGATTAAATCTTCAGCTGGATCTTCGATATCTGTACCAAATGGAGTTAAATCTATATTTAATTGAGAAATATTAACTTCAAAGTTATCACACGAATTTGATATTATTGGTAGATTATTTTTTACTTCGATAGCATTCTCAATAGCTGTCCAGCCACTATAATTACCATCAGCATCCCAAAAATTAGCCCTCAGATCATAAAATCCAAGTTCTGCTCCTTTTGCAGGGGTGAAATTAACTTCCCATTGGTTGAAAATAAAATTTTCATCTTCTAAATCTTTCCAATCACCTGACTGTGATTTATATTGAATTTCACATATTAACTGATCACCTGGAGTTTCAATATCAGTGCCATTTGCATAAATAATTGCGGACTTAGTCCTGAATACTATTGGCTTTGAATTGAGAAGATATTGTATTTTTGGCACATTATTCAATACCTCTAAAGAGTGATTTAGGTACTGCCAACCGCTTGAATTATGATCTTTATCTTCGAACATAACACGAAAATCATAGAAACCCAATTTCGAATTTTTTGAAGTAAGAAATTCAATTTTCCAATTATTGTTCGAATATTCTCCAGTGAGATCGGTCCAATTTTGCTCGTTTTGGGGCTTATATTGGATTGTAAATTTCAAGTTCGATTCCGGAGTCTCGTGATCTGTGCCATTAACGTAAATAAATACTGGCTCCGTTCTATTAATTGAACTGTCAGATAATTTGATATCAATAACGTTAGGTTTTATATTATATATCAAAAAAGAATCATTTACATAAATCCATGTAGTATAGCCATCATCAGAATCATTGAATCTTGCTCTAAAGTCATAGTATCCGAAAAATGCGTTAAATGGTATAGATAAGATATATTCCCATCTATCAACGGAATATATAGGCATGTTCAAATATGAAGTATTCCAAATTTTATCATCAGGGTCTTTATATTCTAAATTAACTGTAAGGTTCTGTTCTGGCTCTTCAACGTCGGCCCCATTAATCCAGACTGATATTTTATCGCCGTATATGGCACTGGCATTCGAAAATTTAAGATTTTCAATTATTGGTAGATTATTTAATACTGTTAGAACATCAAAAATATAATACCAATTTCCAGTTAAATTGATTGTATTGTTGAACCTAACTCTAAAATCATATAATCCCAACGCTGCATTTATTGAGGGTGTAAACTCAATTTGCCAGCGCGAATTTTTATATTGTGGGTTTGAGAAATAAGTAGATTTCCAATATAAATTGTTCGGGGCTCTATGCTCAAAAAAAGGAATTAGCAGCTCTTCGGAATCTTCTTCATCGCTTCCATTCCCGTATAAATAAATTCTATCATTTCTTTTCACTGAGGTTTTTGAAATATTTAGATCTAATACATAAGGACAATTTTTCAATTCCAATTTCATAATAATAGCATCATCATTACCATTATATGTAGTATCATTCGAGCCAGTCGTGTTTGGGAACTCGGGAGATCTTGTTGAACCCGCTATATAAGCATAACCACTAATATCAAGCTCTAAACTTCGACAGAATTCCCAATCCGCACCTCCAATAAATGTGGAATACATGAGCAATACCCCTGTGGAGTTCAACATAGAAATAAAAATATCCGAACCACCATTATATGTCATATCAAATGCACCGTGTGTAGTTGGAAAATCGTTAGAATAAGTCACACCAGCAATGCAGATATTACCTGATGAATCTATAGCTATACTTCTACCCCAATCGTGAGTATTTCCGCCTATGTATGTAGAAAATATTAGGGATGAATTTTTTATATCTAACTTAAAAACAATGCAATCGTCATGGCCATTGATCGTTGTATCATAAGCGCCTTGAGTTATTGGAAAATCAATTGAACTAGTATGACCTGTAACATAAACATCGCAATTGGCATCAATTGCAATATCGTGACCCCATTCATGTCCAGTGCCACCGATAAATGTCGAATACATAATCGAAGTCCCCGTCGAATTTAATATGAGCACAAAAGCATCATCACCACTGCTTTGTTTTATTTTTTGGTATGCATCTGGCGTAACCGGAAAATCGGGAGATGCAGTTTCCCCAGTCAAATATATATCACCGCTCGCAATAATTGATAAACCAATGCCAAAATCACTATCACTTCCACCTATAAATGTCGAGAACAAAAGACCTGAACCTGCCGCATTTAGCTTGAACACATAACAATCATAAAAACCACCGTTGAAATCGGTATCGTTTGCACCTAGCGTGACTGGAAAATCAGTAGAATGTGTGTAGCCAGTTACATGAATATTACCACCTGGATCAACTTCGATACCATTGCTACGGTCATATTGGCTACCTCCAATAAATGTTGAATAGATTAGAGTCGAACCCGATGGATTTAATTTGAAGACAAATACATCATCTTGGCCGTTAAATGACTCGTCAAATGCTCCAGGGATAATCGGAAAGTCCGCTGACTTCGTATCGCTAGTTACGTAGGAATTGCCAACCTGATCAATGGCAAAACTGACTTTCATAGACCCATCACTCCCAGCCCCGCCAACAAATGTAGAATATATTAGAGTTGACCCGGTTGAATCCAATTTTAAAGTGAAAATGTCATAAGCACCATTATGAGAGTTATCCTGCACACCTGTTGTAATTGGAAAATCAGGTGATTGGGTAGATCCAGTTACATAAACATCCCCAATTGCATCTACAGCAATATCATCTCCCCAGTCACCATTGCTTCCACCAATAAATGTCGAAAATATAAGCGGATCAATTATTAAAGTAGTATCTTTATCATACTCAGCATTAATTTTAAATCCATAAGTGTTCGAATCTAATAATAAAAAAGCACCTTGGATTTTTTGCTGGCGGCTATTAATTGATTGATAAATAAAAAGATCACTGTCAATAATTTCAATTAATTCAGTTTGGATCTTAATATTTCCAAATGTATCCTTTGATAACTTCTCGGCACCAATATAATTAAGTTTTATATGTGTTGGGTCTCCACCAGGATACACAATAAAATCATACTTCAACCCCTTACCAGAATTATAATATTTCAAGTCAATATTATCGTATAAATTCTCATAAATTATCTCTTGAAAATTAGGCACTTCGGTATACCATTTACTCGAATCATTCCCATAAAAGAAATTGCTGCGGTGCGGTAATAATCTACTGCCTTTAGGCTCAACTGCATTACAACCTTCAAAGGTTAATCTCAATACCCAACTTTTACTTAACTGTGGCCTCTCAGGTTCAAACTCAGGATATTGCCTATTTAATGATTCAATGGACTCCCGACCCCCCGACTCCCGACCCCCAGACTCCATAGACTCCATTATCTCAAACATTACTCCATCGTCCAAAAACCATATGCCTTTAC
>CBDVCJ010000188.1:0-7945 GCA_965372445.1 uncultured Thermoplasmata archaeon | reverse complement strand
AGAAAAACATTAGTAATACCCTTACATAAAGAATTAGATAGAGGTACATTAAGAGCTATAATTAAGGATGCTGATTTAACTGTTGATGAATTTATTGAATTATTATAATTAATCAGGAACAATGAATTGCTCTAAATATTTGCGAATCTCATCAATATCATTGAGCATCATTGAACATTCAACATAGCAATTTTTACCGCAGAGACGCAGAAACGCTGAAAAACCCATTTCTGCGCTTCTGTGCTTCTGCGGTAAATTATTTCGATCTTATCACACGTTTAACGTCAATAACGGGTTTTGAGAAATTTATAATAAGCCTTATTCTGGCCCGATTATTACCTTTTTATGACCTAATTTTTATATATTGATTTTTTATCATGCCGATTCGCATCTATTTTTTACGTGCAAATTATCAATGTCATAATATTGTCGTAATAATCGAGAATGTAAATGACAACCCAAACGACAACCTAAATGACAACTTACTTTAAAGCAGGACTTGGTGCGCTTCATCGAATATAATTATAAGTCCAATCGTGAGGTTAATCATGAGGTTAATCGTGAACCCAAATGACAACCCAAACGACAACTTACCTTAAAGCAGGATTTGGTGCGCTCCTTCGAATATAATTATGAGTCTAATCGTGAACTTTTGTAATCATCAACCGAATCATCAACTTAATCATCAACCTCATTTCAGGTCGTAATAAAGACCTCTACCTTTACCTATTGGTTTAACCACTTCAAGTTTCACCAACTTGTTAATCTCCTTATGAGCTGCCTGTGGAGAAATATTAAACATTTCTCTAAGATCTCTGTTAGTAATCTGGCCTTTCTCTATGATGTGCTCCACGATCTTCATCTGTCTTTCTGTTAAAGCGATCTGTCCTTTTTCTTTGAGATATTTAATATCCTTACTGAGCCCGATAACCTTGTCTTTTACCGTTTTAAGGCTTACTGCAACACCATCAGTGAAATATTCAAGCCACTCGGTCAAATCCAATGTTTGTTGGTCCACTCGTTTCAAGACCTCGTAATAGCTTCGCCTGTCATTATCATAGTAATCGTCTAACGCAAAAAATCTCTTGGTATCAAATCCACGCTTGTAAAGCGTCATAGCGGCTATGATTCTTGCAGTCCTACCATTTCCATCAATAAATGGATGGATTCTCGCAAGCTCATAATGAGCCACGCCCGCCTCTATTACCGCATCTATTTCACTCACATTTTCGGAATTAAACCACTTAAAAAAATCATCAAGAAATTTTGGAACCTGTTTCGTTGGCGGAGGTGTAAATATCACCTCTCCAGTTAACCTATTGGCTACAACGACCTGGCGATCCCTGAGAGCGCCTTCATCTTTCGGATTTTCTAATGTAGCATTTGTTACGAGCCTGTGAATCTCTAATAAATCGTCTCTTGCAAAGGGAGTTCTCTCAGCAAATTCAGGAATCCGTCCCAGTGTTTCAATATAGTTCAGGACTTCCTGTTTATCCTTGCGTGCCACCATGACCTCTCTGCCTGCAGCCAGAGCGCTAACTTCCTCAAACGAAAGCGGGTTTCCCTCGATTGCAGTCGAGGAATGTGCACTTCTCAATAACGCGTCCCTTCTTAAAGAGACTTCCCATTTGGGGACAAGCGGTGCGTTTAGGATAATCGCCCGCGCCTCAGCAATAAGAGTGAGATTCCGAACAATTTTATTCGTATGCCGAAAGTTAGGTTCGAACATTATAAAAATCATTCATTTCCTCCTTACTAAATATCCCTCCTAATTTTAACCTCAAATGCCCCTCCCACTATAAAATATTTTTTCTAATGAATTTTTTCTAGACATTACACATTCTTTTTCCCGAAAAAATTCATCGATTAATACAAGAAGTTATGATTATTAATTATATTGACCGCAGGTCAACATCTTTGGGAATAAAAAAAGTGGGGGTTATTAGGGGGAGATTCTTCTCCCCTTAATCATCGATTCCCGAACACCGAGTCCCGTTTACAGACTCCAACCCTATTACTATTTATTTGCCCTTAAACTCAGGTTTACGCTTTTCAATAAACGCATTCATACCTTCTGTTTTATCTTCAGTGGTAAATGCCTCGGTCACAGAATCAAGTTCGTAACCCAGCCCGGTTTGCAGGTCCACATTCAAACCGCGGTTGATCACGGATTTGGCTAATTTTATTGCCACCGGCCCTTGACGCGCAATTTTAGCTGCGACCTTTTTCGTTTCTGTGAGTAACTTTTCAGGTGCCACAACCTTATTCACCAGCCCGATCCTGGCGGCTTCTTCGGCATTGATGATATCCGTTGTGAAGATCAGCTCTTTGGCTTTCGCTTTGCCCACCAACCTCGGCAGTCGCTGGGTGCCGCCAAAACCCGGATGGATGCCGAGCCCGACCTCAGGCAACCCCAATTTGGCCTTGTTCGAAGCGATGATCAGATCGCAGGCCAGCGCTAATTCACAGCCCCCGCCTAACGCATATCCATTTACCGCCGCGATCACAGGTTTAGGCAGCAGTTCAATTTGATTAAATACATCATGCCCGAACTGCGTATATTCACGCGCCTCCTCAGGCGTTTTTGTAACCATCTCCTTGATATCCGCACCTGCGACAAAAGCATTACCAGCACCAGTAATAATTACCGATCTCACGCTTGGGTCGTCATTAATCTGCTTTAATGCATCCTGCAGATCAGTTAATACTTTGGAATTTAAAGCATTCATTGCTTCAGGGCGGTTCATTGTGATGATCGCAAGATCATTATCGCGTTTTAGTGAAACGTATTTTATTTCCCAGGGTTTGCCTAACTCGGCCTGGGCTTTTAAATTTGCGGGCACTGCAAATTTACCATCAGTCCTGTCAGCAAACTCGTTGATAATCTTATAGGCGTTCTCAATACCTGCCGCATTCATCATCGCAAACGGTCCGGCCGCCCATCGCAGCCCGATCGTCGCGCCACGGTCGACGTCTTCTTTAGACGCCACGCCTTCATCTACTAGCTGACAGGCTATGCCCCACGCACAACCAAGCAGCCTGTTCTTAACCTCTTCGAGCTTGGCCTCGTCAACTTCGCCCTCCAGGTCCCATTGCTCGCCCGCTTCGAACTGGTGCTTGAGCGCTTCGGAGGTACTGTAGAATTCGCCCAAGCCCTTGTTCAGCGATTCTTCGGAATGATAGGCAATCGGTATCCCCGTAAAGTTCATCAACTTGAACGGCCCCATCCCGATCCCGAACCCATCCATTGCAGCCTGGTCGATCGTTGGTATATTGGCAACCCCTTCCTCGTAGATCTTACAGGCTTCATTAAGAAACGGTACAAAATAACGGTTGACTGCAAAGCCCGGCGCATCTTTTACATTTAACGGTATTTTGCTCAGAATTGTTGAAAGCTCTAATAGGATATTCACTGTTTCTTCAGATGTGTCATCGCCGGCAATAACTTCGATCAGTTTATTGATCGCTGCGGGATTGAAAAAATGTAAACCCGCAAACTTCTCGGGACGACCAGTAGCGTTAGCTAATTCCGTGATGTGGAGTGATGAGGTGTTGCTCGCAAATATCGTGTGATCCGGACAGATCTGCTCTATTTCAGTGAATAACTTTTTCTTGACCTCCATATCCTCGAACACAGCTTCAATTACCAGATCAGTATCCTTACCCGCTTCCGTCAGATCTGTGGTGCCTTGGATCCTTTCTAAGATCTTGGTCTTTTGCTCGTCGGTGACCTTACCGCGTTCAATACCTTTATCTAAGGTCTTAGTGATGGTTTTAAAGCCATTCTCAACAAATTCGTCCTTCATATCCATCATTGCAACTTCAAACCCGGATTGTGCGCAGCGCTGCGCAATACCAGCACCCATGGTGCCAGCGCCTAATACGGCGATCTTTTTTATGTTCATATTTATCTTCCCTCCTATATATTAATAAATTCGAATACTGCCAAACCCAAAATTTAGGGGTCAGGGGTTAGAGGCCTTCGGCAACTTACTTCGTCAAGTTGCCTTGCTTTATAAAACCCTTCGGCTTTTATAAAGTAGGGGTCAGGGTGGTATAAGGGTGTTAGGGCAATGGGTTCCCCGACCCCTAAAATATATCGATTTTATAGCGGTTGGGATTTTGTCATTAGGATTTTATTGGTAGTATTGGTAGTATTTGAAATTGGGATTTATACTATTTCTTAGGGCTAAACCTATACAATACCCTCCCATCCTCTAATGTGAACACTTTAAGTTCCATTGGCATATCGAAATCTAAGTCTTCATATTTTATATCATCAATACGCGTAAGGATCTTAATGCCCACCTCATCAAGTTCAACTATCCCGATCGGGAACGGCACGTCCTTTTCGAACCCCAAAGGCGCACCCAGTACCATCGCAGTGAACGCAAATAATTTGCCGGTTGACGGTAGTTCAGCCCATTCGAGCTCGTTGGAGCTGCATTCCGGACACACAACCCGCGGCTGCCACGACAGGGTTCCACAGCTTGTACATTTCGTGGTTGTTAATTTGCCCTTGCGAAGGTTATCGTAAAATGTATGGATCTGGGTAAATTTCTCATCCTGAAGCGGGCAGAAATCCAATAAATAAGGCAATTCGCCATCCGCCATTATGCAGACCTCCTGCTATAAATTAAAATGCTGTGTACATTAGCTGCACCGCTAAGATTGTGGCTGAGCCCGATCTCAGCGCCGTCTACCGCTCGACCTTGCGGCGCTTCGCCTTTCAGCTGCTGAACGATCTCTATAGCCTGTGCAATACCGGTTGCACCTAACGGATGGCCCGTCCCCAACAGCCCCCCACGAGTATTCACCGCAACTTTACCGCCAATCTTAGAGCGGCCTTCCTCGATGAACTTGCCGCCTTCACCTTTTGCACAGAACCCGAGGTCTTCATATTCGATTATCTCGGAGATCGTAAAGCAATCGTGCAGCTCTGCGACGTCTATATCATTGGGTGTAACCTTTGCCGACCTGAATGCTTCCTTTGCGGCCATTTTCATCGGCTCCCAGGTAGTTAGACTTCTAAGACCGTTGATAATATTGCCCATTGCACATTGCCCTGACCCAATAATATAAACTGGAGCGTCGGTAAATTTCCTGGCAATCTCCTCTTCAGCCAGTATCAACCCCGCAGCGCCATCGGTTATCCCCGAGCAATCCAACAACGTCAAAGGCGGTGCGACCATCAGCGAATTCTCGATCTTTTCGCGCGTCACTTCTTTCTGAAAATGTGCAAAGGGGTTCATAGTCGAATAATGATGGTTTTTGATCGAAACTAACGATAACTGCTCACGGGTGGTGCCGTACTCTTTCATGTGCCGCTGTGTACATAACGCGAAAAAAGGCGGCGCCGACGCGCCTTGCACACCATCCCATTCACGATCTAATACCGCTGCCATACTGGTCTGGGCCTCGGTAAGGTTTGGCAAATTCATCTTCTCGACCCCGACACAGATTGCGATATCGCTCATACCTGTCGCGATACTCATATATGCATGACGGATCGCGCTCTGACCGGACGCGCAGCCAAGCTCGGTGCGGGTGATGACCTTTGTGGGCGTTATGCCTAATTGCTCCGCCACCATCGGTGCCACATGCGCCTGGAACGCGAACCGCCCCGGGATCGCGGCACCGACAAATAAACTATCAATATCTCGTTTATCAAGCTCAGGCACATTATCAAAAGTCGCCTTACCTGCCTCTTGTGCCAGCTCTTTCCAGGTCGCGTTACGCACGCCGAACTTTGCCAGTCCACCGTTTACAATTGCTACTTTACGCATGGTTATGGTCCTCCCCGTGGTTCTAGTTGTCTCTAATGAAGCTAGAAGTCGGAAGGTAGACGCCAGATTCAGGAACCATATCCAATTTCCCGAATAACGACTCTGACTTCCGACTTCCATATTCTATCTTCTTTATTAAAATGAAGGGACTTAGATATTCTATTTTTCGTATTTTAACCTTCGGTTAGATAAAAAAATTGCTTCGTAAAAAATCTGAATTTAAGCGCAATTTTTAAAGGATGGAGGACACGGGTCATTTTCTTCGAAAATAACCCTCGGTGTGTGCATGAACTTCGTTCATCCCCAGACTGAAGGCCTCCATCCTTGTATAAATCATTGAAATTCCTATAAAGAAACAAAAAAATAATAAAAGTGGATTGATTGAGAATGTTTTAAATAAATGAAACTAATTTAACTTATCATACAAATTTAATCTTATCAGGATTGATGAATAATGCCAAGGGGTAAAATTAATTCATTTAAATATTTAAGCCATATTTTAGTAATTACTTTAATATTTTCAATTACGGCAAGGGGTCAAGTTTTTAATGATTTTGTAATTGTAAACGATACTCCTAATGAAGTTCTGAATAATGAAAGAGCTGTAATATGTGTTGATATAAAAAACATAATCCATGTTGTCTGGATAGATTCAAGAATTGATGGATTTAAATTATATTATTCTAATTCTACAGATTATGGTCAATCGTTTTCTCCTAACATACAAATTAATAATAGTCAACATATTCAATATTGGTCTTCGATCGGGGCAGATGAATGGGGAAGAGTCCATGTAGCTTGGACAAGTGACGGGAATATTTATTATTCAAGTCTTGAAGTGGGTGCAAAGGTTTTTAATCCAACATTAAAGGTAAATGATGATGAAGGTAAGGATTGTACTCATACAACTATGAACATTGATGGAAATGGAAATGTTCACATTGCATGGACCGATTATCGAAATAGTAATGAATCGAATGATAACTCAGATATATTCTATGCAAAATTAAAAAATGAAGAAATTTCTTTCACACCAAATATTAACATTGTTGAGGATTTTATAAATTCAACACAAATAGGACCTATAATTGAAATAGATCGAAATAATAATCCACATATAATATTCATGGATAATAAAGTAGATAATAATAAAGAGGAAGAATGTTACAATATATATCATACAAAATCTATTGATGGTGGTTCGACTTTTCTTCATCCCTCTAAAGTCAATGACAACTTAAATAAAAAAGTATTAAGGTGGTGCAATTCAATTTTTATTGATAATAAGAATAATATTCATATTACATTTATTGATTATCGAAATGATGGAGAAGGTGTTTATTATTCTAAATCTGAAAACAAAGGTAGAACTTTCAGTAAAGATGTGATGGTAAGTGATCATGCTCTCATAGGAGGGAGACTTGGATTTTCGACTGCAGTTGTTGATGATAATGAAATTATTCATGTTATCTGGGCAGATGATAGATTTACAAACAATGTGTTTAATATTTATTATTCTAATTCAACTAATGATGGAGCTTCGTTTAATAATAGAATAAATATTAGTGAGAATTTTAATTTGGATTCTAGTCAAGGATCTTCAATGGCTATTGATGCATTTGGGTATCTATATATCGTTTGGTTGGGTACAAAAGATGATAATACCAATGTATATTTTTCCACCACAATTTCACCTGTTGATTCAGATCGCGACGGTTGGATTGATTGTATTGACGCGTTCCCTGATAATCCTACTCAATGGCAAGATGAAGATGGGGATGGTTATGGAGACAACCCGTCAGGGTGGGATCCGGATATATTCCCTTCAGACCCAACTGAATGGAACGATACCGATAACGATGGGGTAGGTGATAATAGCGATTATTATCCTAAAGACCCTTCCAGATTTGAACGAGAACCAAAAGTCGACGAGGTAAATTGGATTATGGTTCTAATTTTAATAATTATCATTATAATCGTGATTATTGTTACATCGATTATAGTAATAAAGAGAAGGCATTCAAAAAGAAAACAAAAACCGCCTGATGTATTTTAACCTTCAGTTGGCCGATTGTCATCTTTAAACCTAGGTGTTAACAAACTTTCGCTTTGGGAATTCCGAAGGAATTCTCAATCGAAAACCATAACAATGATTTTAG
>CBDVCJ010000187.1:0-7951 GCA_965372445.1 uncultured Thermoplasmata archaeon | reverse complement strand
CATCTAATTTGAAATTGGAGATTGCATATTTGAAATTTAAAATTTTCATTTTCCAATTTGAATTAAGATATAGTATTTTCCACTACAAAACAAAAACTACAAACTGAAAACCTCATAATGAAATATTCGATATGGAATCCATAGATAATGTAATTGAATATTGCGTAATAAACAAATATAACCAATGCTATTTCCATTTTTAACATAGACCTTTGAGGTGTAATTACAGATGCCAATAATATCAATGGACTTTAATGATCTATTAGAACTGATCGGCACAAAACTCGATAAAGATGAATTATTATCGAAGATCGGAATGATCGGTGCCGATGTCGCGAGAGTCGAGGGTGACCAGCTCGATATCGAATTCTTCCCGAACCGCCCGGACCTATACTCTGTCGAAGGTGTGGCACGTGCGATGCGCGCGTTTCTCGGGTTGAAACCCGGCCTTCAAACCTATGACGTAAAAAGTTCAGACATAGTGCTTAAAGTCGACCCAAGCGTGTTAGAAGTTCGGCCGTGTATTGTGTGCGGCTTGGTTAAAAATGTTAAATTTACCGACCCGTTTGTTGCGAGCGTGATGGATATCCAGGAGAAACTTCATCTGACCCTGGGTCGTAAACGTAATAAAGTCTCGATAGGTCTGCATGATTTCGATAAGGTTGTACCGCCTTTTACTTATAAAGCAATAGATCCCGAAGCAATACAGTTCATACCACTGGGGATGAACGAATATATGGACCTAAAGGACGTGCTGCGTAAACACGATAAAGGTCGTGAATATGCATGGACCCTGGATGGTTTCAGCACCTACCCGATAATCGTTGATGTTAATGAAGATGTGATATCCTTTCCGCCAATAATAAACGGTATTTTAACAACAGTGACTGAAAGTACTTCCACTATCTTCCTGGATATTACCGGTCTGGATCTAGATGGCTGTAAATACGCGTTAAATATAATCGCGACATTATTGGCAGAACGCGGCGGCGAAGTTTATTCGGTGACCGTGGAATACCCCGATAAAACTCTTGTTACTCCCGAGCTTGAACCCCGTGTACAAACCCTAAGATCAGACTATGCAAATAGAATACTGGCCACAGATCTAACCTCTATGCAGATATCAGAGTGTTTGGAACAAATGGGTTACGGTATAGTCGATAAAACCGCCGCAGATCTTGACGTACAGATCCCGGCATATCGCACTGATATCCTTCATCCTATCGATCTGATCGAGGATATAGCTATTGGATATGGTTACGAAAATTTCGAATTGGAGCTGCCAAATGCCATGACCTTTGGCGAAATGCGCATTTTGGAAAAAACCAGCGACCGTCTCCGGGACCTAATGATCGGGTTGAACTTCAATGAAATAATGACCTTGACACTTTCAAACCCAAACGACCAGTTTGCGAAAATGGGCATACCAGAGACAGAGCATTCCAAAATAAAAAATCCCAATAGCGAGGAGCATACGATACTGAGAATTTCGCTATTACCTTCATTATTGAACATATTACGCGCCAACAAGCATCGAGAGCTTCCTCAGAAGATCTTTGAAATTGATGATGTCATTCTCGCCACCACCAACCATCGTAGAATGGCGGGAACTGTGATGCACTCAAAGGCTAATTTTACCGAAATAAAATCGATCATAGAAAGCATACTCACTGGTATCGGCGCAGATTATAAAATTGGGCCAAAGTCCCATGGGAGCTTTATTGAAGGTCGTTGTGCTGCAATAATTCTTAGTGATGGACAAGAGCTATGTTATTTTGGCGAGCTTCATCCCAAAACAATTACGAATTTTGACCTATCTTATCCGGTGACAGGTTTTGAACTGGATGTGAATAAAATAAATGAATCTTAGATCCCGATTTCTAAGTCAAATGAAGCCTAGAGAGGTTAGAAGATTTGTTTATGCATTTCCATAAGGGTTTCTGTAATTTTCTTTCGAAAATTACATCCACCCTCAAAATCCCAAAGGGATTTTGAAGGTGAGGTAATCCAGCTCTCTTCACTATTATCCAAATAAGGATTAGAGGGCTGGATTACCGTAACCTAACTTCCTAACCTTCTTTGGCTTTTTTATGATGTTGCTCACTCATCAGCTTATTCGCTATAGCTAATTAAAAAAAAATAAATAGAGATCCCCACCTGTTGCCATAGGGTGAGGACTTTGATTCTTGCTTGTTATTTGATATTATGTAACCGATGCGCCACAGACGGGACACGCAGTTTGGCCAGGAGTTAATGCCGCGCTACATACCGGGCATACAGCAGGAGTAGTAGTATCTCCTTCCGCTGCAGGTTCTTCAGCAGTCTCAGGGGTGCCTTCACCCTCTGCAGGTGGTGTTTCGGTTGCCGGAGCTTCGGGCTCGGTCGGTGCGGCCTCAACAGGCGCTGCCGCCGCGGGTGCTGCAACTGCAGGTGCTGCGGCTTCGGGTGCCGGAGCCTCCTCTAGGGCTGGCGGTGTCTCTTCTACCGGCGGTGCTTCCATCTGTTCCAGGGGCGGTATAGGCGGCGCCTCTGCGGGCGCTTCAGCGACCGGCTCCTCGGCCGGCGGCATCGGTGGCGCCTCTTCGACCGGCGGTACTTCCGCACCAGGTCCGGCATCCTCGGCCGGTGGTAGTACTTCTTCGCGCGGCTCTTCCGGCGGTACTTCCTTCTTTTTCATCATCACAGCTACAACAACAATAACTACAACAACGATCACTATGATGATCAGTATCCATAGCCACCACATATCATCTTCTTTGTCCGTTGGTGTCGCGTCTTTGGCGGGGGTGGTGAAACTCCAAACCCCATCACTTGTACCCATATTAGTTCCATCCGAAGGTATCACTGTCCAATAATAGGTCGCACCTGGCTCTAGGTCGCTTGTCGGGGTGTATGAGGTATCCGTGACCGGGTCCACCTCGATCGAAGTATCGAGACTCTGGACGAGGGCTTTGTCGGTACTAATATATACATAATATTCCACTGAATCATCTGAAGCATCCCAGGTCAAAGTTGGTTTAAGTGAAGTTACCTCTGCGCCATCCGCTGGTGTTTGCAAGCTCGTGGTCGGACCTTCTGTAACATTCCCAGTGCCGGTTGTGAATTCGAATGGGTTGGGGACCGGGCCTGCTATCAGGTCTTTACTGGTGAGGTCCCTACCGGCAGTGATCTCGAATTTATATTTGGTATTGGGTGCAAAATCGGTGTGGCCTAATGTTAAGGTTTGGTCGCTATCACTCCAGGTCTCGGTCCAGCCACCGGGGTTACCAACTCCTGAAGTTATTGTATATGTTACAGTGGCGGGGCTCATTGATTCACTGAAATCTATTATGATCTTCTGGTTCACCCCAACTCCGGTCTTTCCATCCACGGGTGTGGTGGAGAAAATTACCGGCTCGTCACCAACAGTTCTAAATGTCCATGGGTTCGGAATTGCACCGGCAACTAGATCAAATCCAGAAGAATCCTTACCTCCAGTGATTTCAAATGAGTATGCCTGGTCTTTGATGAAATTGGCGGTATGTGAGAATGTTATCATATCGCCTTCGGTATTCCAACTCGAGGTAAAGTCCCCAGCGGGCGACGGGGTGCTCTCGTAAGTTACAGAGGCGGTGTTCATCGGTTTGTTGAACTTGACGATCACATCTGCGTCAAGCGCAACACCGGTACTGCCGTCTTTTGGTGTGGTCTCGAAGATAACTGGATTATCACCGATCGTTGTAAATACGAATGGGTTTGGTATATTTCCGCTTATCAGATCAAAGCCTTCCTGATCTTTTGCTGCGGTGACCGTGAAAGTATACAATTGGTTCTTCCCGAAAGCTGTAGTATGTTGGAAACTGGCGATGGTTTTATCTAAATTCCAATCCGCAGTAAAGATGACTGACGGTAAGCTTGAGATTGTAACTGAATCTATGTCCATGGATTTACTGAACTCCACGACAACATCGGCGCCTAATAATACATGCGAAGCACCGTCCTCAGGGGTGGTTTCAATTATCATGGGGTTATCACCGGCGGTTGTAAATGACCACGGATTTAAGGCATTGGATATCAGATTCAGGCCATCCAGATCCTTACCTGCCGTGATTTGGCAGGTATATAATTTGTTTTTGAGGAATGGATTGGTATGCTTGTAGGTAACTTCGTTGTTGAGCGCGTTCCAGACGCCCGTCGCCCAGCCGCCCGGGTCTGGTGAACACGATAACTGAACCGTGCCGGTGTTCATTGGTTCACTGAATTTAACGATAAGATCAGCCGATAAATGCACATTTACATCGTTATTTGCAGGTGTAGTTACGGTAACTACAGGTTCGTCACCTACGGTCGTGAAATTCCAGGGGTTCAGGATATCTGGATCCGGATTAACCGCCAAAGGAAGCCCCAACGCTGAATCTGTGCCCGCAGTTATCGTAAAGGTATAAGTCGTGTTCTTAGTAAATTCAGTTGCGTGGGAATAAGTCACGACATCATTATCAACGTTCCATTGAGGTGTGAAAGCTATATTCGGACTGCATGTGTAAGTAACTGTACCTGTATTCATTGGAAGGCTGAACTCGACAATGACATCCGCATCCAATGCAATCCCAACGTCGTCGTCTGCAGGTGTGGTTAATTCTATTATTGGATTGTTACCACGGGTGGTAAAGTTGAAGGGATTGGGGATCGTGTCACCCATTAATGGATTACCATCAAGATCCGGGGCGAGGGTTATCTCAAATGTATAGAGTTTCTCAGTGTCAAACGGTATTGTATGTGAATAAGTTACGTTCATATCATCTTCCCAGACGGGTGTGAAGCCGCCGGCGGGCATTGGATCACAAGTGTAGGTTACCAATGTGGTTTGGATTGCTTTGCTGAACTCAACAACAACATCAGCCACAAGTGCAATACCCGTAGTCCCACTTACAGGTGTAGTCTTCACGATTGTAGGTCCAAACCCGGCAGTTTTAAACCTGAATGGGTTGGGCACAATGCCGGGAACTATGGCAAGATTAGCCATATCCGTACCTGCGGTGACTGTAATATTATACCATGTATTTGCATTGAAATTGGTGTCATGGCCATATGTCACTGTTTTATTGTCGGGGCTCCAGGAGCCAGCTTGCCAGAGAAGGTTACCGCCATCATTTGTAAATAGTACCGTCGCGGTCTTCATACGCTCGCTGAAGGTCAATGTAATATTATCATCCACAGGTACACCAGTAGTGTCATTTACAGGGCTGGTTATTGTGATCGTAGGCGCTGTGTAATCGCCGGTGACGAAATAAACATGCCAGGGCATGCTCGTGTTATTGACCAAAGACAGTCCGTATTCATCATTTCCACCCGTAATATTGAACCAATACCCTCGATTCTCTTGGAATGGGGTGCTATGGTTAAAGGTTACTGTCGAATTTGTTGCATCCCAGAATTTAGTGAAGCCACCTGTGACCGTTGGTTGACATGAATACGTTACTGAACCTTTATTCATTGGCTCGCGGAATGTGAATGTAACATTAAGTTTCGGATCGACATTAACGCTATTATTAACGGGGTTGGTCAAAATCACCATCGGGGGAGTAAAATCACCGGTCGTAAAGTTCCAGGGGTTGACTATTAACGGATTGCCCGGGTTCTGGATCAATGGCTTACCTGAAGCGTCCTGACCTGCCGTGATCTGAACCTTATATATCTGTTTTTCCAGGAAATCAGTTGTATGAGTATAAGTCACACCGTCATTGTTCGGGTTCCAATTTGCATTTAAGGTTACGGTCGGTGTAATTTGGATATTGACTGTTAACCAGTTCATGGGTTCACTGAAATTAATTGTAATGCTTGCGTTCAATGCAACCCCAGTCGCCATATCTGCGGGGTCGGTCATCTTCATCCACGGGTTGAGGTTCGGTATTGATATCGTTCCGCCATATAATATATAGGTCTCGCCGGAATCCATTCTTAGTTTATTCACACCATCAGCAAGATTAGCCCCGATAACCAGATCCGCAACGCCATCATCATTGAAATCACCGGTAGCTAATGCCTTGCCGGAACCGTCAGTATCGTTGGCGCCCCATATCGTTGTATTGTGATGGGCGGTGGCAGTGGCCGTATTGGTGTCAATTTTATGCTGCAGCGGCCAGGTGGTGGAGCCGTTGACAATATAGGTTATACCTGCAATAGGTCGATTTTGCGTAGGCCCAGATGCGGCGTAGGGTGCGCCTAGAATTATATCGGACTTGGTGCCGTTGTCAAGATTTCCCACAGCCAGACCAGTTCCTGCCTGGTCGCCACCAGCCGCGCCGTAGATTATGACATTTGGGTAAGTCGGATGAGTAGCTAAATCGATATTAGAGCTATAGCTCGTTGCACCTTCGATTATGTAAACCTCACCGCCAAGATTTCGGGCGTTAAGAGGTCCGCTAGCATATGGAGCACCTAAAATAATGTCTTCATTGGCACTTCCGGATACATCGCCAACTGCAACAGATTGGCCGCACTGATCACCTTGTAAAACCGGGCTCCCATCTATACCATAGATTATGGTGTCCGCATGAGGCGCGGGGTCTGAAGTATTGGTATAAATACTGCCACTAAGTGCCACTGCACCCTTAATGAAATAAGCTTCACCACAGCCATAGGGTCTTGCGTTATTAGGACCGTTAGCTTGTGGCGCGCCAATTACAAGATCTTCTTTACCGGTCGTGCTGTCAATATGTCCGGTTGCGATCGAACTCCCCATCATATCATATTCATCGAACCCGTAAATTATTGTATCCGGGCCAACACCTGTTGTATTCAGATCAATAGTTGATGCAAGCGAATTGGAACCTTCAACCACATAAACCTCACCCGACATTAATCTGAGATAAGATGAGGGGCCCCGAGCCGCAATAGCGCTGATTATTATATCGTCTTCACTGCCACCCCTAACGTCGCCAGCAGCAACAGCCCATCCCGCTGAATCCCATCTGTCTTGACCGTAGATCTTAACATCCGGGTATGTAAGTGAGGAATTCAGATCGATCGTACCGGACAACGCGCCGCTTCCATATATCACGTAAACTTCGCCGCACCCCCATCTTCCGTTGCCAAGTCCTGCACCGCCGATTGCACCTATGATGATATCGTCGGAACCCTGGCCGTCAACATTGCCAACTGCAACAGATTGGCCGCAAGAGTCGTAGGGGTCGATACCCCAGATCCGTACATCGAAATCTGCGGGATTATTAAGATCTCTCTGGCCTGATTCCGGTAATGAAGCTGAACCAAAAATTACATAAACAACGCCGCAATTTTCCCTGTTCGAAGGGCCATTCGCTAGCGGTGCACCTATAACCAGATCGTCGATGCCGTCATTGTTAACATCTCCGGTTGCCAAGGCTTGGCCTGAATACTCTTCTTTGGACGCGCCATAGATCGTTAAATTCTGGTGTGGGTAGGCAGTTATCAGTTTCAGGTCAATTAAAGGTGGTAATGGAGCAACAAATGGCGCTGGGCCACCTGCGGCTCTTGAATTGTTCGCATCTCCAAAGGCAATTCCGCTCATGCCGATAAAACTTCCAAAAAGCAGAATTACACACAGGCTCACTAAATATTTTTGCATACTTACATTTAATCTTTTATTGTTTTCTTTCACAATCTAAGCCCCCGGATTTTTTATTATATCCAATTATATAATAGAATCTATTTAAGACACATATAATTAATCCTACTAAAAATTATCGGTTCTAATATAATATATATTAACTCAAATATAAATACATTTAGTCACACATAAACTAAGGGTAGAATAAATCGATGAGTGGTAATAATATTTGTGGCCAGACTTCTTATCTTTAACCTTTATTGGATTGGAGATTGGAGATTTGAGATTTGAGATTCGAGATTCGAGTCTAGGGAGTCTCGGGAGTCTAGATAGTTGTGAGTTTGTGGTAACATTGTCATTATGTGGGATAGATAAAATTTCACC
>CBDVCJ010000186.1:0-7966 GCA_965372445.1 uncultured Thermoplasmata archaeon | reverse complement strand
CAGCATTTTGCGAATGAGATGATTCGGCACGAAAGGCCGAAAGGGTTCGGAAGCCTGCAAGGGTTCCGAAGCTCCAGGGTAGCGACCGCAGGTCGTTACCCGAGGCTCCGCAGGAGCCGGGTGATTGACCGGGCTACACTACGGGAGCACAGCATTTTGCGAATGAGATGATTCGGCACGAAAGGCCGAAAGGGTTCGGAAGCCCAGCAGGGGTTCCGAAGCCCCAGGGTAGCGACCGCAGGTCGTTACCCGAGGCTCCGTAGGAGCCGGGTGATTGACCGGGCTACACTACGGGAGCATAGATTTATCCGTGAAGGATTTACAAATATAATACTCTTATGGTAAGTATTCATTGATGTTTAGTGTGACAAGATATTAGGTTATATATCATATATGGATTAGAGATTTTAGATTGGAGACGGGTGAGGATATCGACTACTACGGTAACTTGCTTCGCCAAGTTACCTCGCTTTAAAAATTCCTCTGGAATTTTTAAAGTTATAGTTCCCCCCAACCCCCTATCGCCTTTCGTCTATCGCCTATCGTCTGTCGCCTTTTGCCTTTCCGTTATCAAACTCCAATCTCCAATCCAAATTCAACATAATTTTGGACATAGCTATCGCTTACCTGTAAAAAAAATAAAAAAAAGAGAGAAGAGATGATTTTTTTAAGAGGTTTTACCATTCGTCATCTTCGTCTTTTTCTTCCTCATCTTCCTCTTCTTCTTCGTCCTCTTCTTCCTCTTCCTCGTCTTCCTCTTCCCATTCCTCTTCGTCTTTCTTCACGGGTTTGGCACGGGGTGGTTCTTCTTCCCAGGTACTCTTGGATTGCGCGGGTGGTGCTGCACCGCCTCGGCTTGCCTTAACGAAGATCGCTGCAAATATTATTAGACCGAGTAGTATTAATATACCCAACCCAAGCATAGCAACACCTTCATCAAGAATCTTGCCTTTTTCCTCTATTATCTGTAGCTCTTTGACTGTTTCTAACTCATCCTTGGTTCGGATCGAGAAGGATTCACGCTCACCCTCTGAGAAGGTTAAGGTTCGACCTTCGATATTTTGATATGAGAAGTATAATGTAAAGGAGTAGGTAGTATCATCCGCAATTTCTTCTAAGGCAGTTAGTTGCAAAGTGAAGATGGCTTCCTCACCGGGATCAATATCACCCAGATCAAATTTGCCGCCGCCACCAACCTGGAATTGTGCCGAGGAATATGGCAGGAGTACGCTTACATTCCTAGCTGTTGAGCCGCCAATATTTCTTATTGTGATAGATACACTAATGGTTTCTTCATCGTCAATAAGCGGAGCTACCACATTTCTAACGACAATGTCCGGGAGTTTTGACGATACAATATATATTATGTATTCCGAACCGCCAGAGAACATTGGTTTGTAATCGCCCATTTCATCTGTGAATTCAAAGTAGATATAGCCTGCATAACTTCCGTGGAATACATAGGTCTCTGCCGCGGCCCGCACCGTGAATTCGTACATCACGGATTCGCCAGACATCAAATCGCCCAGGGGCGTTGTATCATCCGTACAAATAAAACCGGTGCTTGAAGATTCGAAATATGCACCTAATCCTAGTGCATCACCCTCACCGACATTCTTGATGGTTACAGTTACTTTGACCTCCATATTATCAGTGACATTTGAAGCTATAACCTCGGTTACCTCTAAATTGGGTTGTTTGGAATTTATATAGACTTGTACCCAGACCGTTTTCATAACTGGTTGCAGAAATTGGTCATAGCCCATAATATCCATTTGCACATAATTGATACCGGGATTAGCGGTGTCCTTAATATCTGCATAGAACCAGAAACTATCAGAACCCATCCAGGTCGCCCCAGCAGCAGATAGGCTTGGTCGATGGATTGGTGGTAAGGTCGTGTCATTCACACCGGAACCACCGGGAATATCGAAGGGTGAACCCTCGTCGATATGGATGATATAGGTCATGTCATGGAATAAATAATATTCGAAGTTCTGGACTGTCATCAATATATACCTATTAATTGCGCCCTGATTATGTGAGAACGAGCCGGAACTAAGTGACGCAGTTACATCAATCCCTTCTGCATCATCTTGAACCTCGATCACGATATAAGGCATATGAAGATCGCTAAAATCTTCGGGATGGACATTAGTCTGCATAATTGTTCGATGTATGAGCTGCTGGGCATTATCATCCCAATAACCCGCAACCACATCACCTGATGGATTGCCGATCACGCCATCATCGAAATATGTACAAGTATAATCAACAGGTACCATGTACTTGCCAGGTGGTAGATAATGTATTAAATGGATCATATCGAAATCGGCAGTTGCTGTTTCACCAACGCCAATGCGAAGGTCCTTAAACTTATGGATTAGCTCAGGCCACACTGTACCTGCAAACGCATTTTCATTGTAGAAGAATTCGCTCTCTTTGATATATCTAGTATTATCAAGATCCAATCTGACAATCACATTATCCAATGGCACATTTCCATTGTTCACAAAGTCGACCGAGAAACTTCCATTAACATCTTTTTGGGTTATTATTGTTATAGGAGCTGGGATCTCTTCGCCTAGCGCGGGTAATGGTGGGAATAATAATGGTGTAAATAATACTGTAAAGGTCTGAATTGTCTGGGTCTCTGTAACTACATATATATTGCCCCCAGCATCACGTGTATATGATAGTTTCAAATAAACAGTATAATAATTAGGCGGTGTATTATCATCAACATTGATGCGCCAATAGAATTGATTTGGACTTCCGCCACCAATTTCATTAAGTGTACAAAGGGGATTGACAACATCGATCAGCCCGCTTTCCATTGTGATCTCAGAAGACATATCTGTGATTTCGCCGGAGGGCTCGTTTAATGCTTTGATAACGAACCGCTCGAATTCGGCACCAGCATACAGGGGCTCGTTGGCATTGTTATCACGGGTACTCCTAAAGGTATATTCCAGATCGGAATTATAAGGACCTATTGCACTTACTACAGAAAATGGTACAAAATCTTCGTCATATAACCAATTTGTATAATTAAAATAAATAACTCCATCTGAACTCTCAAGATAAATAAATCGCTCTCGTATACCTAAGAAATACTTTCCAGTTGTGATATTTTCAACCTTAATTTCCCATTCATTAGGGCCGGTACCATCATCGGAATAGTAATTTAGTTGGTGACCGTCAAAGAGAAATTCATAGCCATCTCCGTCATTATTATATATATCATTATTAAGCCAGATTATCGGATTATTTGTTACCTGGGTCCCGTTATCTTGCCAATATATACCTGTAAAACTGATCGTTACATTAAACAATGATGATGCATTTCCAGGATTTACACTGTTTGGATCAAAATTTTCGGCATCATAATTAGATCTTAATCTAAAATAAAAATTTGTATCTTGATCACCTGGATAATAGGTACCAGCGAAGTTTTGTGGTTGTATATCGAAATACCCATCGCCGGGGAATGTACCACGAGTATTATTCTCATTCAGGGTCTGATCCTCAGGCTCTATGCCTGCAGTCGACCCAAAAAGTGCTAGAAATCCAGCAGTAAGTAAAAAACTTACAGCTATTGCCATTAACTTTTTGCCAACCATAAGACTCACCTTTTATTTTTGTATGAGTTTGTGATATTAAAGGTTTGTGGTTACAAGTTATGGTTAATATTTTAAAAAAAACTATATTGCCTTACCAATAATCACTATATCTATAAACTAATGGTTTTTCAGTGCTCAATTTCGCTGTATCTAAAATCTCACCGATAAAGATCGTATGATCTTCGACTTTTAATAATGAATGTAATCTACAATCAAAATATACAACTACATTATCTAGAATGGGGCTGCCGGTTTCTTTGGATTGATATGTAATATGTTCGAACTTATTGCCTTCCCGCCCCGATTTTAGGCCAAAATGTTTTGCCAGCTCGATCTGCGTTTCATTTAATACATTAATTGCAAATACTTTGCTTTTAGTGATCAATTCATTTGTATAGCTGCCATTACCAATACTGACCATAACCAGCGGCGGTTCCCACGCAACCTGGGTGGCCCACGCAACGGTCATGCCATTGATTGTCTCGCCGGATTTGGATGTCACAACACAAACGCCGTTGATCAAATCCTGTAATAATGTTCGTATTTTTCCTGCGTCCATTGTGATCCCCCGTGTGGTTTTATGTTAGGTATTAGGAGTCAGGATTGAGGATTAAGGATTGAGGATTAGGGTTTGTCATATAGATTCGAGATTCGGGTTTCGAGATTTGAGTTTCCCCCATCCCCTTATCGCCTATCTTTAGGCTGCCTCTAACTTTAAAAATTCCCTAGGAATTTTTAAAGCGAGGTAACTTGGCGAAGCAAGTTACCGTAAGTATCAATATCCCCTCCCGTCTCCAATCTCTAATCTCTAATCCTTATTAGTCAACAATGAGTTATCCTGATCCCTCACAATTGACAAACAAGCCTAAATCCTGACTCCTAACTCCTGAGTCCTAACAACTCCTGACTCCTAACTCCTAACTCCTTACTCCTTACTCCTAATTAAGCAATAATTATAAATTTTTCGTCATCTCTTCCTTCTTGAGCAACAACTCCCATTCTTTATCAACACCGTCCTGAATTTCATTGATGATATTTTCGGGTAAGTGCCTGAACCTACCTTGCATCGCAAAATAATCCTTTATTGGTATTTTTTTTGGTTTTTTATTCACTGTATATCTACCATCTTCTATTTCATAAATTGGATATGCATAGCTTTTCGTCGCAAGTCTTGCGATCTCAACTGTTTTCTCGGGTGGTGATCGCCAGCCCGTCGGGCATGGTGAGAATATCTGGTAATATTTCGGGCCCTCGATTTCCAGGCCTTTTTTAAGCTTTTTCATAAAGTCATCGGGGTACGCTATACTCGCCGTTGCGGTATAGGGGATCTTGTGGGCTGCCATAATTTCAACCATGTTCTTTTTAGGCTCTGTCTTCCAGTTTTCGGTTGTGCCGACCGGAGTGGTGGTCGTCCAGGCACCAATAGGGGTTGACGAACTGCGTTGGATACCAGTATTCATATAAGCCTCGTTATCATAACAAATATAAATTATATTATCACGGCGCTCCACAGTACCAGAAAGTGCCTGTATGCCAATATCCAATGTACCGCCATCACCGCCCCACCCAACAACGTTCACATCTTTGATGCCTTTGGCATCTAACGCACATCTTACACCCGAGGCGGTCGCAGCAGTAGTTTCGAAGGCATTGTAAAGCATTGGTATCTTTAAGTTATGGTACGGCCAGACGCCCGGCATAACGGCCCAACAACATGCAGGTACACAAATTATGGTTCTCTGACCTAAAACTTTAAGTGCATAGCGCATTGCTAGAGTTCCACCGCACCCCAAGCAACCCATATGCCCAGGTGTCATTAATTCCTCCTTTGGCCATTTCAATTTCGCCATTATAACACCTCCCCTTCGGGTTTGGTCGCGTCTTTCAATTCGACCCAATGTATCTCTCGGTCCAATCCATGATCCTGTATATATAATAAATTCTTAAACAACGCGGTAATATGTCGTGGTGTAACATCACGACCACCTACACCAGTAATGAAATTCTTAAGTATTGGTTTCTTATCGCCATCAAAGTGATTGTATAACACCCCACAGACCTCAGCAAAGATTGCACCGCCGTAACCAATTTCTAAGCATCGGTCCATGACACCAATGACTTTTACTCCGCTTGAGGCAAGTTCTCGTATCTCCTCAAAGGGGAATGGTCGAAACACCCTGAGTTTTGCTAATCCAACTTTCAAACCATCATTTCTTAACGTATCAACAACTTCGCGGGTTGTACTTGCAATCGTACCAGTACCTATGAGAACAACATCCGCATCTTCGGTACGATATAAATCGACGAGCTCACCATGGCTCCTGCCGAAGGTTTTGTTGAATTCGCGGTCCACCTTACGGATTTTATCTCGTGCGTTGTTCATTGCTTCCGAGATTTTATATTTGAATTCGGTTGCCCATGTATGAGGCATAACTAAAGAGCCGAAACTGTGTGGGTTATCCACATCAAGTTTATAGGGCGGGTCAAAAGAAGGAAGAAATTCATCAATTAGATCTTGGTCCGGGATATCAACGGGCTCATAGGTATGTGATAGATAGAATGCATCCAAAGTTAATAACCCAGGCAATAATATCTCATTATCCTCGCAGATCTTAAATGCTTGGAGAATTGTATCAAAAACCTCCTGGCTACTTTCACAATAAAATTGTAACCATCCCGTATCACGCTGCGCTATGCTATCTTGATGGTCGGCCCAGACACTCCAGGGCGGGCCCATTGCGCGGTTGACATTCGCCATCACCACAGGTGTGCGTGCCGCGGCGGCCCATATCAATAGCTCATGCATCAACGCTAAACCTTGAGCCGAGGTCGCGGTAAATGCACGTGCACCGGTATTCGAAGCCGCGATACAAGCCGCCATCGCGGAATGCTCGCTCTCGACTTTCAAATATTGTGCATCAAGTTCACCATTCGCCACAAAATCTGCGAGTTTTTCGACTATCGTGGTTTGGGGGGTAATCGGGTATGCAGCAATAACCTCAGCTCGAGAAACCTTAGCTCCATAAGCAACGGCATAGTTGCCAGTAATAACTAATTTTGTCAAGATCTCACTACTCCTTTCATTCGGGGTTAGATTGTCGTTAAAGTGGTAAGGGGTAATATTGTTATATGATTACCATAGTGGATTGGAGATTAGAGATTGGAGATTGGAGTTTGTTAACGGAAAGGCAATAGGCGACAGACGGAAGATGAATCAAAGCCACTTGCGGTAATATGCTTCGCATAGTTACCGCCAATAACAATAAATCATCATCCGTCTTTCGCCTTTCCGCGGGTAATCTCAAATCTAGAATCTCTAATCCATAAACGGGTCTTGCCACTTATCACCACAAATTATTCGATTTTTTCAAATATAAGTTCGATCGCGTCTTTCGGACATTCATTTGCACATATCCCACAACCTTTACAATAATCATAATCAAATTCAGGCAATTCACCTTCAACTTCAACAATTATGCAAGGTTCGGGACAGTAACGCCAGCATATGTAACATTTATTGCATTTGTCTTTGTTTAATATTGGTTTAAAGGTGCGCCAAGCACCAGTTTTAATCTCTATTGTTGGCTCAATCGTCATAGTCATTGGCGGTAAATCTTGATAACCTTTGATCTTCTTTGCCATACAATCCACCTTTAAATTATTCTTCAATTACATTATCATAAGCCTCTTTCGCGGCCTGTGCATTCTCATCCTTTTTTATGGGCGCTTTCATTTTTATACTATCCACTATAGATTCGATTTTAACCAACCCGGTTATTCGTGCAAAAGCGCCCAAAATTGCGGTATTAACTATCGGGGCGGCTTTTGTACCTAATGTATGGCGGAGTGCAATGCCTGTCGCATCAACGGTTGCCAATTTCACCTGGCTCTTAATCTCCTTTCTTATTTCACCTGGGCGTTTATCAATATTTACCAATATTAAACCACCAGGCTTTATGCCTTGGGCAACATCAATGGATCTTAATAATGATTGATCCAGTACGACAACATAATCAGGTTCATAAATTTGAGACCTAACCCTGATAGGATTCTCATCAATTTTGGTGAAGGCCGTAACAGGTGCACCGCGCCTTTCTACTCCGAAATAGGGAAACGCCTGCACATCTTTGCCCTCTCTAAAGGCCGCTTCGGCAAGTATATTAGAAGCCACCACCGCGCCTTGGCCGCCACGGCCATGAAAGCGTATTTCGATCAAAGTTCATTCCTCCTCTGGTTTGAATTGGCTCTATTTAAGAACCATTTTAGCATCTACAACAATTGCATCAGTTTCACGAATAAAGACCGGGTTCAGATCCATTTGGTCAATTCGATCTTGATAGGCC
>CBDVCJ010000185.1:0-7988 GCA_965372445.1 uncultured Thermoplasmata archaeon | reverse complement strand
ATTCCCAGAAAAACCGACATCGAGCCACAACCTAAGGGGGGTGCTTGGGGTGAACCGCGGGGGTCTTATACGAAATATTCTGTGCCTATAGTTTCAGGTCCTACAGAAAAGCCGAAGTTATAGTTTCAAGTTGCGCAAAGTTAATAAATAATGTCGTACATTATTGTTATATGACCGATTTAGCTACTCTTAGAGAAATTCTACATGATGGGGATTGGTTTTTAGAGCAGGAGCAAGAAATATTTGAGAGGGATCTGGGTATTGACCTTTTTAAAAGATCTAAATTTAATATTGTTGAAGTTGCAACGGGTGTTAGACGGTCCGGTAAAAGTACAATACTATTATGGATCGGACGGTTATTGAAAAAACAAAATAAAAAAGTTTATTATTTAAATTTTGAAGATGATCGATTTTTTCCTGAAGGTAAAGATCTACAAAAAATCACATCTCTTATTGACCAAAAAAATGCTGTAATGCTAATAGACGAGCCTCAAAATATGCCTAAATGGGAACGATGGGTAAGAAGAATGAATGATAGAAAAGTCAAGATCTATTTAACTGGTTCGAATTCCAAGTTGCTTGGAACCGAACTATCATCAGCTATTGGAGGAAGAAAAAAACAGCATGAGGTATTTCCATTTTCATTTACTGAATTTTTAAATGCAAAGGGTGAAACCAGCCTGCCATCAGACCAGAAGGTCAGGTTATTTGAAAAATATATGACAAATGGTGGATTTCCATATCCGGTAATATCCGGAGATCATTCAATTTTTACAGATTATCGAAATGATATCATGGAACGGGACATTATATTAAGGCATGAAATTCGGAATGTAAGCGCCTTTAGAGATCTAACCCGATTTGTAATGGCGAACCCAGGGCTGTATCTGTCTGAAAGATCTATCCGGGGTTTTATTGACATTAGCCACGTAACGTTGAGAAAGTATTTGGATTATTTAATTGAAGCGTATGCTGTGATACCATTGGAAAAGTTCAGTTATTCTCAAAAAGAACAGATGCTCAATCCAAAAAAAATATATCCGATTGATAACGGGTTGTTGATCAAAAAAAATGATAATGGTAAATTGATCGAGGCGTGTATAGTACAACATTTGAGAAGATATATCCAAGATCTATATTATTGGAAAGATGAAAGAGGAAGAGAAGTTGATATTTATATACCAGATCTTAAACTCGCAATCCAAGTGGTATATGAATTGAATACTGAAAATCTTAAGAGAGAACAGCGGGCATTGGAATCGGCAGTTAAGAAATTCCAAGCGGATCCATTAATTGTTTGTTTATATTCAGATGTGGAATCTAAATATCCCATAATCAAGGCTCCGGAATTTTTAGATAAATTGGATTCGGGACTGAAGGGATTGAAAATGGATTATTAAAACAAAGTGGTAAAGGGAGAGGTAGTTACTACGAATTGTTATAAATTTGTGCAATTTGTGCAATTAAAACAATGTATTCGAAATTCCCATAAAATAGGGAGAATAATAAATTAAAGGCGAGCGTCACCGAATGGCCGACATAATCTTATCAATAAAACCCGAATTTGCCGAAAAAATTCTTAACGGCGAAAAATTATTTGAATTTAGGAAACAAGTTCCTAAAAAAAAGATTTCTTGGGTCTTTATTTACGCGTCTTCACCTTATAAAAAAATCATAGGCCGATTTCGGGTTAACAATATTTTGAATGGCACTCCGGAAGAGATATGGAATTTATGCGGAAGTCAAGGTGGAATAGATCAAGAGCGATTTTTTGAATATTGTGGCAATAATGAAACCATTTATGGATTTGAAATCAGTGACGTTATCAAATTTGAAACTCCGATCAATCCATATGAGGAAGATAGTAATTTTAATGCGCCTCAGAGTTTTGCTTATTTTGATAATCATCTACCACAAATTTAAAAACTCATCTGCCGTAAATTGAACGGAACAAGCCCGATAGACTGAAACTTTTTGTAAACCAAAGATCTAAGTGCAGACATGGTTTTGGTTTTTTGAAAAAAAATAACTAAGGTCGATATAAAAAAGATTGTTAAAATAGTGTTTATAATATAGTTATGTTTTTATAGATGCGATAAAAGGAATGATTATTTCTTATTATTCTTGATAAAATGATCAGTTAATTTGATAAATGTATCTTTCATCTCATAAATATCTTGCTCTAGTCTTTTCAAGCTATGCCCGAATTCATCATATTTTTAATCGAGCGTATTGAACCGTTCATTCATATGCTGGCCCATATCTTTAATATTAATATTAGTATTTTCAATTTTTTTACTTAAGTTTGAATTCATGGATGTCATTGCAAATACTGCCATTTCACTGCGTTCTAATAACTCTTTTTCCAGTGGTCTAATCTCTTCACCATCATAAAATACTTCAAATGGATATTTAAGCCTCGAACTATCAAAACATTCTGAGCTTTCATCATGTTCTTTAATATTTGTAACATTGATCGGTAAGGGATCTTCGGGGTCGGAGGATTTAAAATTTATTTTATTTCTAAATTTTTCATATATATTTCGTTCACATTCACAGTAAATTTCAACAGTACCATCATCTAAATTTTTAATAGACCCTTTAATACGCATGTTTCGCCCGATCTGTTTGATTAGCGCTCTGAATCCAACTGCCTGGACGTTGCCTTCGATGATTAACTTATATCTTACAACCATTATTACTACCTTTAATAATATTCACTACTCAAACAATCTAATTATATATTAAATTTATTGTAATATTTGGATTATATCTGTATTCCTACCAAATATATTTTGAGCTGCCGCGAATTGGAACTTTCACCCGTCGTCGATCAAACAGCCGCCACCTGCCGCACTTTGGACGAAACCGCCCCGCGCCTGCCGTGGATTGGACGTACTGTATTCCCCTCCGCCAGCCGTAAATTGGACGGGGCCGGTGCGCGGGGCTGGAACTTGGTGTGAACTTAAAATAATGAGGTCACGTGAATTTATGACAATTTTTAAACCACGAATCAACACGTTATAAATCCAAAACTCAAACTTCAAAATCCAAAACTCGCCCTGATCGAATTTGGATTTGGGATTTGGGGTTTGTTTTGTAGTATTTGGAGTTGGGATTTTGGATTTGAATTTAGCAATAGTTATGCCGAAGTCGTGGTTCCAGTTCGAAGGCCCACCTCTGGATCCTCTTGCGGGTTTCAACAGGCGTGGTCTTAACGAGCAGTACCGAAGCCAAAGTATCAAGAGCCCCCTTTGGGGGGTGGTAAAGAGATGAGAGTTGAAATATATTTGGGTTGGGGGAATGCTGAGTCCCGTGGTACGAGTCCCGATTTGGTAATCTTGTGGCCAAAGAACTGGCGAAATATTTTTAAACTTGAGGGGGTATTTGGGGGTTTATATCAAAGGGGAAAGAAATGATATTTAAAGAATACCAAATTAATTCATCAGGCCGACAGATTTATATATTGAACTGTAGTTCACTATACTGTACGGTGGTTTAAATGATTGAACTGTTCCAAAAATACATCGCCTGGAAAATTCTTGCACATTTTTTAAAATATCCAACTACAAAGTACTATATTAAAGAGCTGGCTAGAGAGCTCAAAGTTAGTCCTGGCAGTGTTAGCACCACAGTTAGAATGCTTGAAACTGATAAGATTCTTGAAAGGGATGAAATCGGCCAAACCCACCTTTATAAATTGAACCAGGAGCACCCTGCGGCGACCTCCCTGAAAAAAAGCTACACCCTAATAAGAATTCTAGAGGCGGATTTCATTAACAGATTTCTCATTACAGATGAAAATATTATATCATTGGCACTCTATGGAAGCTATGCAAAAGGAGATTATGACGAAAAAAGTGATCTGGATGTATTGATAATTACATCGTCAAAAAAGGACATCTTTAATGTTATCGGCATGGAATTACGAGATGAGCTTGAAATTACCTTGAGCATGTCAATCTTCAGGCTATCACAGTGGCGGCAGCTCTCAAAGAAGAACGATGCTTTCTATCGAAGGATAGTCGAAAATCATGTTTTGTTGTATGGAAGCGGGTTAGAATGAATTTGAAGGATTGTTACAAACAAAATCTTTTGAAAAAGGTCAGACCGGATCCGGAAAATGCCAAGCGATCAATTGAGCAATCATCTAAGAGTCTTGGTGATGCTAACAAAAACTTTGAAATCGAATGCTATAATGTAGTAATAATATTGAGTTACACATCAATGTTTCACGCGGCGCGGGCGCTATTATTCAATAACGGGATCAAAGAGCGCAGCCATTTATGCATACCGATCTATATTAAAGCAAAATATCCGGAGCTAATAAGATTTGCAAATATGCTTGACTCTTACAGAATGTTCAGGCACAGGACGGTATACGGGTTAGGGGTGACGATCGACAAAGCCGAAGCCGAAGAGGCGCTCGACGCTGCCGAAGAGTTCCTAGATGAAATTGAAAAAATTGTCTAAATGTAATTGCCCCAAAAATCCATCGCACAACTTTTACTCACTTTTGACAAAATTCAAATAAAATATACCCACCCCTTGTTTTGCCGTCAACTATCATACTTTCCTCAAAGGCAAAACCAGTCGAGATTAACTAAACCAGTCGAGATATATCGATAGTTTTTTATAAGACATTTGTGTTTTTATATATGGTCTTAAGGGGAACTTGATAATAATTAATAGAATTATAAGGTTGTAGGGGAAATGATTAGAAATAAAATAAATATGATAGAAAAAAAATTAATATCCATATTTTTGGTTTGTTTATTAACCTTAGGGGGGTTTATGGGGTTTATGATAAAATACGATGATCAGGCCAGAGCAGCTACATACTCAACCCCGGGAACAGGTGTTAATTGGGATATGGATGATTTAGTAGCAAATTCAGATGGAAATGTAACTTTTGAGTCTGGTATATATACAGTCCATAGCGATATAACAATTTCAGAAAATGATGTTTTAACAATCGATCCCGGTACATTTATTAAAATCGAAAAATTGAATTCATTTCGTATATATGGAACCTTTATAGCAATAGGTACACCAGACAACCTAATCACATTCACACAAGATCCAACAGGTAACAATTGGCCGGATATTTGGATCGATCATTGGAGCGGCCTAAAATTTCAGAGTACATGTAATGAAGAATCTACATTGAGTTATTGCATAATAGAACATGCTAGCTTAGCAATAGCCACGAACTCTCATATTACAATAACAAATAATAATATAACAACACGATATTACGGAATCTCATGTTATGGTACTCCACCTACAATTAGTAATAATACCCTGGATTGTGGGAAACAATGTTTATATTTCTCATCTAGCACATCTGCAGTTGTAAGTAATTGTATATTAAAAACAACTATAGATGATATTAGTTGTAATCGTATAATTAGAAGCACATTAGTAATGGACAATTGTACTATTATCACATCGGCGAATGATAATTTTGAATTGGATAAAGGTTCTTTTTTATACCTTCATAATTCCACCTTTGAAACTACAAAAATAGATATAAGAGATGACTCAATAATTTATGTTTATTGGTATCTTAAAATTAAAGTTGTCGACACCAATAATTACCCCGTTCCAGATGCGAGGGTCACAGTGTTTGATAAAAATGGTACCGAGATATATAATCAAACAACAGATCTTGAGGGTTTAACGGAGTATATTAATTGTCAACAATATGAACTGCAGGATTTAAATGGCGATGGCGATTGCATAGATTATAACGAAAAAATTTATCATACACCCCATAAAATAATTGCATTAAAAGATACGTTTGCTAAATATGAAGATAATGTTCAAATAATATCAGATAATGATTTAGTAATTCAATTATTTGGAGCACCTTCACTTACTAAAAATATCCCGAATACATATTATATACATGAAGACTTGGGTGATGGTAACGATTTAATCGATCTGGAAGAATATTTCTGGGATGAAAAAGATGATGATGCACTTAATTTTGAAATTAATTATGAAGAGAATAATACACTGTTAGAGGCTCAGGTAGATGGACGTTATGTAGATTTTATACAGAACCAAGAAAATTGGTTTGGTGCTTCAAGCTTTCAGGTAAAAGCGACCGACAGCGATCTACTTGAATGTTTAAGCAATATATTTTATGTTACAGTTATCCCGACAAATGACCCCCCTATTATCGAGGATATTAATGGTAAGGCAATTATAAATGATCAAATTGAATTTATTTTGACTCAAAATGAATATTTTAATGCAACGATGAATGTTTTAGAAGTGGATGGAGAGCAATTAAGTTTTACCACAAATATTTCAATGCCTAATTTTAATTTCGGTCGAAGTAATGGAAGCATAGTTTTTTTACCTTCAAATGATGATGTCGGAATAATTTATACGAACATCACTGTAACAGATGAGAACCTTACAAAAGATATTGTAAATATTACTTTCATTGTAAACAATGTTAATGATAGACCTGAGGTGCCGGTAATAGTATCTCCATTAGATGGCGATGAATTTAAAACAACAGATATTATTAAGTTTAATAGTAAATGTGATGATAAAGATTTATATATTGCGGGTGTTTTTGAAGAACTCAAGATTAGCTGGTGGTCTGACATTGGCGGTAAGATCGGTGATGGGCCACTTCTAGCTGGTATTTTTCTGACCGAGGGTCAGCATCAAATAACTTTAAGGGTTACAGATCAAGAAGGACTCAGTAATACCGCATCTATCTCAATAAATATTGTGAAAGATAATTCCGGATTTAGTTTAACTTCACCATTTTGTACTTTGTTAGAGCCAAATAATGGAGAGACAATAAATACATTATCCGTAGATTTTACTTGGAAAACCAATTTCACAAAACCAGAATTGATAACCTACAATGTATTCATTGATACCAACCCCAATCCCCAAACGTTGATCGCAGCAAAAATCACCAATTTAACGTATTGTGCAGAGAATCTTGAAAATGGAAAGACATATTATTGGACGGTCATACCTTATTTGGGAAACATTAAAGGAAATTGCACATCTGATATCAGATACTTTAAAACTGATTTAGATTATGTTCCAAAAGATAATGATGTTGGAAAGACAATAATTGACGATAGTACTATGGCAATACTGATCATTGTCGTAATTATAATAATTGCATTAGTATTGATTTTTATCATCATAATGAAAAAGAAAAAAGAATCGGTCAAAAATAGTATAGAACAACCAGCCTCAATAGATTTATATACACAACCCCAGCAATATCATCAGCAATATCCTCAACAATATCCTCAACAAGTACCCCAGCAGCATCCATTACAAGACCCGTACCAACCTCAACAACAAGATCAATATTATTCACCCCAACAACCCTTGCAGCAAGATCCACGCCAACAATATCAGTCCCAGCAACCTTTATACCAACCCGATCAACCACAATATCCTCAACAATATTCATTAAATAATAAAAAACCACCACCGCAATATTATTAATTTTACTACGTCTTTAAATTTGAGTTTATATTTAGGTTTCTACTCTCACAGAGAAAGTGCCAGGCTCCCGAACGTTAAATCACAAATTCTTCTAGGGTTACGTGCATCGGTCAGGGTTACGAAAAACGTAGCGGCTAGCGTCATTCGGTCAAGCGCAGGCGGTCAAGCGGGGACGAGCCTAGTAAACTCAAATCCCAATGACAAAAACCAAACCCGTTAACGGCGTGTTTTTTATACTATTTGGATTTAGGGATGAGTTGGAAGTAACCAGACAATATAGTATTTATAGAGGTATTTGTCACCACAGCGCCCGACACTGGTTTACTATTCTTGTATCGTGAATCCCCACAAAATTCACAAATTCTTCCTATGCCACTTCATAAATCTATTGATATTTCTTGCATGTAAAATAAATTCGTTTTGCATAAATGCCAATAAAAACAGATTTTCTGCCTCTAACCCATTTGACGTGGCAACTATTGGATCTGAGT
>CBDVCJ010000184.1:0-8037 GCA_965372445.1 uncultured Thermoplasmata archaeon | reverse complement strand
TGTTGGGCTGGCTGTTGGGCTGGCTGTTGGGCTGGCTGTTGTGGGGGTTGTGGTGGCGGTGCCGCGGGCTGGGCCGGGGGCTGCTGCCATTGAAAGTTACTCCCACATTGCGGGCAGCGAGCCAAGCCATTATTGAAATACTGTACCTGATTATCTTTGCAGTTCGGGCATGTACCGCCGGACGAAACTAATTGCGCTGGCGGCGCCTGTGCGGCAGTTGCAGCCGCAGTGGCCATCGCCTGCTGCTGAGCGCGCATATGTTCAGCTCTTGCAGCGGCCTGCTGCATCTGCATCTGCTGGGCCGCGACAAAACCGGCGGTTTGCTGGTAGCTGGGCGGTGGGGGTATACCTCTAACACCCGGGGTAGCCCGCCATATATAAAATACAAAATCATTATAAGGGTTCGTGGAATACTCTTTATCGCGAATTTCAATCAATAGATCTCCATAGATTTCTGCGGCATGTTCTCGTGCCGATTTACGGATACGTTCATGTTTCCATTTTAATTCGAATTCAAAAGGACCCTCAATGTGCTCCCATCCAAATTCTCTTAGACTTCTGAAAAATTCTTCTCTATCAAAGCGATTTATTACTACGAGTTTTATATCTTTTGGCCTTTTACCTTTCGTACTGAACAACCCAGAAGGATTTTTTGGCATTTGATATCTCCCTAAACCTCCATAAAATGTAGCGAGCTCAAAAAGGATGTATAGATAATCAAAGATATAACTTTTTAGATGGTTTTGGTATTTTTTTACACTTAAATTGATATTTCAGTTTGTGGTTTACAGTTAGTAGTATGTAGTCCCACCCTCCCCACAATATTGGTTAAAATAATGATTTCATGTGATATCAATACAAATGGGGTATGGGGTGGGGGACTACAAACCGAAAACTACAAACTGAAAACCTTAATAATAAAAATGCTAGAACCTGAAATCATGAATCTTCTCAACTTACGTCTTTAGAAAACATTAACAGGAAATTAGAGGCGCTATATATCCCAATAGAACGAAAGATATTTAAATAACCTGGAGTATTAGAAATATTCAATAATTATCAAATATTAATGATAAAATTTACAGAAAGGTTGTTACACGATAATATCTTACAAGGAGTAAATTTCCAAAAAAGGATCTCGCATTTTAGAATGAGATTGCCTATTCAATACTAAGCGGTGAGGTAGAAGATGCCACCATATTGCAGGACTTGTCCATATAATAGTATATGTGATGAAAAATTTTTCTGTGAAGACCTATGTCCGATAGGTTATGTACCGGCAGTAAGATCCGAAACTATGAAGACAATGTCAGGTAGTGCGGACGAGCCATTGGATATCGAGATCTTAAAAAAGATCGGAAAAAATGCGTATAATAATAATGAATATGAACGTGCAATTAGATGTTATGACAAGATACTTGAGGTGGATCCATTAAACCAAGAAGCCACATTTCTTAAAAAGCGAACTGAATATATATTATCTGAACTATCCGGCGAAAACGAATTGGACCAGGGGCCTGAGACTGAAGGTGAAGGTGCCGATACAGGCACGCCATTGGCATTAGCCCAGGAACCTGCGATTCATGTCGGGCATTCGAAACCGGTTTATTATGACTCGGTTTCAAAATATCCACCCGATTCCAAGGAGGTATTCACGGTTCAGGATTCAGATCGAGATAAAGACGGGATCTCGAAAAAGATTTCCATTCGAACACATGGTTCACTCTTGAAAAAGAAAGGCGCCAAGGTAATTATTGCGATCGTTATTCTTTGGCTGGTCGCATTGGTAGTATTATTATGGCAGGCGGGATATCTTTAATTTCTAATTCGGACGGTGTTAGTTTTTAAATTAAATATATAAGAAATTCACACTGATGAATTAATTGGAATAATTTAAATATTAATATAATAATATATAACTGCCCAAGCGGTGATAATTAGCTATTAATATGAATGGATGGGCATCTAAAACACCAAAGAAATTGGAGTTAGAGTTGAAAATTATCGTGGTGAACAAGGAGCGTAAAAGCATGGAGATAAAAAAATATAAATTTTTACGAAAATGGCTCTCGATATTTATTGTATACTTAATGATAATCTCTATTTTTTCGGGTACATTTGCGGTAATTGCACCAAGAGCCGACCGAATTATATATGACACAATTGACTCGAATAGCTTGATGGTAGCAAAACCCCCGGCAAATTCAGATGAAGAAGATTATATTGTAGAGCTTATGCATCCGGAAGACCCCGCCATGCGATCTTCGTGGTATCTCAATATGCTCGAAAAAGTTCAGGCTTACAATGAGGAGATGGGTTGGGGTAATGCAGGGCCGGCCTGGTATTATAACCCGCCCGCGCCTGGCTCAAGAGCGCTTCCGGGTGGTGGGTCCGGAGTGGGTGTGTTTGGGTTCACGTCGGGGTTACAGGAAGTGGTAGTAATAGCATGTAATTTCTCGGATTCGCCATCGAACAACCCACCGGTGCCGGAACATGACCCGGATACGCATACAACTGGCTGGTTCAACCAGACAGTGCTCTTTAATGAGGCCTCGAACGAATATACTTTGCACAATTATTATAACGAGACTTCCTATGGAATAGTAAATGTTACAGGTGAGATTGCTCAAAACTCATCAAACGCAAATGGCTGGTATACCTCGGGATTTACTCGAGTTGGGGCAAAGAATAATAATCTCTCTTTTGTAAAGGATGCAGTTAGTTTAGCTGACCCGGATATTGATTATTCACAATTTGATAACAATGCCAACGGAAAAATTGACCATTTAATTATTATTCACGCGGGCGATGACCGTGCGAGCTCGGGGGATCCGAATGATATATGGTCTCATAGATCTTGGACATCGGGGTCATTTGGACCTGCAGGCGACGGTAAAAGTTTTAATAGTTATGTATTGGTCGCCGAAAATGACCCGATGGGGGTCTTTGCGCACGAGTTCGGGCACGATCTGGGGCTACCGGATCTATATGATACTGACCCCTCAGGCGGCAGCATTGTTGGTAAGTGGGCATTGATGGATACAGGTGCGTGGAACAAAGAAGGGTCCAATAGCTGTCCTGCACATCTGACAGCGTGGGGTAAGGAGCAGTTGGGATGGGTCACACCAATTGTAATTAGTGAAGCGAATAACAATCAGGGTTATCATCAAGTGAACGAGACCAGTTCAACAACTAATGATACTGTGTGTTACAGGGTCGATATTCCGGGTTTTCAAGAGTATTGGTTGGTAGAGAACCGTAACCAAACCATTGGTTCTTTCGAGAAGGCTTTACCTAATGGCGGTATAGTAATATGGCATTGTATGGACAAATTCACACTTAAATCTAATGGTGGTATTGATAATTCAAGTTGGAATGATGGCCCTGGCCCGAACAATTTTCCGTATTATGGCACACAAATAGAGAATCCAAAAAATGATAATAATGACCCACTTTATACTTCCAATAAAGATGATGCATATTGGTCGGAAGCTAGTGGTAATACTGCCTTTAATCCCTATACCTCCCCGGCCACCTTAACAAACAATGGTACTGTCACGACAATTTATATTGACAACATTTCTGATAATGCGAAGTGGAATATGACTGTACGTATTCTGGTCAAAGATGATGAGACCGCGCCATCGCCACCTACCGGTGTTAATGCCTTCGACACGCCAAACGATAATGGTAATAGCATAAATCTAACCTGGGACAACTCGACGGATGATTACCTGGGTGGCGGGGATGTCACCCATTATACAATTTATATCAATGACACCGGCGAAGGTGTGAATGGCTTGAAGCATAAGATCAAGGAAATACCGGCAACGGGGACAGCATCATACGAGACCAAGATCTCCGGGTTGATCGATGGTGTAACCTATCATTTTTGTATAATGGCTGATGACGGGCCGAACGAATCGCCTTGTTCGAATAATGACAGTGCCACGCCTTCGGATAATATTGCACTACCGCCCCAGAGTTTCAATGCTTCAGATACCTTTCCGGACGATGGCGAGAATATCACACTTACCTGGGGTCTATCGGCCCATGACCCGTTCGTTTTACCCGGCGGCGATATCCAGGGCTATAATATCTACCAGTTGGGTGTAGGACTTATAGATAATGTCGCACCTGGTACTACAACCTACAAGATCGGAAATTTGACCAATGGCGCGAGTTATACCTTCAATGTTTCAAGTTATGACGAGGTGAATAATAATGCATCGACCGCCGACCAGGCCGCAATACCGTCTGATGATGCTGTTGGTGTGCCTACCGGGATGACGGTTAACCCGAGCACATGGACCGTCACGAATTCATTTCAGATCAATTGGAATGATCCCTACGATAATTCAGGATTAAAGACCGGTGCTTGGTATTATATCGGAACTTCAGCACCGACCACCCAAAATCAAGGCACTTGGAACTCTAATAAACCATTTACGATCACAAATGCACCCGAGGGCCGAAATAGGATCTATATCTGGCTGGAAGATGACTCAGGTAATCCCGGCAATCGGGACTACCGGAACAATAGTTTCGCATTCTTAAGGTTGGACACCACCGCGCCCTCCAATCCGATCAGTTTAGATGCGACCCCAGGTGTATGGACAAATGCCAATACTTTCTCTATCGATTGGAGCTACCCGACCGAGCCTGCGGGCGATACCTCAGGTCTGAAACTCGGGGCGTGGTATAAGATCGGCAGCGCGCCAACTTCAGGTATGGATGGTGCCTGGCGAGGCATCAGACCTTTTGATGTTTCTACAACAGAAGGCCAGACCATGTTGTATCTTTGGTTAGAAGATAACGTTGGAAACATTGATCATACACAATATAGCACCGTTGATCTATTTTTAGACCTACACCCGCCAATGTCACCCCTAAACCTCCAGGCGACCCCAAGTAGCTGGTCGAGAGTGAATTCGTTCAGGATCAACTGGACTAATCCGACAGACGATGCTGGCATTAAGGGCGTTTATTATAAATTGGACGCACCGCCCTTTGGCAACAATGACGGGGTCTATACCCAGCGTAACGATGTCGATAACTTAACCGACATCACGGTGTCGGGCGAGGGAGCACACCCGATCCATGTTTGGTTATTGGATAAGGCAAATAACATCAATTATCTGAATCATTCGTTCACAACTTTATACTATGATATTACGGCCCCGACAACGCCAACCAACATAAATGTCAACCCAAATGTGTGGACGAATGTGAATTCGTTTGACATTACCTGGACGAACCCCAGTGACCTTTCCGGGATAAAACGTGTCTGGTATCGGTTTGATAACCCGCCAATTTCGGATGCCGATGGGAATTATATTGATGCAGACAATATTTCAATGCTTTCAAATATCAATGTTTCCAAGGAAGGAGCAATTGACATGTACCTTTGGCTCGAAGATTATGCCGGTAATGTCAATTATGTATCCTATAACACCGCAACTTTATTTTACGATGCCACACCCCCCTCGACACCTGCGGTGTTAATTTCGAATCCCGGTACCTGGACAAAGACCAATTCATTTACCATCACTTGGACGAACCCGACCGACACTTCCGGTATTGCAGGTGCGTATTATAGATTAGTTACACCGCCGAACTTCAATACCGACGGGATCTTTAGCAGCGGATTAGGCATAAATGAAATTTACAACATTGCAGTGCCGGATAATGGTACTTATACTGTTTACGTGTGGCTTGTAGACCGAGCTGGGAATATTGATTTTAATAACCATGCAACCAAAGAATTATATTATGACGCAGTTCCACCCGCGCCACCCGAGAATTTGACGGTCACACCTTCCGGTTGGACCAACGTCAATTCTTTTACTATTGATTGGCTCAACCCGTATGATGTCTCTCGGATATCGAGTGCATTTTATAAATTGGGGGCGCCGCCAAGATCTGATGCTGATGGGTTCAAATATAATGAGGATAACATAAGTTTAATATCAAATTTACAGGTCTACGATGATGGTAGTTATACAATTTACGTTTGGCTGCAGGATTATGCCGGCAATTTCAATTACACCCAGAACTCCTCCGTAGAACTACTTTACGATGTGACTGCACCTCAGATCGTCCATTCTAAGGTTACAAGTGCGACTGAAGGCGTGAAGGTCACGATCTCAGCGATCTTGACTGACGAACATACCGGGATAAGTGCATCTTACCTGTATTACAAGAACCGTAATGATAATCTCTACAACGAGATACCTATGAGCTTTGCAGGCGGCGATATATATACCGCTGAGATCCCTGCAGAGGATGTTGTAAGTGACGGGCTTGAGTATTATCTCATGGTCGAAGATGCGGTAATGAATCCTAATGTCAGGTTTTTCGGGATGTATGGCCAGACCATCAGCAAACCAACCCCAACCGATGATATAGATATCACAGTGACCCTCGAGGACCTATCACCGCCCTCGATCGTACATAATGTTGTGGCCACCGGTACATTTGGAGTTGCAATCAAGATCACCGCTATAGTCACGGATGATGCAAGTGGCGTTGCCAATGCGACTTTATTTTATAAATCTATGAGCAATTCGAATTATAAAGAACTTTCAATGGGTACTAATAACCCATATATGGCAGAGATCCCGAGCCTGACCGTCACCACAGCAGGTGTTGAGTATTACATTAAAGCCGTAGATAAGTCGCTTAATGTAAATACCGCGTTTTACGGTAGATATGGCCAGGTGAGCACCGCACCCAACTTCACTAATGATATTGATATAATGATCACCGATGAAGATGAGACTGCGCCGCAAATTACATATGGGCCTGTGGTATCAAACATTACCGCCACTACGGCTGTTATCCTGTGGATCACTGATGAACCTGCGAATAGTAAAATATATATTGGTACGACTGCGGATTATAATTCGATATTCGCAGACGATGTTTTTATAACATACCACAATTTTATGATATTCGAGCTCACGCCAGCCACAACTTATCATTACCAAGTGCAATCTTCAGACCCCTATGGTAACGGTCCGGCAATGAGCTCGGATCGGATCTTCACGACCACCTCTGCAGGTCAAGTTGATACCGATGGTGATGGTATACCGGACACTACCGACCAGGACGACGATAATGACGGCATTCCGGACGATTGGGAGACCCAATATGGCCTGGATCCAAAAAATGACCGCGATTCTGAGAGAGATAACGATGGCGACGGTTATTCGAACCGCAAGGAATATCTCGAAGGCTCACACCCGTTAGATAGGGCTTCAACACCGATAACAGCCAACGATATCGAACCGCCAATTATAGTGCATACCGCCATTATAACGGGACAAGCCGGAAGAGCGGTCGAAATTACAGCGGTGGTAACAGATAACGAAAGTGGCGTGAAATCTGTGATGTTATATTTCAAACCCATTACAGCCAGTAGTTATACCCAAATTTCTATGGGCACCGAAAATCCATACACCGCAGAGATCTCCGGCTTAAATGTTAACCCTGATGGAGTTGAGTATTACATTAAGGCAGAGGATCATGCCTATACACCGAATGTTGCTTATTTTGGCAGAGATGGCATATTGAATTATGAGCCCGACTCGGATTCAGATATTGATATCATGGTTACTGGCACCGTCGGCGACGACGACGAAGATGACGGGGGATTGTTAGAAGATATTGGCGAGCCATTCGGTATCACGAACCCCACCACCTGCATTCTCGTAATAATTTTATTGATCTTGGTATTAGTTGCGGTAGTAATTGGAATTTGGGGCGCACGACGCAGAATGGCAATGGCAAGAGAACGTGAGCAATTTAAAAAGGATCACAGATTGGAACCAAAAGACGTTGAAGATGACGATCTGGTTATTATGGGTGACGACGATATCGACTGGGACGGCCTGTGAACGAAAAATACTTTATGAAATAATTGTTAAAAGTCGTAATTTTTTTAGTTGTGAGGTCGTATGGCGTTCTCGCTGATTTATTTTTATGGAATTTACTAAAATAATAATGACCGATACGAAATGGCTTTTTATTACGGTT
>CBDVCJ010000183.1:0-8059 GCA_965372445.1 uncultured Thermoplasmata archaeon | reverse complement strand
TTTGTAGCTCCCCACCCCCTACCCTATTTACGAACATATAATGTAAATGTATTTTTTCAATCAATATTGGGTGGGAAGGGTGACTACAAACTGTAAACTGAAAACTCCAAACTTATATGGGAATTAGTAGCAAACTGGACTTTCTTATCTTGAATCTCTAACCTACTATGGTAGACATATATCAATCTTGCCACAAAAAAACCCAATTACGATACCTCGTCCAAAATATAACATTTGGTCTCTCTACCAACTTTTTCGAGATAGATGATATTGTGCTGAATAAGTAATTTAATATGATAATTCACGACCCGCCGACTTTCATTAATTCGGTTGGAGATCTCTTTCTGGGTCAACCCTGGCCGTTCTCGGATGATGTCGATTACGTTCATTTGTAATTCACTTACCTGATGCGTGCCTATATTGAAGGTCTTGGTGCCGTCCGGGAAATATTGGCTGACCTCCGATTTGGGGATTCTCAGGCCGATCGGATAAAACCGTTTATATACACCGTCACGTTCCGATTTTATCAATTCTTCCTGCTCCAGCCGCATGAGATGGTGTACTAAAGTTCCGTTCTTCAATTTCAATTTCGTCATAATAAACCGATAATGTATGCCAGGATGCATTTTGATCTCGTTATAGATCCTTTGACGAAGGGTGTGGTCTAATATCTTTCTACCGGATACTCTGGAGTATAACGGTATGAACATCGACACAACTTTATAGGTCCCGAACTCGGTCCCTGCCACAATAAAACTTAATAAAACTATTAACGTTATGCTCACTGAGGTCACGATAATATTGAAATTGAGAATAAAATTGTTAGCTGGTGTATCATTCCCATCCGGCCCCGGGACTTCCGGAGGCGGTGGTAGTGGCGGTTTGGCGGCGACCTCTATTTGTTTAAATGCTTCATTATTGCTTTCATTAAATTCTATGATCTGATCGGTCGGGTCAATCTTGATCTTGATCCAATCTGCCGAAATATCGGCGATCCATGGAATTGTAATATTAACCGACCCGTTACCATCTAAAAATGGAATTGTAACATTCGAGATCAATATTTCAGGTGCGTGGGCAATATTACTTTGTTGGAAAAATAAGACTGTAATATTTTTCTCGGGCGGCAACCCAAAATTATGTATTGTGCCATTTATAAAGATAGTTTCATTTTCAATTATTTGGGCTTGCGAGAATACGATATCGCTTTCGCGGATTGTAAGGTCTGCGGCTACATTTTCGACATTAATGATCCATTCAATAGAATCTGATAATGACGGATGGCCATCATCATAGACCGTCAAGTTAAGAACATAGATACCAGATGAGTGACTGCCCTCATATGAGGTTGTAAAGTTGAAGATGCTTTCGTTATTACCATCTAGAACCCGAGCATCATTTAAAAACCAGTTATAACGCAAAGTACCATCATCCCGATCTGGATCCTGTACAATTGCCGAAAAGGCCAACATTTCATTTTCATGCATTGTAACCTCAAACTCGAGCGGCATGTACTCTAGGATCTCAGGCGGCTGATTTGCACGCACTTGTAGAAATAGATAGGCAATATCCCTCCTTGCATTTGAGGCAATTGCGGTCACCGTCAATTTCTTCGCGCCTGGCACAGTTGTGGTGTTGACCGGGGTTATGACTGAGTATATACCATCGCCCATAACCTCATCACCAAGTTCGAAATTACCGTCATCATACAATTCCTGTAGACTCGAACCGCCTATTAATGATAAATTCACAGTTACCGACTCGATCGTAACACCGGCCCCAATATCGGTATTTGTTACATTTACCTGAAGTGTGGTGGTTTCTAGCCCGTCATTAAGCACAGTTGAGGGCTCTGCACTTATCTGGTGAATTCGCGGTCGTCCGTATTCTTCTTTCAAAACCCACACCACAAAATCATCAATATAGAACCCAATTTTATCGCTATCAGAAATTTCATCCGATTGGAACCGTAACCTGAACTGTACATGGTGGCCTGCGAATTCATTTGAGCCCATATCTTCATACCAGCTGTGCCAATCATTTATAAAGTTGCCACTGATCGTGCTATTTTCCAAATTGCCAGCGTTAATGCTATGGACCAGTTTCCAATCATCATCCTCATCCAGTGCATATTCGAAAAATAATATATCCCCGGACGAAGTGCTGCCATACCATTTGAAATTAGTGTGGATCTGATAAAATTGATAATCCGGGTCGATCTCCACACCCTCCAGATCAATAACCGGTGAGTATAACGAAATATTCAAATTTGCATTATAAGTGCGATAGGGGCTACCAAAATACCAGGCTTTGGATGAAGTATGCTCTTGGGGGGACGGGTCGTAGCGTACCGTTGTTAGGTACCATGAATTCTCAGGGGCGGTCCCCCAATCCTGTTCAGACCCATCCTGAGGCTCTAGATCCAACCCGTCAAAATAATATTTTGCGACCTTAAAGGACAATGTGTCATCATAACTGTTCTCGGGCGCTTCGTCACCCTCTAAATTAGTGGAGACATTCACATAATAGATGCCACTGACTGTTGGGATAAAAGCCCAATAGAGATCTTGAACTTCATTTGGGTTTAATATTGATATTTGTTTGATCTTACTATCAATAGTATCAACCTCGCGGTTCGTAATGTCAGTAATCTTGATCTTCACATTGAAAGGCCCGGCTGGGGTTGAGCCCCGATTTTTTATATTGGCGTTTATATTGAGCTGTTCGCCAACAACCCCCATGTCCCAAACGTTATTTTCTACTGTTGGCGATCCGAGCTCTTCGACTGCAATATCCTTTTCAGGCGGTGGGGTCTCAATACCATATACTATAAAATCATCGAAATAGAACCCGGTTTTCTCTTCAAATGCCAGGTCGGAGCTCCAGTGTAGCCTGAACTGCACGATCTCGCCAACATATAGATTAATTGGGATGCCCGGAAGTGTACCATTCGACGTACCTGTATCGTGCGCCCACCACGCTAATTTATTCGAGGTTGAATCTTTTGTCGGACCCGATAACGGCGCAACGTAATCGATTACCGTGAATTCTTCGCCGGGCGCTTTCCGGACCTCAACAGTAAGTTCATCTTTGTCAAGGGTCGATGAGCCGTAGAACAAATATAAAAGGAATGCTTTGTAACTGCTGTTGAATCTTCGAAGGTCAAGCTCAGGGGTAGTGATAACATAATCTTCGTCACTTCCGTAATTATCACCCTCACCTATTTCATCTTCTTTGCCGTGATAAAGTGCGTTGGGAGAACTGTGTTTGCTTGAGTTCGGGTCGCTCTGAACGGTATCGGTTACATGCCATTTATATGGGGAGAGGTCGTTTTTCGAAAGGTCGCCAGTCCACCCGTTTAGATCGCCATCTTCAAAATCATCCGTCCATTTTGCAGCGGCAATGTAACCCCAAAGATAATTGTTATTGCTTAGGTTCTCATCGCCGTTAACAGTTACATCAAAGGTGATATTATACAGATTCGCATAAGTAGGCGTCCAAATGAACGAGACCGATGTATTTTCATCGGGATCAAGTGCCGCGATATTTTTCGTAGCGCTATCTGTTACTATATTAAAGAAATCCGACATTTTCCAATCGATCTTGATATTCGAAACCGGATTAGTACCATAATTTTTCACAACCAGGTATATCTCGGTTTCCTCGCCGACCTCACCAGCAGCATACCACCCTAATTCTTTGATCCTGCCATGATATCCTACTTCCTCAATGCCGACATCAATATTCGCGCGCGGGTTGGGTGGGGGCGCTCGTGTATTATGGGCACTATCGATCACAACATTTGAGATCTTGGTAAGTGGTAGCTCTTTAACTTTTGCAGCGCTCAGATCATAAGATCGGGGTGGAGAATTCGCACGAAGCGCTATATCTAAATCCTCAATATCCTGAGAGCTTTGAACTTTTGATCCAATATCCTCATTGATTTGTTGAGATGAGGTATCAGGGCTATGGAATGGTAACAAACTAAAAATTGTAAATACTAACATTATCACTAATATAAAACAAACAATTCTATTCAATTTCGGCATAGCCATCAATATTACCTCTTGAATAATGGCTCGACTGCGACTGGTTATTTATCCGAACTATATATTAATATATTTATCATTACTTATAAAGAGATTGGAACAGTATTGTAATCATTACCTTATAGTATAAGTCGGGAGTCGTGGAGTCGGGAGCTCGGGAGTAAAGGAGTCCTATGTCCTGAGTCCTTAACTATTCCCTACCATATCGTCCGAGGTCCTTATTCGGTGATTGGACTACGGACGCAGGACCCAGGACAACGGACGCAGGACCGTGTCTCTCGTGCTCCCGAGTAATGACGTATAATCTGTACGGAAAATTTAATTAATTTAAAACCCATTTCAACCGAAATATTAACTGGATAATATATAATGGTCGTTATATTATGACTTGAAAAATGTTCAGGGGATAAGGTGGATGAAGAAACCTCAAAATTATAAGCTGGTTGTAATGTTAAATGTTTTATTCTCGGTTGTTATAGTTTCAAATATAATGCCGCCCTTATTTGAAAATGAAAATCCCTGGGCCACTTCAGAATCCGTTAGCGCTAATGCAGATATTTTGATCGAAGAAAATTTCGCCACCAATATCATCCCTACTAATGAAGAAGGTTATGACCATCAAAACGAGCAATACGATCTAAAAGTATATTTTAGACGCGAATATTCCCCAGGATCAGCTAACTTATTAAAAGTAACTCGAAATGAGCATTGGTTAACCTGGCAACCTATGAACATGGCAATTAGTGACGGTGCTCAAGCATTATCGGTGGGATCCGGCTCTATATCTGCCCCAACGCGCTCGTTTGGAATAATTGAGGATAACAGGATCGAATACCCCGGCCTTTACGAGGATTCCCAAAGTGCCAAACCGTTAGTAAATGATGAATATATCGTTCTAAATAATGAATTAAAACACAATATAATTTTAAATGAACGGCCCTTGATCCCCTCTGGTCTTAAATTTGCAGGTAAAACCACCCTGGATTTTGTGGGCGTGCTCGAATATCCTGATACATTACGACTATTTTGCGATTCTCAAGAGCGTTTAAAAGATTTTACAACCGCTTCAAGCCTCGAATTGCGCGATAATAATAACCCAATTTTACTGTTACCAGCGCCCTATGCGTATGAAATGAATGACCCAACCCAGACCATTAAATGTCAATACAGCATAGAATTCCAACCCTTAGAACATCCCACCACTCAAGATGTTGGTTCGGGTATCAGTGTAAAACTTGGTGTCAAGACCCCAAATGAATGGCTGGATGCGCCCGCCCGAAAATATCCGATTGTTATAGATCCGACGATCACATTACCAAAATCTGGCGCCGAAGGTATCGACACCTTTATTCAAAGAGGTGACCATACTACCTTACCCGTGGATTATAATAATTCCAATTTCGGTAAAGACCCTATCCTTAGAATAACCAACGACAATTCAAATACAGTATTTATCTGCCGCATTTTGTTATATTTCGATGTATCTAATATAGACCCGATCGCCGAGATCCAGAGTGCGATTTTGAAACTGAAATTGACCGGCCAGGACGATCAACTACTTACAATTGGCGCTTACCGAATAACGAAAGCTTGGGTCGAAGGCACAGGCAGGATTAGTAATACAGGTTACGATGGCGCGTGTTGGAATACCTCCGATGGCGTCCCCACCCATCTATGGAGCCCCGGAGGGGATAGGGATATAAAAGAATATGCAACTACTGAGGTTAGTACGATAGGCCCATGGTATACCTGGGACCTTACCGAATTAGTGCAGGAATGGGTGGATGAGAAATATGATAATGACGGGGTGATGCTGGTCGGTACCGATGGCCAAGATGTGGTCAAGGAGTTCAGCTCATCAGAAGGCACTGTCTCATATTATCCCAAACTAGATATTACTTATAATACCCCACCATCATTAAATCCTGAGTTTGAAGGATACATCCATAAAAAGAATGAAGATACGCCTATACATTATTTGGATCTGAACAAATTATTCCATGATCCTGATAATGACGATTCTTTGGATTTCCAGATCCATACCGGTACATCATGGGACCTTTATGGCCCATTTGAAGGTGAATTTGTGGATATCACCATTGAGAATAACGATAGTTTGAAATTTGAACTGAAGCCGAACAAATTCGGCACTGAAACCGTAAAATTAAAAGCTTTTGACGAATCGGATTCGACCAAGCAACATCAACTAACGATCAAGATCAAATCTGTAAATGACGCGCCGCAGATCTTTAAAGTAGACGATGAGCAGCTTGGGACTGGTTATATCGATATAATGGCACAAGAGGGCCATGCGAAAAACATTACGATCGAGACCCAGGATAAAGACTTTACATTCGAAGGCGATGCATTAACATATGAATATAGCGCTAATAAAGAGTATACGCTTGCGTTTGGTCAACGTTGGGATCGTGATCTAAAAAATGGGACTGAAATGACGAGCTTGATCTTCAGGCCTTCGAATAGCGATGTGGGTGAAGCTTATATCAACATCACGGTTTCGGACCAGGCCGGTGAGAACCATACCGTGAAGATCCGCGTTACTGTTACCAATAAAAACAATCCTCCGATCAACCCTGATATAAAATGTTTTAAAGATGGCAAGCCCTGCACCGACTTCACGACCGCTGAAACGGTCAGATTGGAAGGCAGCGCCGACGACCCTGATTTTTATATTCCGGACCCGATCGAGAAACTTTCATATGAATGGCGTTCGGATATCCAAGGTGAAGTGGGTTCCACCCAAATTTTAGAGACCAAATTAAAGAAAGGCGAACATGTTATGACCTTGAAAGTTACCGATTCCGAAGGTGACTTCATCAAAACCTCGATACCAATAAGTATCAAGAACCAACCTACAATAGATAATGCGAATGCATCGAACGACCATGTGGATGTTGCGGGCGATGTGATCTCGTATTCTCATGAACAATATAAAGATGAGGAAGGGACTACAAATTTCAAGGTCGAAAAGGGCAAATATGAAGATCTTGACATCATTGCTCTTGGAACAGACCGAGACGAAAATGATCTGATCATTTATTTAACTGTTGACGGCGTGATATCCAATGCCAGTGAATATGAATATCAAATATTTCTGGTGATACCGAATCACATGGAGTCCCAGCATGAGATCAGAGATAAATATTCAAAGTTGACCTACAATGAATTTTATCACCCGGATCCGAAATTCGAGTTTTATGCGAAGTTTACATTCGCAGACGGTCAGATCAGCGAAGATGACCCTTCAACAATAATAATTATAAAAGACTTGGGCGATCTCGAAGCCGGAGAGGGTATTAAAAAGGACCTCGAGGTGGGATTTGATATTTTTGCGATTGCAAAATATAATCTACACGACCCGTCGGGTGACCCTTTGAAACATTATTATGCTTATGATAGTGCCGGGCACGGTTCTGTAGCGGCACCGTCATTAACAACAAAAGAGGATCCACCGGATATTGTTGAGGACCTAGGTGAAAATTATATTTGGCTTATTATTGCGATCGCAGCAATAATAGTAATCATCGTTGCATTGATTGTATTAAAAAGGCGTCGAGATTCAGACGATTCCAAAAAAGATGATGGCGTGATCTACGATACCTCCAACCTTGAGGTTCTGGCGCCAGGTGCGAGGGCGCACCAAGCTCCGCCACCGTCCACAGGTGCAATGCCGCCCCCCGCGCAGCAGCTGCAGCAGATCGCGCCGCCACCGCCGCCACAAGGTGGTCCGGGCGAACAGGTGCCACCGCCACGCGCGCCGGTACCGTTGACGCAGCAGCCCCAGCAAATGCCAGTGCAGCAAATGCCGGGCCAAGTGCCCACTCAACAACAGCGCCAGCAATTGAAACGATATTGATCTTGTAGCAATTGTGCTAGTTTTTTTAGGATATTACTCTATAAGTGGTAGCTACCCTAATGGTTAAAGCGGTATGTTTGGGATGTGGTTTGTTGAAATTCCAAGATGCAAGAACCAAGTTCCAAACAAATAC
>CBDVCJ010000182.1:0-8103 GCA_965372445.1 uncultured Thermoplasmata archaeon | reverse complement strand
TATGCAATTAATCCAAACGGCACAAAAAAATGGAGTTTCCAAACTCAAGATAGTGTGTATTCATCTCCTGGAATAGGCCCAGATGGATCGATTTATATAGGTTCTAATGATGGGAATCTTTATGCAATTTATCCAAACGGTACAAAAAAATGGAGTTTCCAGACTCAAGATAGTGTGTATTCAGCCCCTGCAATAAGCCCTGATGGTACTATTCATGTCGGATCTGATGATGGATCTTTTTATGTACTTTATCCTAATGGTACAAAAAAATGGAGTTTGTCCTTAGGTATATTGCCCATACGTTCATCACCTACAATCGGCTCTGATGGAACAATCTATATAGGAAGTTATTATGGAAGAGTATATGCTATTGGATCGAAATTTCAATTATCTTCTGGTTTAGTAAAGCCACATTATGGTTTTACTGAAACTTATTTTAATTACACCGTTAATTATTTAAATACATTTAATAACCCACCTAAAGATATAAATTTAAGTATTGACGGAAATAATTATACTATGCTTGAAATGGATTCAACTGATACAAATTATATAGATGGAAAAGATTATTATTTAAATGTATCAAAATTGGATATTGGAGTCCATAATTACCAATTTTGGGCTACGGAAGGGAATTTTGTTAGATCTACGAAACTTTTCATCGGTCCAATAGTTTACAACACACCCCCAATAATTAGTACTACCGATAATCTAACCGCCATCGAGGATACATATTACGAAGTCATATATCAGTACGAAGACATTGATTTAGCCAATGTTGCTCAGATCGGAACTTGGAATTATTCGACAAATGCTAATTGGCTAACTTTTAGTGTAACCGAAGCCAAACTTTATGGAACTCCAAACAATAATGATGTAGGAAAATACTGGGTCAATATTTCTATTAATGATACATTTGATTTTGATTATACTAATTTTACATTATCAGTAATTAATGTCAATGATAACCCTGTTATCAATACAACAAATATTGAAACTACAAATGAAGATGAATTATATTTTGTTGATTATAATGCATCAGATATTGATAGTAACATTAATAACCAGGTATGGTCTCTGAAAACAAATGCGAGTTTGTGGCTTGATATTGATTGGGAAACAGGTATACTTAGTGGTATTCCAACAAATGATGATGTTGGGGATTATTGGGTAAATGTATCTGTTGAAGATGATAGTGACGGATTTGATTCTATCAACTTTACATTGACTGTTCTTAATGTAAATGATCGCCCATTTATAATTACTGACGACATACTCAATACACAAATTGATGAATTTTATTTTGTTGATTATAATGCAACTGATATTGATAATCAACTATCAGAATTAATATGGTCATTAAAATCCAATGCAAGTTGGTTGAAGATTGAATCAACAACAGGGGTTCTTAGTGGAATACCTATATCAAATGATTTAGGTTGGTATTGGGTAAATGTATCCGTTTCCGATAATGAGGGCGGGATTAACTTTCATAATTTCACATTAACTGTTAATCTTCCACCAATGCCACCAAGAATAACAACTGAAGATGTATTAACAGCAATTGTAGATAAGCTGTATATGGTAGATTATAATGCAACAGATGTCGATACACCTCAAGCTCATCTATCATGGGTGCTTTATACAAATGCAAGTTGGCTGAGTATTGATACAGATAGTGGTGTCATTAGCGGCACACCTACATTGGCCGATGTTGGCTCGTATAGAGTAAATGTATCTGTCACCGATGGTGAAAATGGTTGGGATTATCATGAGTTTTCATTGAGAGTTGTAGAAGGACCAATTTTACAGCCCGAATTAATCAATCCCAAAATGACACCAATAAAAGGAGACACAGAAACAGATTTTACATTTTCAGTTATTTATAGTCAACCAGACGATATACAACATGATTCTATCCAAGTAGTTATTGATGGAATTGCTTACAATCTGAGTTATTCCAATGGCCGGTATGAATATGAAACTAAATTAACAGAAGGTGAACACAGCTATTATTTTACCGCTATTTTGGACGAACACATCGTAAATACTGATGAAGCCACAACGGATTATGTTGAAAAAGCAGATAATGAAGAACCAGAGGATGGGGGGAATGACAATATTATGTTATATACAAGCATTGGAATAGTTGCTATAATCATAATTGTGGCCTTGATTCTAATATTCTTATTTGCTTTAAAGAAAAAACCAATAGAAGAACCTGAAGATCTTGAGAGAGAGCAATTGTTTGAAGAGTGAACACAGCCGATAATTGAATATAATAATCCCTGAGTCAGTGGTTCACCCCCAATTGGGTTGTCAGTGGGGTGATTGAGTTGACAACCCAATTAAATCCAAAATCCAAACCTCAAAATCCAAACTCGATAACGGTGCGTTGGGCGGTATGGTTTTTTAATTACCTATATCCAAGGCACATCAACATATCGCCACACCGGCGCGATTTTAGCTGTTATCAAAACATATCAAAACAACGCCAACCAAACGGGGTTCGTAAAACCGTCGTTCGCACGTTAACTATTTGGATTTGGGATTTTGGATTTGTTTTGAGGTTTGAAATTGGGATTTTGGATTTCGCAGTGGCTACACTTCACAACCTGTACTATAGCTATCGGTTCAAAAATTCTTTAGCCTGAAAAAACCGAAAAAGAATTTTTGAAAGCCATGCCAATACATTGCTATCGGACGGGCGAAAAATGCTATTACATTACCAATGTCTTTTTTCGCCCTGCCTCTCGGCCTGCCTATGTCATATGATTGATAAAATTCGGCATCCCGAGAGTAGCGGGGAGTGGATTTCTCTTCCAGCCGAACTCTTTCATTTTTGCACGAGTTGGGCACGATAATTGGGAATATCTCTTTTTTTCTTTTTTTGAATTTGATAGCAAAATTCATTATTTAGTACTTCTTTATGGAAATTGCCTGAATGATGGTCAAGGGGGCTGTGGTATGAAGAAAATTGCTATAGTATTTGTAATCTTGTTACTTCTTCTTTCGATATTGTGTGGTGTAAGTTCGAAGCCAATAAATTCATATAAAGGTAATAACGAATCAAATTTAGATGATAATGTAATTCAAAATATTGATCAAGATATTATGTCAAATAACATTGATGCTAAACCCAACCCAATACAATCACGTGCTCTCGCAAACACTTCTTGGCCAATGTTCCGCCAAAATCTAAATCGGACAGGTTTAAGCCCTTACAATACAAGTGCAAATAATGGAAATATGTTATGGAATTTTATGACAAATTACTGGGTTCATTCCTCGCCAGCAATTGGCTCCGATGGAACAATTTATGTCGGTTCTAATGATGAGAACCTATACGCATTTAATCCAAACGGAACTAAAAAATGGAATTATACAACTTGGGGAGAGATAGAATCTTCACCAGCTATTGATACTGATGGAACGATTTATGTAGGTTCTAGAGATTGGAATTTATATGCAATATATCCCAACGGTACAAAAAAATGGAATCTTTATTTAGGTGTTATGAGTTTAAATATAAAATCATCACCGGCAATTGGCTTGGATGGGACAATTTACTTTGGTGCCAATAATGATAATTTATATGCAGTTGATAAAAATGGATCCATAAAATGGACTTATACGACCAATGGTTATGTAGAATCATCGCCAGCAATAGGCTCTGATGGAATTATCTATGTTGGTTCTTATGATGGCAAACTATATGCAATTTATCCAAATGGTACCAAAAAATGGAGTTGCCTAATAGGTGATGATATTTATGCTGCACCAGCAATAGGTTCAGATGGAACTATTTATTTAGGCTGTAGGGACGGTAGATTATATGCAGTATATCCAAATGGTACTAAGAAATGGAGTTTCCAAACAAATCATTTAGTGACGGGATCTCCAGCAATAGGTCCTGATGGTACGATTTATACTGGCTCTCGGGATTGTAATTTATATGCTATTAACCCAAACGGTACAAAAAAATGGAATTTTACAACCGGAAGTTTTGTAGAGACATCACCAGCGATAAGTTCGGATGGAATAATTTATGTTGGCTCTTGTGATGGAAATCTATATGCATTTTATCCTAATGGAACTAAAAAATGGAACTTTTCGACTTCAGGCGGTGTGTATTCTTCGCCAGCAATTGGTTCCGATGGAACAATTTACTTCGGCTCTAATGACAGGAAGTTCTATGCAATTGGTTCACAACTAAAATTATCTTTCGGTATGGTGCAACCACTTTCGGGAAATACTAACACTTACTTTAATTACTCGGTAAATTATTTACATACAGCTAATAAACCTCCCTTATATGTAAATGTAACTATTGATGGCATAATGTATACTATGTTAGAGACTGATACGAGTGATACCAATTATTTGGATGGTAAAGATTATTTTTTTAATATCACACATTTAGATATTGGAGTGCATACTTCTAAATTTTGGGCGTCTGATGGTATTAATCTAACTTCTTCAACAATTTTTTTTAATCCAAAAGTTAGCAATGTAAAACCAAATATTATAACACAAGATAACCTAACCGCCATCGAAGATACTTATTACGAAGTCATTTATCAATACGAAGATATTGACAGAGAAACGATTGGGCAGGTTGGAACTTGGAACTTTTCAACCAACGCAACATGGCTATTATTCAACCCCACAACTGCAATGCTTTACGGGACACCGACAAATGATGATGTTGGAACTTATTGGGTCAATATTTCGATCAATGATACTATGGACAAGGATTGTACTAATTTTACATTAACAGTCTTGAATGAAAATGACAACCCAATAATAACTACCACAAATGTAGAAATCACTTACGAGGATGAACTGTATGAAGTTGATTACAATGCTTCCGATGTTGATAGCTTAATTTCGAATCAAATGTGGTCTTTAGACACCAATGCAACTTCATGGCTTGATATTGACTCCACCACTGGCATTATTTCGGGTATACCTATTAATAATGATGTTGGTGAGTATTGGGTAAATGTATCTGTTGATGATGATGACAAGGGATTAACTTTTAATAACTTTACTTTGATTGTATTGAATGTCAACGATCGCCCTGAAATCATAACAGAAGATGAACTTTTAGCCAATGTCAATATTTTATACATGGTGGATTACAACGCTACGGATATTGACAGACCATTATCGCAATTTACCTGGTCATTGAACACCAATGCAACCTGGTTGGATCTTGATTCAAGTACAGGAGTCCTTTCAGGCACGCCCACAAATAGCGATTTAGGTTGGTATAATGTTAATATTTCAGTTGATGACGGTGACGGCGGTAGCGATTGGCACGATTTTATTCTGACTGTGATCACAGAAGGTTTCGAAAACGACCCGCCAGTAATTACAACGATAGATAAAGTCAGCATAACCGCAGGTGAAACATACAATACAGTTTATGAAGCAACCGATGACCGCACATCTGTTGATTCTTTGATTTGGTCACACAATTCTAATGCGAGTTGGTTAAGTTTTAATAAACTCACAAGATCTCTAAGTGGCAATCCCACCTTAAGTCATGTCGGTTGGTACTGGGTGAATGTGACTGTGAACGATGGCGAAGGTGGATTCGATTCGCACAAGTTTACAGTGACTGTTTATGCAACCGCGAACCAGCCGCCAGATATACTAACCAAAGATGATATTAATGCCGTTGTTGGTGAAGAATATTCGGTCGATTATGAAGCTGAGGACGACCGTACACCAATTGATAACTTACAATGGTCATTGGAAACAAATACAAGCGATTGGTTGAGTATCGATCCAAATACGGGTGTACTCAGTGGAACACCCGAACTTGATGACGTTGGAAGTTATTGGGTCAAGGTCTCAGTATTCGATAACGAGGATGGGTGGGATCACAGCGAATTTACACTTTATGTAACAACCGAGCCGATAACCTCATTCGAGCCTGAATTGAGTAATCCTTCAATGACACCCACAAGCGGTGATACTGAGACTATGTTCACATTTTCAGTAGATTATAGCCACCCGGAGGGAGATCTACCAGATTCTATCCAAGTGGTTATTGATGAAATAGCCTATGATCTAAAATACAATACCAGTAGCAATTCATACGAGTATAGCACTAAATTATCAGAAGGAGCACACACCTATTATTTCACAGCTACTCTGGGTGAATATACTAAACGGACAGAGGTAACACCGATAATTGTTAAGAGAGCCCCAGGTCATCCACCTGGAGACGGAGATGGCGATGAAGACAACACAATGCTATATGCAGGGATTGGAATAATTGTGGTTATCATAATCGTCGTACTGATTTTACTGTTCATATTCCTCAAGAAGAAGAAAGGGAAGGAAGAAGAACCGCCAGTTGAAGAAGCACCGCCTCCGCCACCAGAAGAAGTGCCACCTGAGGTTCCACATGAACAAGTACCAACTCCAGAGACACCACCCCCAGTGCAACCTCAAGTTCCTGAAATTTCACCCGAGCAACCGCCAACCCCCGAGGTTACGCCACAAGTACCGCAACCACAGGTCGAGCCCGCGCCACAACCGGCACCGTTGCCGCAGGTGGAAGACCAAACCATGCCAACACCTCAAGTTGAACCACAGCCACGAGTTGAAGCGCAAGAGCCCGCTGTGGAGCAACCTACAGAGCCACAGGTACAAGCTCCGGTGCCGAAGATCAAAACACCAGAAGATAATGTTGAGGAATAGATGCGAGGCTGGGGCTTAGCCATTGAACGACCAAAGGTGGACACTGAAAACCTTATTTAATACCAAACTCCAATAATTTAAAGGTGTACCTATGAAAAGAATGTTTAAAATTTTTATTACCTGGTTATTAATATTTGCAATGATTGCAGTCCCTTTAAATGTTAATGGAGATAATTGGCCACAATACGGACATGATGATTTAAACACTGGTTGTTCTTCATCTTCAATATCTGATAATTTGGACAAGCTTTGGACTTTTTCAGTAGATGGCGCACCTATGTCAATTATTGCAGATAATAATACGGTCTATGTAGGTTTAAGAAATTATATAACCGAGATTGGTGGCCCTAATCTTGAGACCAAATATGATGGCATCAATGCAGTTTATGCTTTAGATCTTAAAAATGGTACAGAAAAGTGGATGAAAAAACTTGAGTATGATGTTTATGGATTAGCAATTTACCAAGATAAACTAATAGTCAGCTCCAAAAGACATTTATTATCTATGAATAAAATCACGGGAGAAATAGTTTGGGATACAGAAATTGGTACAAACTTATTTCCCCCATTTATTCATGAAAAAAAAGTATATGTTACTTCTTATGATGGCCAGATATATTTAATAAATATTGAAAACGGTGAAATACTTTGGACCTTTGATACTGGCGATAACTTTCTTTCGTCTCTGGTTGTGTTTGATGGAAAAGTTATAGCTGGATGTAAGGATGGAAATGTTTATGGATTAAATAAAGATAATGGAAGTAAGTTATGGGAATTTCAAACTGATGATGAGGTAGTTTCTACACCTGTAATAAACGAGGATATTGTTTATATAGGATCAAACGACCATCATCTTTATGCTTTAAATCCAAATACAGGCACCCTCATATCCAATTATTCTAGTGATGGAAATGTATATACGCCTACTTTAGGATATGGAAAAATTTTATTTTGGACCAAAATAAAATCTAGTAAATCATCTCTTGTCACCTTAGATATTGATACATTCTCAAAATCATGGGAGTTTACAGTTAATGATTGGATTGATTTCCAACCAACAATAGCTGATGGGAAAGCAATAATTGGCGCCGAAAATTGTTTATATATTTTTAACATAGAAAATGGAGATATAATTACACGTAAATTTCTATTTGATATTGTTTCCACAGAATCTATTATATGTGAAGATAAGATAATAACAGGTACTTTTGGTTATGAAAAGGGTATAATATATGCATTTGGAGAAAATGAATCAGATAAGACGCAATCAACAAATGATTCACAATCTTTAATTTTTACATTTATAGTTTTCATTTCAATAATACTAATTGCTATAATAATCGTAATTATTTTTTATAAGAAAAAACGCAGATCAATGTCTTCAGA
>CBDVCJ010000181.1:0-8114 GCA_965372445.1 uncultured Thermoplasmata archaeon | reverse complement strand
TTGCTAAGCCACAGATCTGCAATGCTTAATACCCTTGCAACATCTATAAAGATGTACTGAATATTTAATTTTGCTATCAAATATAAAAAAAAGAAAAAAAAAGAAAGAATCAGTACCCGAATTCTCCAACTTTTGCATTAAAAAAGGAGGCTTTTGTTATAACTCAACACTCATTTCCATCATCGAAGATCCATTGTAATTTCCAAGCCTACCCAACCTCATACTTATACCTAAAATCCAAATCATCTTCTATCATAACTTTCCGCAGCAATTTACTAACCTTTTTCAAACTCTCAGGTTTACAACTCTTAAGCTTAGCCGCCAGTTGCCCGATCTGCAGAACGGTCCCAAAAATAATAATATCGAGCTCTTCACCTTTGTTAATTATGGCCTCTTTCGGCACCGCAACCTCCCCGCCCCGCGCGAGCATCTCCTGTTTGATCACCGCCGCCTCGACCGGCCGCAGATTCCGCACCAGTATTGTCTTGAACGATGCCTTGGTGCTCATAACCTTCGCCCCGGTTTTCGAAGCACCGATCGCGCTCATCGCGACCATCGCATCCTTCGGCGTCATTTCCTCGATCGGCATGACCTCGTAACCGCCCTCACTCAGAACCGTGGACCGTCCCCTCAACCTCTGCGCGAGCCTTACGATCTGATCGGTAGCACTCACATCATGTGTTCTTACGATATGCGCGCCGTTATAGACCGCAATTGCAGTTGCAGCCAAGGTACCTTGCAGTCTATCAAACGGATCCGGTATACCCAGCACATCCCCGATGAACGATTTGCGCGAGATACCGACCAGTATGGGCTGGCCGATACACCTGAACCGTTCCAGCTTGTTGATTATATCAAGATTGTATTTGTAGACCTTGGTCGGCACCCACAGCCCGATCCCGGGATCGATAATGATCTTGGCCGCGTCATAACCTTTCTGTTCTGCAAGCGTCATACTCTTCAACAGTGCCTGGATGATATCCGTGACGGTATGCGGATCGCCCGGTCTCTTGGAGGTTGCCATGATTATCGACGGTGCATCGTGATCTTTCAGCACCTCCACCAGTTTCGGATCTTGGGTGAAGCCGCTGATATCGTTTATCACATGCGCGCCCATGTTCAAGGCCTCCTCCGCGATCTTCGAGCGGTAGGTATCGATCGAGAGCGGCACCTCGATATTATCGAGCAATTGCTTCAGGATCGGCATCAACGTCTCTTTTTCTTGAATGTAGCTCTTGTGCTTGACCTTGGGCGCGGTCGACATCGCGCCGACATCCAACAGCTCCGCGCCTTCCTCCACCATTTGCCGCGCGCGTGCGAGCGCCGCACGTTTAGTTTTGACGACCGAGCCTTTATAAAAAGATTCCTGGCTGAGATTGAGCACACCCATTAATCTAACAGGATGCAGATCGCCGATCTTCAGCCCCGCAATATTGCACTCAATTGCACCAAGTCCCATATTACAGATTCTCCTCAAGTTGCTGTTTTATGGCGGCAGCGGCTTCCAACACCTTTTCATTATCCTCGACCCTCAGCACCGTTTGGCCTTTCAGGTCGGCATTGATCAACGCCCTATCATAAGGTATGCTGCCGAGCAGCAGAATATCCTGGGTCGCAAGCTCGTCCCTGACTATATCAATTTCAGATTCGTCTGTGACCTTGTTCAGCACCGCAAAGATCTTCTTGAGCTCCAACTCCTCCGCAAGGCTCTTGATCTTTTTCGCGATCGTCACCGACCTCAACCCGGGCTCCACAACCGTTAATAACACATCGATGTTCTGGGTCGTGCCTCTCCCCAAATGCTCGACCCCGGCCTCCATATCCATTATCAATACCTCATCGCGTTTCAGCACCAGGTGCCGCATGAGGCGCTTGATCAGCGCGTTCTCGGGACAGAAACAGCCGCTGCCCGCGGCATTGATCGTGCCCAACACCAGCAATTTGATCTTATCTTCGGTTTCCACCCCGAACTTATCGATAAGGTCATCAACCTGGGGGTTGAGCTTGAACATCTGGCCGTAGGATTGGCCAGGCCGTACACCAGTGCGTTCCTCGATCAGGTCCGACATCCGCGATAACGGCACGATGGCCTCGGAACGTTCGCGCGGGATGCCGAGCGCGGCTGAAAGGTTGGGCGACGAATCGGCATCGATCACAATGACATTCGAGCCCTCATCGGCGAATAATTTGGCCAATAATACTGTAAGCGTCGTTTTACCAACACCACCTTTTCCTGAGATAGCTATTCTTAATCCCTTTTCGTTAGTTGTCATATTATTACCCCAAATTATGAATATTTCCAATACTACCAATATTCAAATAATCCAATGAAATCCCAATGGCAAAATCCCAATATTAGGGGTCAGAGAATATGGGTGAGGGAACTGAGTGCCTTAACACCCTTATCCCACTATGACCCCTTGTCTCTGACCCCTGCTTTGAAAATTCTGTAGGAATTTTCAATGCAAGGTAATTTATGCAGTAAATTACCGTAGACCCCTAACTATATCGATTTTTAGAGGTTGGGATTTGGGATTTGGGATTTTATTGGTAGTATTGGTAGTATTTGTAATATTGGTAGTATTATTAGGAACTGCCAAGGTACGCCATACGCCCCACGATACGAGCCTCGCCACCAAAACCGTAAACCAAGAGGCGTTACTTTTTCACTAAGATGATGGCATGTTCGACCAAATTCGCTTCCTTAATCCAAGCATTCGGCACTTCGCGCGTCTCGCCAACTATATCTCGGCATACGATCTTATCTTCAAGAACCGTGATCTTGGCGACATCCGCCATGACCTCCTGACGCTCGCCGTTCTCTTCCAGATAAACTGTGGATTCACACATTTATATCACCAATTAGAAAAGGCAATATTGGGAGTTATTATTTAATTATTTCGATGTTCTGTGGTAACGTTGTCACAAGAGTGATGAGTTCTGAGGTAACTTTGATAAAATGTGATTATGGCCGCCCAAGTTGTGGAGATGTGGGATTGGGGCTCATTGCTATAAGACGTGGGATTGCTATTTGTATGCTAAATGGCGTAGGATTGTCAAGTTATCACCATTAGGCGTGGGACATGAGTGCCATTGATTTGATTCGTTGGATTGCCTAAACACATTTGTTCGTCTGATTCATTCGGTAATTGTTGATTAAGGCAATCTCACGAACCAAAGAACGAACAAACATGTCCCACGAACCAATATTTAGTCAACCATATCCCACGCCTAATAGTAACCATAAAGCAATCCTACGCCAAGTGGCAACCATAAGCAATCCCACAACTAAGTCATTCCTCTGCCTCATCCACATCAGCCATAGGCACAGGTTGGACAACCGTCGGCACAACTGTGGGTGTGGCAACAGTGGGCGCGAGCGTCGGCACGGGCACGGGTTGGGGCGGCGGGGCTACGACCACCGGTGTTTCGGCGGGCGTTTCTGCCGGCGGCGCCGGTTCCGGCTCCTCTTGGGGTTTACGCTTTTTCAAGAAAATTAATAAAAGTATGATCACTATGATAATGACAATTATAATAACCGCCACCCAGATCAACCAGTCCATAGATGTTTTATCACTGCCGTCTTTGCCCCTTGCCTTAATATCCGGGGTTGTTTGATCGTCGCTCCTGACCGTATTTGAGCCATCGGAGGTGACAAAATAATAGGTGTGCACACCCTCTGATAATTTCAGTGTTACTGCATAATTACCGTTAGTCGGATTTTCACCCTGTGATAAGTTCATATTGTGAAGCTCGCCGTCAATTACAAGTTGGACATATACCGGCCCCTGATCGTCTAAATGACGATAATGGATCGTAAATGTAAATTCGGTTTCGGTATCACCTTCGGTGGGAGTTAAGGTCGGGTTGGTTAATTCCATTCTTTCTTCCGTCGGGGGCTCTTGGGATACCCTGAGCGTGAAATTTTGGACGTCCCAACCATCCTCGGTATCGAAAACCGAGACTTCCACCCAATATGTCCCGACATCATTTAGGGACGGTGTGCCGCTCAGCTCGCCGGTTTTTAGATCGAGGTCTAACCACGATGCATTGGTCTGCAAATACCACCGCAAATTGGCGACTGAGGTGCGGTCGTCGGTGGCGTTGTAATCAACCAAGTAGTCCTTACCTACTGTAACTGAGGTTTGATCGACAGTAGTTATATCGGGAGGTTGATTCAAGGTCAAGTATACGTTTAACTTAAAATCATGGAAATCAAATGCGCCTTCATCATCGGTGACCGTTACATTGACCCGATACGAGCCGATATGACTTGATTTCGGTGTGCCTGTTAATATCCCAAGATTTTTTTCGATGATCAGCCAGGTTGCATTTGTGTCAATGGTCCATAACAATTCATCCAAAGGTGTATCTGCATCTGTCGCGTCATAATCGACCTCATATAACTCATCCACCACCGCGCTCGTTACATCTTCGGTTATGATGGTTGGTGGGTAGTTGTCTAGTAGTACGGTCAAAATGAACTCGTGCCAATCTTCGCCGCCGTCGCCGTCGTTGACCGTGATATTGACATTATACCAGCCAGCCTCAGTTTTGGTCGGGGTGCCGCTTAAAAGGCCGGTCTCCGAGTTTAGGTCGAGCCAGCTCGCGTTCGTCACCAAAGACCACACCTGTTGGGTTAATACGCTATCGATATCTGTTGCGTTATAATCTACTTCGTAAAGAACATCGATGGGGGCGGTAGTGACGTCCATTGTGGTTATCGCGGGACGGTCATTAACATTTTCAACGGTAAGCGTGAAATTGGTTTCGTCAAAATCAATGGTATCATTGACCGTGATCTCAACCCAATATTCGCCAACGTCGTCATTTGTGGGTGTGCCACTAAGTAAAGCTGTTACGGTATTGAAGTTCAGCCAGCTTGCGTTGGTATTCATCTCCCAGATCAATTGAGATTGGGGCGAATCGATATCGGTCGCCTCGTAGTCTACCTCGTAAAGAGAATCTTCGGGTGCGAGATCGACGTCATTCGTAGTTATAACCGGGGCATCATTTACATTTATAACTGTTATTGTAAAATTAGTGTGGTCGATATCTATTGTATCATTGATCGAGATATTTACCCAATAAGTTCCGATATCATTATTTGATGGGGTTCCATTTAGAATACCAGTTGTAGAATTAAAATTCAACCAGGACGCATTGGTCGACCAATTCCAGGTCCCGATCTGGCCAACATTTATTAGATCGATATCTTCATATTCATAATCTACAACATAATAAATATCTTCAATTGCAGTAAGATTATTATGAGTTGTGATGTTAGGCGCGGTATTGTAAACAATAGGATATTGAACAAGATTTGTGTAGGTGATATTCTCGCCGTCTGAGGTCCAAAATTTGTAGGTGTGGTTATCGCTAATATTCAATGTCGTTTGATAATAATACATTTTTCCGTTAGAATAATCAGTATCGGCAGGGTCAGTTTCCAACATGGGGTATTCGATACCGCTGAGGTTCACCACGATCTTTATTGGCACCTTATTATCTATATGTGAATAATTGATCGAATAATTGAATATCGTACTCGTATTCCCGAACAACGGGTCAACAATAGGCTGGTTAAGTCTTAATGACCCTGATCTCCATTTGAAAAATATATCCTGGTCAGGGCCACAACTGCTGGTATTATTTTCATCACGATAGGCAATGCATACGACACCTTCCACTACCGCCACATCGGGGTCTCTTGAGGCTTCGGGGTTAAGATCCTGACCGGGGTCAGGTTCCGATACGATCTCCAGTGGTTCCCAGCCACCTCCGGAGAGGTTGCAGGTGAAGTACACATCCCGGTCGGTACCTGAGTTGTAGGTCGCATTTAGATCGTAAAAACAAACATAAATATTGCCATTTTCAACTTCAATTGCAGGCGAGTAACTATTTCCTATATTATAGTTCATACCAACAACAGGTTCACTGAGAACTTGAATATCTTCCCACCCCGAACCTGTGAGGTTGGACCGGTAGAAAATATCATAATCTGTTTCTGCACCGCTATAATTAGATTGATCCACCCAAACAGTATAGATCTTCCCGTTCTCAACGGCAATTTCTCCATAGAATGAATCACCGTAATCGTTATTTTGACCCATAACCGGTTCGGAAATTACCTGGATGTCTTCCCATCCGATCCCTGTTAAATTACAACGAAATGACATATCGTCGTCTAATTGCGGAATGGTATCATTATCGCCTTCCCAGATAACATATATATTACCGTTTTCCACCGCGATCTCCGGAAAATCCGAGCGTTCGCCATCAATATCCAGGCCCATCACGGGTTCGGAGATAATTTGAAAATCTTCCCAACCATTACCAGTAAGATTGCAGCGAAAAAAGATGTCGCGGTCGGTACCTGCATTATTTGTATTATTACTTGACGCCCATGTAACGTATATTTTGCTATTATTAACCGCTATTGTCGGATAACGAGCACCTTTATTAATATCCTGGCCCGGGACCGGTTCGGAAATCACCTGAACCTCGCTCCAACCCGCGCCGGAAATATTACTAATATAAAAGATATCGGAATCGGAGCCCGCCCCGTATAGATCGGTATCATCAGCCCAGACCACGAAGATCGAGCTATTCTCAACAGCGATCCTAGGACTTCTTGAGCCCCAATTGTTTGTATTAACACCAGGTATTGGCTCGGAAATTATCTGGATTTCAGACCATCCACTTCCATTATAATATCTGTAGAACACATCCAGGTCAGTACCAGCACCGTTCAAGTTACTGGTATCTTGCCACACTAGATAGATATTGTCGCCTTCAACCGCCATTTTTGGATCAAAAGAAGTACCTAAATTAATATCCTGCCCAAAGATCGGTTCGGATAAGATCTCGGCCTCGCTCCAAAAATAATTTTGACCGATAAAAGGTGCGAAGTTTGGGGGTGACGCACCGGAGCCTTTGTCCTGAGTTGCAGCCCAAATACCGGGACCCAAGGCTATACTAACAGCACAAAACATCAACATTACGGCAATTATGATCGCCTTTATTCTCAAATCGTTAGCCCCCTGGAACAGCTAAGGTGTTTAGTTTTTAAGGTTACTGAAAATCGGTTACAAGTTTAAAAATGTTTTTGTTATATTTCTAAAGGGTGGAGGATTAAGGATTAAGGACACGGGTCATTTTCTTCGAAAATAACCCTCAGTGCGTGCCCGAACTTCGTTCGTTCCCACACTTAGGGTGTGTCATAGTGGATTGGAGATTTCCTTCGGAAAGGCGATAGGCGACAGACGGAAAAATATCATTGCCTCCTGCGGTAACTTGCTTCGCCAAGTTGCCTCGCATTAAAAATCCATTTTGGATTTTTAAAGCGATAAGCGAAAGCTTTCCTTACCTTTCGCCTTTTGCCTTTCGTCTCTCGTCTTTCCGAAGGTTGCCCCAATCCTCAATCCTCAAACCTTAATCCCTGATAAAATAGATACCAAATTAATTATACCACGATTCCAATTCCGAACCAGGGGCAAATTCATAAAAGTGATTTTATGGAGATACCAGAGGAGCGAATTTTAGCGGCAGTTAAACCCACCACGATATTCCCGATGCGTGAAGCCCACAATAGCCCGTTGGGCAAGGAGCTAATAGAGATCGGTAAAAAGACCTGTGAGGCTTTAGAGTTGGAGGGTGTGGTCTCAGGTAGCATAAGCGCAGCCTATGGCAGGGGATTTATTACTACCTCGGCCAATTCCGATCTGAAAGATCTTGACCCGTCAGGCATAATAGAGATCTTGGAGTATGACCCGGTGCGAAATAATATTATTGCTAGAGGTAAAAAAGAGCCAGCTATGGATACTCCGCTACATTGGTTTATTTATCGCGGATTTACAAACGTAGGTGGAATAATACATATTCGAAATAATATTATTGAAGATAAATTTTCGACGCCCAATTTAAAGGGCATTACGATCACACCATTTAAAGTAAAATACATGACACCTGAGCTCGCAATGGAGATCTTGAAATTATTAAAAGGTCAAAATGTTTTACTCTTACAAGATAACGGCATGATCGCAGTATCAGATTCGTTGGAGAAAGCTTACGATCTTATTGTTGATATTAATAAAAGGGTGGCGCAAAAATGA
>CBDVCJ010000180.1:0-8185 GCA_965372445.1 uncultured Thermoplasmata archaeon | reverse complement strand
AAGAGAATGAATTAGAAAGTTTTATCAAAATCGCCCAAATTCGTATCTATGGTCAGGAGGTCTAAGATGGAGGAATTTGTCAGGAAGATCTGTATCTGTGGCGATCCTTCAGTCGGTAAAACCTCGCTAATAAGGCGCTTTGTTATTGGGGCTTTTGATGAAAAATACATTTCTACTCTCGGAACTGTAGTTTCAAAAAAGAGTGTTTATATTTCTGACAAAGATAGTGAAATGAAGCTATTGATCTGGGACATATCGGGCCAGGAAGAGTTTAAACGCATCCATGCTTCTGCATTTCGAGATGCCAAAGGTGCTATAATAGTTTGCGATATTACGCGCCCCGAAACTGCCGAGCATGTTCAGAACTGGATCTCTAATCTGTATGAATTTGCAGGTGGGGACGTACCTCTGGTTATACTAACAAACAAATATGATCTTGCCCAATCAAATCCAGACGCTCTCGCATCAGTAAAAAAAATTCTCGAAGTTCAAAATTGCTCAATTTTCCCGACAAGTGCAAAGACTGGCGATAATGTCGAGCAGGCCTTTCAAACTATTGCAGAATCAATAGCCTCAGATGAACAGATCGTTGTAAAACCAAATTTTGAACTTGGCGCAGTACCTGAAAACTTCGAGAATCCATCGGCATTGCTTGATTACATAACCATCCGATTTTGCGAGGCTATGGACGATCAAGAGATGGCGATGTACATAGTACGAAAACAGTTGACCGATGCAGGCATAGACTTTCAACAATTTGATGAAGAAGGCGCTAAAAGGCTGATCGAACGGCTGGTTTCGTTATTAACGGGTTATAAGGGTGAGGAAAACGCAAGAGGGCTGCAAATGGACTTGATGAAAGCCTATTGGCGATTTAATGGTCAACCCACAATTTGATGCATTTGTAGGCTCTGTGACATGAACCAAATAATTCCAAATCCGAATTTGCCAATGAGCCAGACATTTAATACTGAAATCATATTTAGAAATAGATGCCAATAGTTGCGGACTATTGGTTTCGAAGAGAGGTTCCGAAGGAGGAGAACGAGCTTGAAATTTCGAAATAATATAATATTGAGAATTACTCTTATTGCTATCATTTGTTGTAGCATAGTTCTTCCAAATATTCAGCCTCAGCTCAGGGTCGGTCAAGCTAATGACGCATCCGATAACCCAGAATGGCTACTCCCAAGTACCGAAACTCCCGCGCGTAATATCTTATTAAATAATGGATATGGCTTAGTTGCACCACACTCTAATATAGCCCCCGACATGAGCGGCGCTAAAGGTAATGGGGAATGGGCGGACGCAAAATTCGACCTTGTAAGCATCGGCAACAGCGATTATTTCACTGTGCATTCTAAAATAAATGGTAGTTATCTCTATATTGCGGTAGTATTAGATCCCAGCTATGATAGTAAAGCTGATAATAGTGATTACTGCACGATAGTTTTCGATAAGTTCCATGACGGTGGTAAAGCCCCACAGGCCGACGACTTGTATGTGGAATGTAAAATGCAGAGCGTAGGTTTTTCGAAAATTGCAAAACGGGGAGACGGTACAAAATGGATGAACATACCATGGCCTATTGATTGGGAGGTCGATGCAAGAGACCTTCTGGAAACACTGCAACTATATATGTTTAAAATTAATGTAAGTGCGATCTTTAAACCCGAGGAGGGTAACTTGATCGGGTTTGGTGTTAAGATTTTTGAAAAAAGCAGCAGCGATAAAATATATTGGCCGGATAGATTGAACCCGACAAGCAATCTAGAAGACATACCTGATAGCTGGGGACATTTGATATACTATAGACCAAAGTTATTGATAAATAAAGTGTCATCAAACAATATCGATGATAATGAGTGGATAGAGCTCTATAATAACTGTTCAACCGCAGTCAAGATCCATGATGTGATGGTTACGGACCAGGACGGTAACTATTCTATGCTGCCAAACATTACCATCCCTGCATTTGAACGCTTAACACTCAGATCGGGTACCGAAGAAAACGCATCTGAGTTCAGCGGCAATACAGAGACCATCTATATTGGCGGGACTGATTGGTGGGACGATCTTGGCGATGACGTGATATTGAGATATAGTGGAAATGGCTGTATTTTTGATTATATGCAGTATGGCACAGGTTCTGAAATTGATGAACATCCCAAAGACACAACCTCGAATAGCGGTTGGCAACAGGACACAGCGCCATTACCAGCGCCTTCAGTAATACAATATCTAAAACGAATACGCAATGGTCAGGATACCAATAGATCAAGTGATTGGAAAATAACACTGATCAAAACCAAACCGTTAGATCATATTTCACTTAGCCCGATATATTCATATCCTTCCGCTAATAAAGTAAGGGTCATGGGGACGATCGGCTATCGCGCTGTCGGTTGGAACAATGCAGAACAATCTGAAAAGAACTATACTTGGACACCGACGTGGAGTACAACTGATGACTTAGGGCAATTAACAGATCAGGATGGAAATGCGGTTTCGGGATTTACCGTGGATTATACCGCTCGAATTGTGCCGGGCCATGATAACATAACAATTACAAATATTAGCACGGGAATTTCCAATAGATCTTGCATAATGATTTTTGGCAATCCATTAGATCACATTGCATTATCACCAATGTATGAGTATCCAACGCCCAACACAGTTAATGTCGGAGAAACTATTGTGGGTTATACGGCTGTTGGTTGGAATGATGCTGCCGAAACCGAAAAAAACCGTACTTGGACCCCAAAATGGGACTTGACAAAACATATGGGTATGCTGAATAACTTTCGGGGTAGCGCGGCAACTGGTTACTCGGTCGATTACAGCGCAGGAACAGTGCCTGGTTTTGATAATATTACGATAAAAGATCGAGTTGAGGACATATCCAATAAGTCATATGTTATGATAGATGCGGGCGAGCCATATAAGATAACTATTGTATCAGGCAACAATCAGATTGGCACTGCAGGTACACCCTTACAGGAACCTTTTATTGTTGAAGTACAGGATCAATATGACAATCCGATTAGAGAAAGTGTTTATGTATGGTTCAACATCACCACCGCCGACCTTAACGGCGATAGCAGCTTCAATCATGCGAACCTTACAATGACAAATGAAAAAGGCCGTGCAAATATCACACTCACTTTGGATACAAAGCCTGGCAAAAACACGATTAATGCCGAGATCAACGCTCAGGGCATTTCGCAAGTTATTTTCAGCGCTACAGGCACACTTCCGCAGGTTTCGCCGTATCTGGTGGCAAATGCTTCTAGTGTCGTTGCAGAGCAGACCTTTGACTATTTCCTGCATTACTACATTATTGGCACAGAACCTGCAATGAATGTATGGATCAATGATTCAATGCCTGCATCACTGAAATACATCTCCGATACTTCCGGTGTAGCTCCAATAATTTCAGGTGTAAATTATTCATGGCGCTTCCCATCATTAGAGGTTGGTGCCCATTCTTTTATACTGACTTGTCAGGTCGGTTCAGAAATTGAGAATAGAACGATAATATCCAACTATTTCACAATAGATTATTCTGATGAAGCTGGTTTGATTCGATTGACAGAAGAATCGAATACTGTTTACATTACATTATATTCGGAACCAGTCCAGAACATTATGCCAACAATAGAAGGTATACCGGATCTTGTGGTGCATTATGATTGGGACTATAAAATAGACCTTTCACCATATATAACAGACCCGGATAACGATACTAGTGATCATAACTTAATTTTCTCAGATACAATAAATATTAGATTGGACCCTGTAAATAATCTGATGATGATACTGAATTATTCCTACAGCTATGTTGGGACAACTCAAATGCTGACAATAACAGTCTCTGACGGCTTGAGCTCGGATTGGGATGTGATTAACGTTGAAGTTACAGATAACTTTCCGCCGGAGGCGATAGCTAACCTGCCAGATGTTATTATGAACGAAGACACTATTGCATATCCATTTAATATAACTCACTACTTCATCGATCGGGACGGTGAGCCTATTTACTCAGCTATTGGTGAGAATAATATTAACGTAACTTTTCTTCAGAACCATACAATACGGGTTACTCCATTACCTAATTGGTTCGGTACCGAACGAGTCACCTTCCGAGCGATAGACGATAAAGATGCATTGGTAGAGGAAACGATCGACATCGTTGTCGTACCTGTGAACGATCCACCTGTAATATCCGAAATTGCTAACCAGACCGGCAATATAAATAATGCGTGGATATTAGATCTTAGCCAATATTTGCAAGATATTGACAACCTCAATTCAGACCTGATAGTCTCGACAGATAGCTCGTATGTGACGGTGAACGGCTTGAATCTAACCTTCAGGTACAACCAAGCAATTGATTTTGATATTGTAACGATCACAGTTTCGGATGGGGAGGGTGTTGCGTACAGGCAGGTTTATGTGAGTGTTAAAGGCCCATCAGAAACCTCATCGTTATTTGATCAAATCTTTTTATGGTTAATTATTTTCATTATTATCATAATTATTATTATGGCATTCTTCATTTTATATAAACGTCGCAAACCGCTCGTGGAGGATGTATTTTTAATATATCAAGATGGCTCGCTTTTAGCTCATGCGACCCGGAGACTTGTACCGGATCTAGATACGGACTTGTTCAGCGGTATGCTGACCGCGATCCAGGACTTCGTTAAGGATTCTTTCAAGGACGAGAAGGAATGCGGGCTGAAAAAGTTGGAGTTTGGTGATAATAAACTCTGTATCGAACCGGGCGGCTCAGGCCGGGTCTTTCTGGTGTTCGTTTATAAAGGCGAAGGCGACGATAAAAAGCTTTCGAAGGTCGCAAAGGATGTTTTGGCGGAGGTTGAAGAGCAGTTTGGAGAGGTCTTGAATAAATGGGATGGCAAAATGAACAATGTTCGAGGTACGAAGGATATTATATCACATGCATTTAATAAATAATTGATCAAGGTTATGGGTTTATGATAAGGAAAAAAAAGTACTGGAGGATAGCTATTAACGAGGGAAATGCTTATAAACCTGTAATATATTAAGTGATTTATCAACCGCATAGGAGGCGGTAGATTGGTGAAGAGAGGAAGAAAGAAAAAGAGTAAAGTAGAGCGCATTATCAAGACTGACAAAGGACGAAAGAAACACTCTGAGAACGGAATTTTGTATATCGGCATAGATTTCGGTACTGCCCGCACATCGATCTCAACGAGCTCCGGGATCAAGCGAACCATAAAGACAGTAGTAGGTTGGCCAAAGGATGTCGTCGCGAAAAAATATTTGAAAAAGAAGATATTATTTGGAGACGAGGCCTTGAAAAATCGACTTGCCTTGGAAGTATTCCGACCTATAGAACAGGGTGTGATCAAAAATACGCCTAAAGACATGGAAGCCGCCAAAGAATTGATAAAATATGCAATAGAATTGGGCAAAAATGGCAAAAAATACAAGAAAGTCTATGGTGTAATTGGTGCCCCCGCGTTAACGGACCACATCAACAAGCAAGCACTCAAAGAGACCGCACAAAGGGTATTAGATGCTGCTATGGTCGTTAGCGAGCCATTTTCAGTGGCCTATGGTTTGAACCGCTTGAACAACTCGATAATCGTTGACATTGGTGCTGGGACCGTTGATCTCTGCAGAATGCACGGCACCTTACCGGAGGACGAGGATGAAGCATCGATCACGAAAGCCGGTGACTTCATCGACGAGCTTTTGTTGAATATCGTCAAGAAGCGCTATAAAGGAGCCCAGATTACTGAAAATATGGTGCAGGAATGGAAAGAGAAACACGGTTTCGTTTCTGAGAAGGAAAAACCAGTGACTGTCGAATTTCCATTAGATGGTCAAGACGGCAGGTTTGATATAACCGTCGAGCTTCAGAAATCGTGTGAAAGCATTGTACCGGATATCTCAGATAATCTAAGAAGGTTAATATCGAGCTACGACCCGGAATTTCAGCACGAGATAAGAAACAATGTTGTTTTGGCCGGTGGATGCTGTCAGATAAAAGGGTTACCAGAATATCTGGAAGACAAGATGAAACGTTATGGCGGTGTCAAGGTTACGGTCGTTAGTGACCCCATATATGCTGGTGCTGATGGCGCGCTCAAGCTTGCTCGTGAAATGCCAGAAGATTATTGGGTAGAGCTAAGAGTCACATGAAATTGCCTGTAGTCACAATCAGGCTTATTCGATCCTATTCTGAATCTGTCGATTTAGCTTGGGCTAAACTACAGTTATCATGTTGGTAAGTAGTACGATGACATTTCTCAATAGTAGTGAACTTACTAAGTATGAAATAAATCGAAAGGTAACTGTGAGATAATGTTAGAAATAAAAAAAGTAAAAAATATACCAGAGCTGATCGTGAAAGAAATTGTGGACGCCTTAGGTGAGAATCATATCAGTTCTTTGATCTATGGCTCGAAAATTACGAGCGCAAGCAATGATGAAGAAGACAATGATCTCGCTGAGGATATGAATTTACTTGAGCCTATACGATTATTTATTGTGGTAAATAGTTTTGATGAAAGTTGTTTGCTAAAGCTATCGGTGATCTTCAATAAATGGAAAAAGATTTTGGGAGATCGAGTAGAATCGCCCTATATAACCGAGCATACAGAATTGCTTGGGATTTTAGATAGTGTCCCTGAAAAGATCTTGGAGCTTAGAACTAATTATAAAGTAATTGCAGGTGAAGATCTAAAAGAGCTATCTTCAGAACCGGAATACGAATATTTACGTGCTCAGATCGAATTGACGGTTCGACACTATGTTTACACACTTCGCCATGATTTATTTGAGGTACTTTTTGATAAAAAAGGTATTGAAGAATATTTAAGGGAACTGTGGGTTTTTTGTATTAGCACATTGCGATTTTATCATCGTGTAACTAAACCGACCTTAAAGACCACCCCGGAACACATCCAGGCATTTAATCAAGAATTCCCTGACTGTAAAGGTATATTAAGCGAGTTATTGGAGAAAATATACCGAATTGTGAATAATGACTCAGTAACTAGCATCGGAAAAGCCAGCATATACAAATTATCCGTAAGTATTTTAGGTAAGGTGCTTCACCCGATATTAATCAAAATTGATAATCTAGGGCCCAATAAAGGGTTTAGGGATCAAATGTCGGCACCGAAAGACAATTTGGTGGATACTACAATTGAGTTAAAGCTAAGTGCTTCAGACCCTGCATTGAAAGCAAAAATTGAAGCGGCATTCAGGGCACGTGAGCTGCAATTACAAAAGAGACTGAAAAAATTGTTTGACGATTATAAAGCCAAATATAATAAGAAGGTCGAAATTGAGATGGTGAAACTTGAAAATGCATTAACCAATAAATTTGAGGCCGAACAGCATAACCGTGAAAAAGAGATGGAAAAGATCAATGAAATTGATAAAGCCAATTATTTGGAGACAAAGCTTTCTGAGGAGCGTGCAAAATTAAAGCATGAATATGAGCGTGCTGAGAAGTCATTAATAAAAGAATCCAAGCAAAAAGAGAAAGAGCTATTGAAGGAATTGAAAAATAGCGAAAAAAGCCTCATCAAGCAGAATAAAGAAAAGGTTAAGGAATTCCAGTCAATCCAACGGCAGTTGGAAAAAGGGCACGAGCAAATAACGAAAAAGCTGAGATTTGAGCTTGAGATGAGTGAAAAAGAGCTTGAGTTGCGCAAGCGGGTCGAGAGCGAGATTTTAGATAAAAAGCAAGATCTGAAACAAGTATTAGAACTTGAAATTGAATGTGAGAGGAATAAGCTCGAAACTAAACGGTTGAAATTTGATTTATCGTTAAAAGATAAGGAATTAGAGTTCGCCATGCAAAATAATAGAGCCAGAGTTTACCACCCCCCACGCGATATTGAAAAACCAGTTTCAGATGACAGGGGAATAGATGAATATGAACAAGAGGAGGAAGAGGATTTATTTAAAAAGATACGGGAGAATAATAAGATTTTAAAATGGGGTACTAATGAGAGCTCTTAATTTTGCAGGGTTTCACTAACAATTTTTAATTAATGAACAATGTATGACATCTATAGCTTAACATCGGGAGCGCGGGAGTATCGAAAATAATACTATTACACGGGACTGCGGTAACTTGCTTCGCCAAGTTACCTCGGCTTTGAAAATGCCCGAAGGGGAT
>CBDVCJ010000179.1:0-8198 GCA_965372445.1 uncultured Thermoplasmata archaeon | reverse complement strand
TATTTTGTATCAGACTTTCCCCCTTGGTACTTAATCTAATTTCCCTCTTGTTTCACACAACTCCCTCTCGCCTCAATTTTTAAATCAATGATTTAATTATGCAATTAAAATTCAGTTTGGAGTTCGCCTCACCCAATGTTACCTAGCGATTATAAAAAAAGAAAAAAGAGAGGGTTAATGATAGATGGTCATAGCCTATGATCCGTTAGCATTTATATTATCAATTATCCATTGAGCAGCAGCGATGAGCGCATCTGCCTGTTCCTCTGTGAGTTTCTTACCACGCTGGGCTTCAACTTGGTTTATAAAGGCATTAAGTTGGTTTGCTGCTGCATTATATTGACCGTTATCCATTGACTTGATAGCATTCTCTAATTTGGAACTCAAACTTTCATTCATTCCATATTGCAGTTCCATCTCCTCAATGTCTTCCAAGACTTCTTGGGTTGCTTCTGCCGGGCTCTCCACAATTATTTCAACGGATGCGATACCTACACCGCCATCGTCATCAGTCACAGTAAGTGTCACTGTATATACGCCGGACTCAGTGTAGGCATGTGTTGGTGTTAATGTTCCTGTAATTATAGTTCCGTCACCGAAGTCCCATTCGATTGTGTGGGTGTCCAATGTGCCTGGATCTATGAAACTGCCATAGAATTCAAGTACATCGGTTGGTAGTATGAAATCAGGGAACGGCTGAATAACATTATCAATGGATGCAGTTGGCGCAATATTATTCACTGATACCTCTAGCGTGTCATTTCCCTCCCCACCATCATCGTCTGTCACCGTTACAATCACTGTGTAGACTCCGTTGTCTGCATAAACATGGCTCAGGCTAAAGGATTTGTCAGGGTTTAGAGTAAGGAGTTGAGGTTCTGAACCATCCCCGAAGTTAATTGTCGCGGTCCAGGTGTCATATCCTGGATCTTCAAATAAACCTAATCTAGTGAAAGTATCTCCTTCATTGATAATGGCGTCAAGTCCTGCATCTACAATCGGCGCGACGTTGTTCACCATTACTGCTGTTGTATCCATATCAGTATATTCGCTATCATAAACCTCAACAACAACTTCACCAGTATAATCATCATACCAAGTGTATGTAACTGTTGGTTCGGTAGAATATTCTGTATCCCAAATGCCATCGTTATCAAAATCCCAGCGGTATTGTAATTCATCACCATCGGGGTCACTAGAGGCTGAAGCATCGAACGTAATCTCTGTGCCTTCAACACCCGTATATGGACCCCCAGCTTCTGCAACCGGTGGTTGATTTAACCTAACTATGGAGACAATACCATTGGTTCTTGTTACCTCAGGAACACTGGGAAAATGGACCGTGGCATAATTTATGATTTCAGTTCCATCTGGAGCATCGCTTCTGACATTAACGCTGAAGTTAGCATAACCACCTTCCCCAGGGCCAACTTCACCGACAAGCCATATTATTGTTCTAGTTCCTGGGTTGTATATCCCTGGGTCAGCGATCTGTTCATCAGTTTCTACATCGTATACTGGCCCAATGACCAATGTAGAATCATCCAAATCTTCATCTAATGTATCCGTAAAATAAACTCCAAACGCAATTCCTTCGCCCTCATTTTCAAATTCCACTGTGTAATCTAAGGTCTGGCCGGGGGTAACATTACCATCAGGACCGTATTTGATGTTGGGGTCATGAGCGCCAATAATTTCTGAAACATGTTCTGAAGAAGTTTTTTCATCTCCTAGTTCATTAATAAACCTAAATAAATTCCAGTGGTCCTTTGTATTGATTTTTTCAATATTTTTTATTATTTTCCCATCAGGTAATTTTTGAGAATTAATAAATACCATATCCCCGATTTTTTTTGGACCATCAGGAGTGTTAATAATTTTTTCAAACCAATTATCCGTTGCAGGATAGAATTTTGCTTGATATAAGCCACCCACAGGTAATATGTCATTATTAGATTGATAAATATATATTTCTTTTACTAATCCATATATAAGCAAATATTCAAGTTCCAATTTATAAACACCTTGTACTGCTTCTAGGCCAGACATCGGAGAAATCAATACAATATTATTTGCTCGTAAATTGTAATTCTTTATAGCTGTAATTGTAGTTCTAGTTCCACCGGAATAGGCATACACGGTATTATAATTCCAATCAATAATTCTTGGATGTGTTAAACCATTATAATCAGTTGCTTCGAAAGTAATATACAAACCATTTGGTGTAGCCTTGGCCACATGTAGAACATCAATAACTGGGACGGTTAAAACTTTAATACCACTGTAATATACAGGAATCCAATCTGCATTATTTTCTTGTGCAAATCCTTCATACTTATCAGCATGTGGTGTATTAAATTCGAGGCCTATACCATTTAGAAATAAATTCGGAGATCCACTAGGTCTTTGAATATTTGTAATATATGCTGAAGCTCCAATTCTTGTTCCTTGTGACAATCCCCATGGGATTTTACATGTTATACTAAGCTCTCCTTTCGATTTTGAAGCCATTTTTCCAACATTCCAAGAAACTGTATTGAAAAATTCATCATAATTTGCTCCGGACGAAGCAGAAATAAATTCATGTAGAGGATCGAGTTGACAAAATATTAATACTTCATCAGCTTTCTTTAAACCGTCATTTCTATATTCAATTATATAATTTATTGTTTGACCCGGACTAACTCTTCCTGGCCCCCACATTTCAATCTTAAGATCAGGTGCGGGTGGCAATCCTATATCAATTCTTTCTATCAATATATATAGACTTCTTGATGGTCCGTCTTCAACCAATCCTCCAGAAATTATACCTAGGAGCGGATCAGTAAATAGACCTATCATTTCTATTACATTTAGAGTATCAAGTTTATTATATGTCCAGCCTTCGCCTTGTCCTAAGTCGGATATATAAGAAATTACAGAAAAACCTTCTCCATAATATGGATTGGCTTCATCTGCTACCCTAATATGAGTCAGAACAGTGCTTAAAGGACCAGTATAATAACCTGAAGGACTTCCTTCAATATGGGTTTGTACTACATAAATTTCAGTTGAAGGATATTCAATGTTCTCTTGATAGTCTATTGTTCCATTTAAATAGATTGTTGCAGAAACTGTTTGTGTACCAATGTGATTTAATCTCCAAGTAGCACAATATTGATCGTAAACATTACTATTCGGAATATATTCAGTTAGATCTCCTTCCACAATTCCCGATATTTCACCTGAAATTGTTCCTTTCAAATAAATTCTATTTTCTGCTGGTTTTAAGAAAAACATTCCCTGCCATTTGCCTTCATAATTTGCTCCTTCTAAATTGGCTTGCCATTCACCCTTAGAAAATCCCTTGCCCGCAAAAGAGCCACTTTGAATATTAATAATTTCAAAACTATTGAAATTTAGGTTGCCATTTAAATCCCCAGTTACTAACACGTTATTTAAATTCCCCTTTTGAACAAGAAGTGTCTCTACTAAAAAAGATTCCATAGAAGATGTTTCAATTAAATTACTAGAGGTAAGATGAACAACGTTTTGCCATCTAAAATAAGGATACGTGACCCCATCGACAATATTCCAGATATTCGTGAAATCCCAACCAACATCCGTGTAAGTACTCTTAGTCAACATCTCCGCGGTAGTTTTGCCAGTTCCACCATTACTTGACGACTGACATGACATTTCAGTGTCCCAAAATGAATTTGATACTGGGCGACCATAAACATTTAAACCAACTAAACCGCCAACACCACCTTCTCCATCTACACTGCTTGTTGAATAGGAATTTGATATTGAACCACCACTATTTGAGTAGAAAGCCATATAACCAACTAAACCGCCAACCTGATTGTTACCACTTACACTACCTGTTGAATAACTATTTGATATTGAGCCTTTATTCCACCCAGCTAAACCGCCAACCTTATTGTTTCCCCTTACACTACCTGTTGAATAGGAACTTGATACTGGGCCATGATTTTCACCAACTAAACCGCCAACCTGATTGTTTCCATCTACACTGCCTGTTGAATAACTATTTGATATTGAGCCTTTAATCCATCCAGCTAAACCGCCAGCACCACTAATATAACCCTTTACACTGCCTGTTGAATAACTATTTGATATTGAGCCTTTAATAAATCCAGCTAAACCACCAACCTGATAGTTACCACTTACACTGCCTGTTGAATAACTATTTGATATTGAGCCACCATAAGTCCAACCAACTAAACCGCCAGTACAATAACCAGTGCCGCTTACACTACATGTCGAATAACAATTTGATATTGAAGCTCCATAATGATTCTCTCCAACTAAACCACCAACCCAATTATTTCCACTTACACTGCCTGTTGAATAACAATTCGATATTGAGGTATACTTAATATGACCAACTAAACCGCCAACTGCACCGTCTCCGGTTACATTAACATCTTCCAAACCAACATTTTTTATCTTACTATGATCTGTAGAACCAAACAGACCAAAGTAATAATGTGTATACGGTTTTGAAGCTCGATTAATGTACAAGCCTGTTATTTTATACCCGAACCCATCAAAAGTCCCTGTAAATCTATTGCTAACAGTACCAATAGGCTCAAATCCTGCTCCGCCATTCCAGCTAGATGTGCTTGAAGCATCAATGTCATTCACCAAGATATAGTGCGCACTCAGGTCCAAGTTCATGTTCTGCAGTTCATTCACATTCGAGATCTGATACGGGTCCTCGGCAGTACCAGTACCACCTGCAAAATACGAGCTGTATTCTCCTGCCGCACTCACGTTCATCGGCACCGCTACGAATACCACTGCAACCAGTGCCAAAACTATTCCAAAACCCAATCCTTTTTTCATTATTCTTACCATTTTTTTACCCCCTTTTTATATTTTATATCTTACAATGCATTTCTGCACGCAAGTTTACCTCTATCATAATATGCCCCACCTAAGCAAAGAAAAGACTTTCCAGTCCATTTAAACCTTAAAGCTGTGATGTGCCTCCCCATATGACTTAGGCATCTCCCCCATGCCCCCTAGATAGTATAATAAACAAACGGGGTATACACCTCGATTTATTTATAAATATCGGCATTTTTAATAATTCTTAAGACCATATTAAAGATAGAATATTAGGAGGTACTAATATGGTAGCAGGAATTTTAAGTATCGAGCATAGATTGAATATGGACAAGGCGAGTAAAGAACAATTCATTGATGAGCAATGGTGTTTCTGTCCATATTGTGAAGCGAAAACTAAACCTATAGAGATAAATTATAAACTTAAACCACAACCGATTATAGTAGTTGCTTGTGCCGAATGCCTCACGGTTTGGGGGGTTAAATAGAATTGTAAGTAATATTAGCTATCGGTACTGGTGGTTCCATGATACTCTCCTTTCTTCACGTGGTGGAAGCTTTTTCTTTCTTTTAAGCATTAAAAAAGCTATAATAATTATAACAATTAATATTATTATTACAATTATAATTATTACAATAATAGCAATCCACAACGGCCAATCTATTGCAGCTTTTTCTTCATCTTTTGATGCTTTTCCGTTTGAGGGTGAAGTGAAACTCCAAACATTACAAGTTCCATTATCAGTACCGTCAGAGGGTATAACGGTCCAATAATAAGTAGTATTATGAGCCAAATTATTAGATGGTGTATATGTATTTGTTTCCAAGGTAGCTATTAATACACTACTATCATGATTCTCTACTTTTGCTTTATCCGAACTCAGATATACATAATATTTTACTGCGTCATCGCTTCCTTTCCAAGATAAGGTTGGTTTAAGTGTATCTACATTACTTATATCAGTGGGTGATAATAGTGTGGTAGTTAGCTCTGATATATCTTTACTTGGTGTAGTGAAACTCCAAACACCGCTCTCACATGTGCCCAGATTAGTGCCATCGGACGGTATTACAGTCCAATAGTAGGTGGTTTCTGGTTCTAACTCGTTTGCAGGTGTGAATGAGGTACTAGTACCTGCAATCATTACCGAAGTCGCAAGACTATTGACATGTGCTTTGTCTTTACTTAGATATAAATAATATTCTGTAGAGTCATCAGTCGCCTCCCAGGTTAAGGTCGGTGTTAGAGAACCGACATTGGTACCATCGGCGGGTGATAGCAAGGTCGAGGTCGGGCCTGTTGGGATGTCCTCTGTACCGGTTGTGAATTCGAATGGATTTAAGACTGGACCGGCAATAAGAGCAGAACCCGTAAGGTCCTGGCCGGCTGTGATTTCAAATCTGTATTTTGTTTCGGTTGCAAATTTATTATGGTCTAAGGTCAAGGTTTTGTCACTATTGCTCCAGGTTGGACTCCAGCCACCGGGATCGCCTGCTGCTGAAGTAATAATATAGGTGACTGTAGCGATGCTTATTGATTCGCTGAATTCAATTACGACGTTCTCGTTCAAATTAACATCTATTTCTCCATTCGAAGGAGTAGTTAAGAATATAACAGGCTCGCCACCAACAGTTCTAAATGTAAATGGGTTGGGAATTGTTCCTGCTGCTAAATCATAACCTGCTGAATCCTTACCTCCAGTGATTTCAAATGAATATGCCTGGTCTTTGATGAAATTCGCGGTATGGGAGAATGTAAGGATATCACCCTCGGCATTCCAATTAGACGTATAGCCACTAGCAGGAGACGGATTGCTTTCATAAGTTACGGACGCGGTGTTCATTGGTTTGCTGAATTCTACGTAAATATCTGCGTCTGTAGCCACGCCAGTTGCGTCATCCGTAGGAGTTGTTTCTTCAATAACGGGATTATCGCCTATGGTAGTAAATACGAATGGGTTTGGAATATTTCCACTAATTAGATCAAAGCCTTCCTCATCTTTTGCAGCGGTGATTGTGAAGGTATACAATGTGTGCTTCGCAAAATCTGCAAAATGTTGGAATTTAACCTTAGTTGTACCTAAGTTCCAATCAGCCGTGAAGCCACCTGCAACTGTTGGTGTGAATTGGTATAGGACTGTAGTCGAATCCATAGATTTACTGAATTCAATCACGATTTCTGCGTCTAATGATACATTAATCGTTCCATCAACGGGAGTAGTTTTAATAATCATTGGATAATCACTAGCGGTGGTAAAGGACCATGGATTAAGGACATTTGGTATCAAATCTAGGCCATCCAAATCCATGCCTGCTGTGATTTGACAGGTATATTTAGTGTTCTTTGTGAATGGTTTTATATGCGTGTACGTAACCTCATCGTTGAGTGCATTCCATGCAACGGTCGACCATCCACCTGGGTCTGGCATACAGGAAAATTGAACTGTACTTGTATCCATAGGTTCGCTGAATTTTACAACAATATCTGCAGTTAAATACACATTTTCTGCGTTATCTTCAGGTGTTGTCTGGTGAATTACAGGCCTACCACTGACTGTCATAAAATTCCATGGGTTCGGGATTGTACCTTCGACTAACGCATTACTCGAAGTATCCATACCGCCAGTGATTTTGAATGAATAAGCTTGGTCTTTGATGAAATTCGCGGTATGAGAGAATATAAGCATATCACCCTCGGTATTCCAATTAGAAGTAAAGCCACCAGCAGGCGACGGATTGCTTTCAAAAGTTACCGATGCGGTGTTCATTGGTTTGCTGAATTCTACGATAATATCTGCATCTAAAGCCACACCCGTTGCACCATCTACTGGTGTGGTTTCTGTTATGAATGGATTGTTACCTATTGTTTTGAAGTCGAATGGGTTTGGAATCGCGCCAGCAATTAATGGATTACTATCAATGTCTGTACCGGCAGTAATTTCAAATACATAAGTCGTATCCTTTCCAAAGTCAGCAGTATGTGAAAAAGTAACGTTCTTATTGTCTATGCTCCAGCCCGCTGTAAAACCGCCAGCCGGTGATGGATTACAAGTATACATAACTGTGCCTGTATTCATAGGTTCACTAAATTCAACGGTTATATCCGCATCCAATTCCACTTTTTGTTCATTATCATATGGATCTGTACTGATTATTTCTGGAGAGGTTTGAATGAAGGTTGGTTCCATATTAGTTTCTAAATCACCTGCAATAATTCCGCTTATACCCAATATATTTCCCAATAGTAATATCACAAATATAGTTATCAGAATTTTTTTCATAACTTGACCCCCTTTTAATATCCATAATATTCCATCATTTATTTATAATTTTCATAAAAAATA
>CBDVCJ010000178.1:0-8218 GCA_965372445.1 uncultured Thermoplasmata archaeon | reverse complement strand
AAGGTAATTTACATCGTAAATTACCGCTAAAATCATTGTTATGGTTTTCGATTGAGAATTCCTTCGGAATTCCCAAAGCGAGAGCAAGAATCACCTTTCGCCTTCCGTCTTTCGCCTTTCCAAAGGAAATCTCTAATCCTTATTGGTCAATAAAAAAATCATCCTGACCCCTTACTAAATTGGTACACGGAATTTTAGGGGCTTGAATCCAAGAAAATAGGTATCTTTGTGTCACAAATGTGTTCATGTACCAAAAGCCTTTATTTATAAATAAAAAATATGTAGTTCTCATACGGTAAAATATTGGATAGGCATATTCTCTATTTAAATCTAATTTGAATAATTTGATAGTAGAAACAAATTGGTTATATAGTATATATAAATACGTAAAGTAGAAAATTATATATAATCAAATGTTAATACATCGGCTCAAATTTGTCCAAATTGATTAAAATCTCTAAATCTTCAAATACTCTCAATATTCGATTGATTTGGATGGGGAGACTGACTTATTCGTATTATACTTTCTAACTATAAACCCAGACTAAAAATGGAGAGGGTGTGAATGGTAGATTTGAAAGATAAAAAGATACAAAGCCAACTTTTAGTAATAATAATTGTGATCGCTCTTATTATAGCCGGTATCGTGGGCGTTTTTTTATCCCAAGCTACCGACGAGGGAAGTTCAACTCGTTTAGTATCAGTTCCTTTTGCGAAGGTCAATCGAACACTTCAAGTTTCAATGGCAGATTCGGATTATATAATTGATCTTGACAGGGGAATTCAGATCCCCCATCCGGATAAATTATACGATATCGAGGAGATCTATATCTATGGTACGAATGCCTCCAATCCCGATACCGATTTTGACGGTATGGAAGATGGCTGGGAAGCGCATTATGGAGTTATTGATATCCTTACCGGCCGGCTGACCATCGACCCCAACCGCGCTGATGCCGATGAGAACCCGGATGGTGATGGTTGGGATGTTAACGGTAATGGTTATTATGATGGCAATGAAAATCTCACTAATCTAGAGGAATATTGTGGCGGTTCATTATCCTGGGGCCCCTTCAAAGGCCGCAGCCCGGAAGATCCCGAAGATCTAGCTTATATAAGAGACCATGGTGGTTTCCATTTAGTGGATTGGCCAAAGAATTATGACAACTTTGAGACATTATGGACCGATTATTTAGAAACTGATGAATACAAACAATATCTTCCAGATCTAGCCCCACCCGTGACTACCAATCCAAGTGAGGCAGATTCCGATTTTGATGGCATGAGCGACGGGTTTGAAGTATATTTTAGTGACGAATGTGAATATTTAAAAACACTATCAATTTATAATAAACTTCGAACTGCTAAGATCAAGTATAATTATTCCTTGGATCCCTTGGACCCAAGCGATGCGCACTTAGATATGGATGTGAGAGCGACCGACGAATCCTTGATGGGCTTTACTGACGATGAATTTCAAATGGCCGAGGATGGGTTGAATAATATTCAAGAGTTCCAGAATGGCACCAATCCGACAGCCTGGGATACTGATGGCGATACATATTATGATGCAAAGACCGGTCGATTCCATCCGATGTCGGATTCTGATGAACTTTATCCAAGAAACTTTACTTATGCTCCGAATGTTGATTGGAATAATGATGGCATCACCGATTTCACGACCTGTCCTTATAAAAAAGATACAGACTCTGACTTCATGGAAGATGGCTGGGAGGAATTTTTCGGATTAACACCAGTTAATGCCTCCGACCGCTTCCTGGATCTTGATGGGGATGGTTTGCAGAACTTCCAGGAGTTCGCATATCCCAACATAACAATTGTTTGGTTCAAGACCGATCCGAGCGACCCCGACACTGATGACGACGGTATGCCGGATGGTTGGGAAGCGAAAGCCAATTCCCGCCCGATCAAGAAGATCCTCAATGCAGATCTTGAAGAAGACCGTGCGGACGGATTGCTGGACGGTATTGGCTATACATTTACGGTAAATCCAATGCTGCCAGATGACGAGTTGGACCTAGATGGTATTTGGTACGATGACCCCGAAGACCTGGACAATATCTCGGATTACCATCTTGAGCCCGATAATTTGACCAATATCCTGGAATATCTCCAGACTGCCAATCCAATGAGCCCGGATACGGATGGGGATGGGTTGGATGATGGCATGGAAGTTGGGTATTGGTACTGTGCGAATTGTGAAAAGACCATCAGCTGGTGGTGTCCTGGCATACCTGAAGAAAATATACCCCCTCATCCAACTACCTCAAGAGAATGTAAAGGACATTATTTTGAAGCTACCACATGTCCGGACTGTGACAGTTCCTTGATCTACCATAAAGGCGGTTTCCATGGCGAGTTAATTAGTGGTTATTGGATCACCGATGTTGATGTCGCAGGTTTGTATTTCACCAATGCAAGTGATGCCAATACAGATGGCGATTTCGGGCCTGGCGATGAAATCAATGAATCTCGGTTTTTAGATGACTGGGAAGAGATCAACGGCATCCAGCGCGAACTTTTAGATTTCAAAGATAATGACGGTGACGGCGAGGAAGGCAGCCCGACAATTTGGATCGATGCCAATAAAAATGGAGTAATTGACGGTGATGAATTAAGCAATTACGATATTGTAACCGATTCTGCGAACGACCGAGTTACCGGCGGATTTAAGGATGGTATCGACAACGATTTTGACGGTATCATTGATGAAGGTATCGACGAATCTGATGAAGGCTTGACCTTTATATCGATCAATGCCTCCTATTACGATACCGACCATGAAGGTCTGGCAGATGTAAATGAGATCTTTGGGATTGACACCGGTGAACATATCCCCGGTGATCCAACCAGTGGATATGGTATAGTTACCACGAACCCAGGTCGCGAAGATACAGATAACGATTATTTGAATGATTATATAGAAGTCACCACGATCCCGGACCATAAGAATTATGTGACCGATCCGAACGATGATGATTCCGATGATGATACCATGAATGACGGTGAGGAATGGGAGACCGATTTTTATCCGTTAGAGGACTATAATAAGGATGATAATATCGATGCTAATGGTGACGAGATCATAAACGATGCAGATAACGGCCAGATCGTAAACGGCATAAAGATCCAGAACTATATTGACCGTACGAACCCACGCATGCCGGATACCGACGGCGATGATCTGCCGGATGGCTGGGAATTTACATATGGCAAGACACGTTTGAAGACCTTCATTATGTGGCACGACACGGTTTTCGATTCGAATTGGGCGTCCAATGTAGTGTTTGATGAGAACAGTGAAAGTAATAAGGATCTATGGGTGATCAACCCCGTAGGCCAGACCGATAAATATTTAGATCCCGACCGAGATGGGCTGAATAACTGGAAAGAATACGAATTAGGAACCGACCCGTTAAATTGGGATTCCGACCATGACGGGCTACCCGATGGCTGGGAGATCGAATTCAGGCGCTGGGCATACGATGATACTCTCGGGCTCTGGAACTGGAATTTAGACCCGTCCGACGGCGATACGAACAAGAACGATGTTTGGGATGATGAAGATAATGACGGTAACAGCGATCCCACCGAAGAGATCTATGATAATAGGGATAATGACGGTGATGGCGAGGTGGTTAGTTATCTTTATATTGGTGGCACCAAAACCTTTGTCGACGTACGAGATAAACAAGATAACGATGGCGATGGTTTGATCGACGAGCCCGATGAGATCAGTTTCAGAAATTGGATCGATGATGACGGTGACGGCACGATCGACGAAGGCATCGACGAAGAATGGGACCTGAACGATGCCAACGAAGATTTTGATATGGATGGGCTCTGGTATACGATCGCATGGGTAAATGATGATAACGATCAGAAAACCGATGAAGACCCGATCGATGATGACGGTGACGGTTTGATCAATGAAGATATTGCAGATGAAAAAGATAACGATGGCGACGGGTTGATCGATGAAGATACCGGTGGGCCTTTAGATGATAATGACAATGACGGCCTTATTGATGAGGACCCTAAGCATTATTATCACCCGTTTTCAAATGTATATGAATATAATTACGGTATAGACACGAACGGCGACGGTATAAAGGAGCGGACCACCGACCCCAATGAATGGAGCACTGATGGCGACCCGATGAGTGACGGCTGGGAAGTGTATATGGTGGATTACCCGACCAACACGAGCGCCCCAGGCAGGTTCGAAGATAATGACACCTTACCGCGCTGGTGGGAGGAGTTGTTCAATGGGAGCCTAGTGATTTATCCCACAGACTATTTCCCGGCCGGCCTGTTATCCAATCCTAAGGACTATGTAGGCCAATTCAATCCTAACGATGGTGATTCAGACAACGATGGTATCCCAGACGGCGTTGAGAACCCGGATAAAGATCAGTGGGACAACCCATATGATGACTATAATAACGATGACTACATTGATGATCAAGATCGGGTGCAGGTACCATGTAATAATACTGCCGAATATCGCGGCCATTCCGACCCAACGTCCTCCACGAGCACCCCGAAATTTGAATATCGCGGTGAAAGTCTCGAAACTGATGAAGATAACGACCAAGCCATAAACTTCGATGCAGATACAAATAAGCTTGATCCTTTAGAATATAATGAGTATATACTTACATGGGCACCGGAGCCCGTAATTGTGGGACCAGCTACAAAAAAATGATGACATAATTAGGTTCCGGCGTTCGAATAATGTACTAAAAACTTTATATACTATAATATTTATATTAGGGCTAGACACAGTATAAAAAATATAAAAATTTGAGTGATAATATGAAAAAAGACCTAAAAATTACGGTATTTTTGCTAGCAGCACTGGTGTGTGTTATGCTGTTGATCGGCGCAACCAATTTAGGTACTGTTGTCGGTGATGAAACTAGGGGAACTTCACCTGGTGGCGAAGGCGAAAATGAGGGCCCAGGCGAGGGCGAAGGTGAAGAGAGCGAGGCGGAGGCCGAGGGAGAAGAGAGCGAATCAGAATCCGAGAGCGAGAGCGAATCGGAATCCGAGAGCGAAAGTGAATCTGAATCCGAAAGCGAAAGTGAATCGGAGTCAGAGAGCGAATCGGAATCTGAGAGCGAATCCGAGGCTGAAGACTCAGACGGTGATTTCATAATTGATGAAGACGAGGCGAACTCACCCGATGGTGGCACTGACCCGAACGATTGGGATTCAGACAACGATCATCTGGCCGATGGTAACGAAGACGGTGCGACCAGCCCAAATAATGAAGATACAGATAATGATGGATTATAATCGATCCATCATCTCTCTAATTTATTCACCGGGAGGCATTACCCAACTAGTGTTGAAATCTGGGTAATGTTGCCCACGTTTTTTTTTCTTTATTTTTTTTGATGAGTGTTAGCTATGTTTCGAGGCTTATTTTTTGAAGTCTGGAGTCGTGGAGTCGGGATTCGGGGCTCGACCGCCCCCACCTCAACTTTTAACGCGAAAGCGCGAAAACACGAAAGAATTGTTTTCTATTAATTAAATTTCGTGTTCTTCGCGTCCTTCGTGTTAAATTATAGGGGGGTGGGGAGCCATTCTCGATTCTCGATTCCCGATTCCCAATTCCCAATTCCCAATTCCCAATTCCCGATATATAACTTATACTAAAAATATCCATAATGCCCCAATATCCTACCTATCACCAAATATAGGAATTTTCTCAGTTTAGTTGATAAATACTTATATAGTGGTAGAATAATACTTATTTTAACCAAAAAAAGACGGTATATATAGAGTGGGTGAGACAATGGACAAAAAATCTAGATTTATTTATACCTTAATTCTGATTTTAATGCTTATTACGGCCGCGATCGCTGGGTGTGTGAGCGATGATGGTGGCAATGAAGGCAATGAGCCGCCGACCGCAACAATTGTTAGCGCCACCCCCGAGGAGGGCCAGGCGCCGTTAACCGTAGACTTCGAAGGTGAGGGTATTGACAATGACGGTGAGATCGTGACATATGCCTGGGATTTTGACGACGGCGAGATAAGCACCGAGCAGAACCCCGCCCATACCTTTCAAGATCCGGGTTATTACAAAGTCGTCTTCACAGTTGTTGATAACCGCGGTGCCGAGGCTGATGATAACGTGTATATCAATGTGATATTTGCCGAGAATTCACCGCCCAGTGCGAGCGCGACCGTCAATCAAACCCGAGTATATGTTGGTGAAGAGATATCCTTTATTGGGATCGGAACGGATCCGGATGGCATTATCGGCCTGTACGAATGGGATTTTGAAGGTGATGGGGAATATGACTGGTCTTCCGATACCACTGGAAATACAACTTATACATATACCACCCCTGCCATTTACGACGCAGTTTTCAGAGTTACCGATAATAATTTGAGAACCGACGAAGATACCGTAACGATAACAGTCGATTCACTGGAAAACCGTTTCCCGGTTGCGGTGATCGACAAACCCCAAGATGGCGAAGCATTTCAAGAAGAAGAAGGGGTACAATTCGACGGTTCCAGCTCGAATGACCCCGAGGGCGAGGCCCTGACTTACGCTTGGCAGTTCGGGGACGGCACCAGCGGTCATGGTGTGACGACAACGCATGCCTATGCCAAAGCCGGTACATATACAGTAACGCTCACGGTCAGTGACGGTGACTTGGATGCTCAGGATACGGTCAGCATCACGATACATGAGATACCACCCCAGAACAATCCCCCATCCGCCGTGATCGTGGAGCCCGAGGATGGCGCGTCCTTCGAGGTGGAGGATTCAGTGTTCTTTGACGGTTCGGGTTCTTCAGACCCGGACGGCGATTCGATCGCTTATGGTTGGGATTTTGGGGATGGTGTGACGGGTACTGGCGAGACCACCACCCACACCTACACAGTTGAAGGGACTTATACTGTGATCTTGACCGTGAACGACGGCGAGTTCAGTGATTCGGACGAGATAAATATCTATATTGCACCTCCAGGCGGTACGAACCAGCCCCCCCAGGCCGTCATCTCGGAACCTGAGAACGGTGCCAGGTACCAGATCAATGATACTGTAAATTATGACGGTACCGAATCGTCAGACCCTGATGGGGATATGCTGAATTATACCTGGGATTTCGGGGATGGCAAGCTAGGATATGGTGCGATCACCACCCATAAATATACAATTAACGGGACTTACACGGTTGTGCTCATTGTGAACGACAGCCAGCTTGAAGATCTCGATTCGAGAGTGATCGTAATTGGCAACGAACCGGTCTTGAACACCCCCCCAACTGCAGTAATAAGCTCACCCGAGATGGGTGAATCGTTCGAAGCGAATGAGATAGTATATTGTAACGGTTCGGACTCGTTCGATCTCGAAACCGAGTCTGACGACCTAAGCTATGATTGGGATTTCGGGGACGGCGGCTCGCACAGCACGATCGCGAACACCACCCATCAATATACAGAAGGGGGAATTTATATTATTACCCTGAGCGTTAGTGACGGTGAATTAAACGACACCGCTTCGGTCTTGATCACGATCACATCGCCGTCGGGCGATAATTCGCCGCCAAACGCCCAGATCACCGAACCGAACGGCGGTGAGACCTTTGCCGTGAATGAGAACATCACCTTCGACGGCTCGGATTCTTCAGACCCGGATAATGATGCAATGACATACAAATGGTATTTCGGGGACGGCACCATTGGTACGGGCGTGACCACGACCCATTCCTATGTAAGCCCCGGCGTTTATCTGGTGACGTTAGAGGTCAGTGACGGCGAGCTCAATGATACCGATGTAGTGACGATCTTCATAACGTTCGGCGGACGTGGCTCAGGTGACCAAGAAGAACCAGAGGATAGTATGGAAGCAGAACAGTTGGTTAATATTGCATATCTACAGTTAAGGAATACCAAATTTGACGCACCAAGAACCAAGAGCCAAGCACCAAACAAATTCCAAACTCCAAAATCCAATTAGTAATGCAATTATTTGTTTGGAATTTCGAGTTTGGTCCTTGGAGCTTATTTGTAATTTGGAATTTGTAACTTGGAATTTCAGCATATTGTTCAAATAATATGTGCTATTTTATACATTAATTTAATATACCGGCAAACATTTTTCAGTATTAATGACCCCCCTGAAAACCCCCCCACCTAGATTCCCTTCGAGGGTACCTGCTATTAACGA
>CBDVCJ010000177.1:0-8303 GCA_965372445.1 uncultured Thermoplasmata archaeon | reverse complement strand
AAGATGGGGCTGTGGTCTGTGGTGTGTGGAAATACCAAGACAATTGAAGATAGAAGATAGAAAATGGAAGATAGAGATTAATTGGCTCTAGCTTCCATCTTCTTGCTTCTAATATCTTCCCACATACCACAAGCGAACGAAGTGAGTGTCCACATACTACATCCCAAACTTGCCACTAATAATCGCCATTAAGACATTCGTTATAAAATTCTATTTCCCCAAAATTGGGAGAAGAAACATAATAATTAACTAAGGTGGATTGGAGATTGGAGGTAGCCTACGGAAAGGCGAAAGGCGGAAGAAATATCATTGCCTCTTGCGGCAACTTGGCGAAGCAAGTTACCGTAGTAGTCGATATCCTCACCCGTCTCAAATCTAGAATCTCAAATCCACAAGATGGTCATATAACGATTTTATCACTTTTATTTATTAAAAATAAACATCTTTATAATTTTTAAAGGTACTATCCCGGATAATGAAATTTCATCCGATCCCAAATGAACCCGCTTTAATTATAAATAATGATCAAGAGTCAATCCTAGTGATCGTAGACCTCCATATCGGTATAGAAACCGCCTTTCGTGATGCAGGTGCGAACATCCCCAGCCAAACCTCGAAGATCTTCGAACGCTTGGAGAAACTATGTGTAAAGCACAAGATCACTAGATTAGTATTATTAGGTGATATCAAACATACAGTCCCACAAACATCCTGGCAGGAGCTCCAGGAGATCCCGGAATTATTTTACAGATTAGAACCTATTGTAGATAAGGTTGATATTGTAATGGGAAACCATGACGGCAGCTTCGGAAAGTTCGTGCCTGATCTGAACGAGGTTGAGGTTACGCTACATAGCACTCGAGGATTCAAGCTCGAAAGTTTCGGGTTTTTTCACGGTCATACCTGGCCATTGAACTCGCTCATGAATTGTGAACATATTTTTATTGGTCATAACCACCCAACTATATTATTTACGGACGAGCTCGGTGGTAGGTCATCCAAACCATGCTGGGTTAGAGCGCATTTTGAGCCTGCAATAACCCCCAAACGCTATCCCGAATATAATGTAAATGCTGAACTTATCATAATGCCTGCCTTCAATAATCTAGGAACTGGTACCGCATTTAATATTAAGGAACAAGAGTTTTTAGGACCGATCTTAAAAAATGGATTAGTTGATATTAAAAACTCCAGGATCTTTCTATTGGACGGAACTTATTTAGGTTTATTGAAAGATCTGAGAGATCTGGAAATATCGAAATGAGGGTGGAGCTTGGAGTGTGCTAACGGAAAGGCAATAGACGAAATGAGCCTAGGAGTTAGGAGTCAGGAGTTAGGATTAAGGATTGAGGATTAAGGATTGAGGATTGAGGCTGAGATGAAGATTCCAGATTCCAGATTCCAGTTTTCTAATGGCTGACCAATAGGAAGATAGAAGCTGGAAGTAAGACGATAGAGTTAAATTTCTAGTTTCTATCTTCTATCCTCTAACTTCCTTTTAAATAACTTGCCATCTTGAATCTCGAATCGTGAATCCCGAATCCTTATTTATCAACAAAAAATTATCCTGACTCCTAACTCCTAAAATGGTAATCCTTCGCCAAAGAAAATACATTCAGCATCCCCCTGGGTAATAATGTTTAACCATACAAACCTCATTTCCGTTCATAATGAAGACAGATTTGAGTGAACTAGCTAATAGCCTATTTCCGTACGAGTTCCGACCTTATCAGCGCGAGATTTTGGCGTTATTTATCAAAACCTACGAAAATAAATCACATTTAGTTATGGAAGCTGGTACCGGCTCTGGCAAAACGATCTGTGCGCTCGCACCGACGATCGCATATGCAATAACAAATAACAAACGAATATTATACTTAACCCGCACAAACTCTCAGCAGCGCCAGGTGATATTTGAATTGCGTGAGTTAGTGAAACAATTCCAGAATCTATCCTTAACGCAAATAGACAAAGGGTCACAACCCGAGATCCTCGCAGTCGGTCTTCAAGGTCGCCAGAAGCTGTGTCAGTTACTATGTCAGGACCCGGAACTGGCGAGTGCTAATGCGGAAGAGCTCTCGAAAATTTGTAACGATCTCAAACGCGTTACTTTGAATATACTAAAAAGCGAAAATAGTCCGGAATCGTTGGCTGCCAACTTTCAAACTCGAATACAACCCGGAAAAGGCTATAGCCGCAAGAGGGGCTGCGGATTCTTTGCCAACGTTCAAAATTACGATAAGGAACAGATCCGATCTTGGTCGAAAACCAACCTTCCAACTGCCGAAGAATTAATGGAATATTGTCGTGAGCATGAACTATGTCCATATGAGGTAAACAGAATTCTTCTGGAAAATGCACTTATTGTAACTGCACCCTATATTTATGTATTTGAGCAATTCATAAGAAATAGATTGTTGGAATGGATGAACTGCAATCTCGACGATCTGGTGTTGATCATCGATGAAGCTCATAACCTACCTGATTATGCTAGGGAACTGGGTTCGGCAGAATTGAGTATTTATACGTTGAACAAAGCCAAGGACGAGGCGCGCGAGTTCAAGAACCCCAAATTGTTGATGAAGATCGAAGTCGCCGAGTTCTGCGAGCAGCTTCAGGATCTAATTTGGGAGTTGAAAAAAAATTATATCAATGAGGATGATGGTTTTATACCGCCCCACGAGCTCGAAGCGGAGATAATGTCGAGATTTACCCTGACCAGCAATAAATTACGGTTACTGATCAATGATCTGATAATTCACGGCGAGATCATCCAAGATCAAAAACGTAAGGCTGGCAAACTACCACGGTCATATATCCATTCCGTTGGTGGTTTTCTGCTATTCTGGACCAGCCTGGAGGCCGGTGAGGCCGAAGGCACGGAAATCTCGGCAGATAAATATACCAAATTGATCAAAAATGGTGATAATCCTAAGATCGAGGCTTATTGCCTGGACCCTTCGGTGGTGACCAATATAATTAATTCCTTCGATGCCTCCTGTAATATGTCGGGAACTCTTGAACCTATGGATGAATTCCGGGATTCTATTGGATTGACGCCCGAAACCAAAACAATTTCATTCCCTTCACCATTTCCGATCGAGAACCGGGCAATTTATTATGCTACTGATGTAACTACTAAATATGAATCGATCTCCAGCGATAAAAAAATAATACCAAAAATGGAGGAATATATACAAAAAATATGTAACAATTTTGATAAAAACATCATGATATCCTTCCCATCCTTTGGGTTGATGAAACAGTTCCTGGATGACGGCGTACATCTCGGGTTGAAAAACAGGTTCTATATCGAAGAACAAAGCATGAGGCAGAACCTGCTAATGGATCTGGTCGAAAATTTCAAACTTCAACAGAAGGGTGCATTATTTTCCGTTATGGGTGGCAGGATAAGTGAAGGCCTGGATTTCCCGGCTGAGACACTGGAAATAATTATCATTGCCGGTATACCCTACCCCAAACCCAGTGCCAAACAGCGTGCATTAGAGCATTATTACGATGTGAAGTTCGGGAAGGGTTGGGAATATACCGTAAACGCACCGACAACTCGTAAACTATTACAAAGTATCGGGAGATTGATACGTGATGAGAGCGACAGGGGGGTAGTTCTAATATTAGACAAAAGAGCAAATAGATTCAACAAGTTCATTGAGGGCATGAAAACCAGTTGGGACCCAATATCAGATATTAAGCATTTTTTTCAGCGTTAGATCTATTGAACTTAGCCGGTCTTTAAAATTCGGTGGACCGTTTTTTTTAATATGGTTTTATCAAATCCAAAACCCCAACTTTGGAAAAGCCGAAGGGTTTTTCAAGGCAAGGCAACTTGGCGAAGCAAGTTGCCGTAGACCCAAACTTCAAAACAAATCCAAAATCCCAAACCCAAATAGTCAACGTGCGGGTGACGATGTTACGAAGCCCGCTTGGCTGGCTTTGTTTTAATAAGGTTTGATAACCGACAAAATCGCGCCGGTGCGGCGATATGTTGTCGCACCTAGGAAACAAAGCAAAAAAACTTAAACCGCCAAACGCGCAGTTAGCGATTTTGGATTTTGAGGTTTGGATTTGGGATTTAATTGGGTTGTCTGTCAATAATTACCTCACTGACAACCCAATTGGGGGTGCACGAGGTGAACCACTGACCTAAGAATCATTTTCCTTAATTGTTGGCGGTGTTTTAATCTTCGGTACCGGTGCTTGTCCCTGTGGCTCTTGTGGTTCAACTTGAGGTTGTGGTTCAACCTGAGGTTCTGGTATGAGTTGGGGTTGTTCTTCCACCTGTGGTGTTAGTATCGGTTCAGGTGCAGCCTCGACCTGTGGCTGTGTTTGTGGCGTAACCTCAGGAGTTGGTGGCGGTTGCTCAGGTGGAACTTGAGGTTGCTCTGGGGGTGGTGTCTCAGGAACTGGCACTTGTTCTGGTGGGACTTCTGGTGGCGGTGGCTGTTCTTCTTGTGGTGGCGTTTCTGGAATCGGTTGTTGTTCAGGTGAAACCTCGGGAGGTACTTCTTCCTGCGGCGGTGGTTGAGCTTCTTCAATCATTGGCTCTTCTTCCTTCTCTTTCTTCTTTTTGAGGAAAATGAACAGCAGAATCAACACTACGACTATAATTACGATAATCCCAAAAAGTGCATATAGCATTGTGTTGTTTTCCTCGTCTTTCTTGCCTCCAAGCTCTTCACCGTCCTTATCTTTCACAGTAACAGTCAATGAGGATTCTTGCGGTTCATCATTACTTTCGACAATAAATTTAATTGTATAGGCACCTGGCTCCATATCTTCCGGAATTGTAATTGTCACAATGATCGTATCCGAATCTCCTTTAGCTAAGGAAACAGAAGTGTCTGAAAATTGAATATTAGCTGAAGTGAAATCATCCGATTCGAATCTTATATTGAAATCATCTTCGATGTTGCCGTCATTGGTAATTGTAATTGTAATATTCTCAGTATCGCCTTGTTTCAAATTTAAAGATGTAGGTGTAATTGATATACTTACATCATAATTTGGAACAAAATCTTTTGATACCACTTTAACATCAATTGTAACCTCATCTTTTGCGGTCAGATCCGTTGATGAAGTTGCGGTTACAGTTATAGTATAATCTCCTATTGTAAAATCATCAGGAATATCAATGCTAAGTTTTACCTTTGAATCAATGTCCGGATCTAAGTTTACATTGGTTTTATCAATACTGATTTGTGATTGTAAATTGACAGAGCTTGTTCCAATTTCGAAATTATCAATTGAATTGCCCTCATTAGTCACAGTTAAATTAATGTCTTTAGTTGTACCTTGTCTAATAGTGACCGAATCTCTTTCAGCTGTAAGATTAACTTTGTATATCGGTTCGAATCCTAAATTTATTGTAAAACTAAATGCACCGGATAGACAAATGCCATTGGTAGGCTCGACTTTCCAATAATAGGTTTTACCGTCTATCAAATCATTTTCTAAAGTAAATTCGGTTGAAGTTAAGCCAGTTTTAATTGTAGTTTGAGGGTCGGGATTCTTATCAAGAACCATGGTATATGTGATAATCTCTGATCCAGAATAATCCAGTTCCCATTTCAAGGTCGGTGTTAATGAATTAATTACAGCCGTATTCACTGGGGACAACAATGTTACCTTTGGTGTAAACTCAGAGACCGTACTATCGATATTTATTGTTATATCTGATTTCACTGCAGTACCGCTGTCTTTGTCGGTTAAAGTCAGTTCAATGTCCTCACTTCCTGTAACATTCTCCTTCGGTGTGATCTTGAGCGTATCATTTATTGTGTCGATTATCCTTATAGATTCAATGTATGTATAAATTTGAGGTGCGATGCTCCAGGTTAAATTTGTGCCTGAATCTTCAATATCGTTTTCGTATGGGGTTAGTTCAAAAAATAATGGTTGGATACCGACACTAATATTATCTAATTCTTCGGAGATCATAGGTAGATTATTTAGAACCTCAAGAGAATTGTTAATGTAAATCCAACCACTTGAAGCAGATTCATTATCTTCGAATTTTACTCGAAGATCATAGTTACCAAGAATTGATTCCTTAGTTGTTGTGAAACTAACCTCCCATCTATTATTTAGATAAATTCCAGTTAAGTTAGTCCAATCACTTTTACTTTGAGGTTTATATTGGGCATTAAACAATAAGGTATCTTCCGGAGTTTCAAAATCAGTTCCATTAATATATAATAATACAGAGTCAGTACGATAAATTGAAGTTTCTGAAGCTCCTACATCAATTACCTTTGGACCGGTATTATAAACGAGTAAAGAATCATTCAAATATTGCCATGAACTATAATTTCCATCACTATCATTGCATCTTGCACGAAAATCATAGTAACCAAATATAGCATCGAATGGTATATCGAAAGAATATTCCCATCTATCATTATTGTATGTTGGGGTACTAAGATCTGTTTTATCCCACGATGTTTCAGATGGGTCTTGATATTCCAATGCTACAGTTAAATTCTCTTCGAGTTCTTCGATATCTGAACCATTTAACCATATTGAAATCGTATCGCCTAATATAGCTGTATTGTTTGATAAAAATAGATTTTCTACTAAAGGGACATTATTTAATACCATCAAGGAATCATTAAGATAAAACCAGTTACTAAATAATCCACCAGTATCATTATATCTAACTCTAAAATCATATAATCCTAACGTTGCATTTTTGGGGGGTGTGTAACTTATTTCCCATCTTGAATTTTGATACTGTGGCATTGAGAAATAAGTATTATTCCATTCTTTCTCATTTGCATCTCGATATTCAAAATGAGGTGTAAGGTTCTTTTCAATATCTTCAATATCAGTACCATTTGAATATAAATAAATTAGATTAGTTCTTGTGATCAATGACTTTGAAATATTAAGGTTCACCACAGTTGGGGGAAATTTGGGAGGTAAATTTAATTTGAGCACAAATACATCTTGCCAGCCATTGTGGGTGGTGTCATTTGCACCAGTCGTATTTGGAAAATCGAGTGAATTTGTTATTCCAGTTATATAGGCATTACAGTTGGTATCAATTGCGATGCCATACCCCCTTTCCCAAGAACTCCCACCGATGAAAGTTGAGTATAGAAGGAGTGCACCCGTAGAATCCAATTCGAGAACATAGGTATCACCATCACCATTGTATGTAGAATCGTATGCATCAGTCGTATTCGGGAAATCGGCTGACCCAGTATACCCCGTCACATATGCATTCCCGCTTGAATCGAGTGCGATACCATAACTAATATCATAGTTACCTCCACCGGCAAATGTAGAATACATCAGCGATGAACCCGTAGAGTTCAATTTAAGTATAAAAATATCCCAATTGTTGTTGTATGTAGTATTATATGCACCAGTCGTAGTCGGAAAATCGGACGAGTTTGTTCTTCCAGTTATATACGCATTGCCGCTAGAATCTATTGCGATACCTCTACTAGTTTCACCACCACTTCCACCTAAGAATGTTGAATATATAAGTGAGGAACCTGCAGAATTCAATTTAAATATGAAGCTATCCCATGGACCTTTGAGTGTAGTATCATATGCCCCAGTCGTATTCGGGAAATCAAATGAACTTGTAACTCCAGTCACATAAGCATTGCCGCTAGAATCGATTTGAATCGCAATACCATCGTCATTATCGCTTCCACCAATAAATGTCGAATACACAAGATCTTTCGCGCCGTTACCTGAAAGGTTAAATTTAGCTACAAAAACGTCATTGAAACCACCATTAAATGTGTTATCATATGCACCAGTCGTATTCGGAAAGTCGGCTGAGCCAGTCTCTCCAGTCACATATACATTATTACTCGAGTCGATAGAAATACCCCAACCCCATTCTAAATTACTTCCACCGACGAATGTAGAATATAAAAGCGATGAGCCTGTTTGGTTCAACTTGAAAACAAAGACATCATACTGACCACCATTGTGTGAAGTGTCATATGCACCGGTAGTATTTGGGAAATTAGAAGAGCTTGTATGCCCAGTCACATACGCATTGCCGTTAGAATCAATTGCGAGACTATGACCATAACAATGTTCATAACCATTTCCACCGACGAATGTTGAATATAAAAGTAATGAGCCAGTAGGATCCAGCTTGAAAACAAATATATCATCTACCCAGTTATGTGTAGGGTCATATGCACCAGTCGTATTCGGAAAATTGGATGAGTGTGTAAACCCTGCTACATAAGCATTGCCACTAGAATCGATTCCAATACCATGGCCTTCTTCATCATTGCTTCCACCTATATATGTAG
>CBDVCJ010000176.1:0-8362 GCA_965372445.1 uncultured Thermoplasmata archaeon | reverse complement strand
TTATTTTTTAAAAAAAGTATAGATGGGGGTAAAAATTGGGGTAATAATATTCGATTAACTTTCAATGGTAGTGTTCAAGTTTATGATTTAAATGGGTTTGTAGCTTACAATGATAATCTTCATATCGTTTGGGTAGATCAAAGGGATGGCAATTATGAGATATATTATAAACGAAGCACAAATGGAGGAAATATTTGGTCAAATGACACTAGATTAACAAATAATGCTAGTCAATCAATGTATCCCTCAATAGCTGTGGATGGCAATAATGTTCATGTTGTTTGGATGGATGACAGAGATGGTAATTTTGAAATTTATTATAAAAAAAGTATTGATAATGGAAAAACATGGAGTAAGGATGTAAGATTAACTTCCAATGCAAGTAATTCAAAAACTCCAACAATTGCAGTTGATGGAAATAACATCCATGTAGTATGGTGTGATAACAGACCCGGTTACTATCACGAAATTTTTTATAAATACAGCAACGACTGTGGGAATAATTGGAGTAGTGATTTTAATTTAAATTTAACTTATACAGAATGGGGATCTCGAGCGGATACCAACCAACCCTCAATTGCAATAAAAGATAATTACACATATATTGTTTGGAGTGCAATTATTGGTGTGTTTGAAGAAGTTGTTGGCTTTAAATATTTCCCGTTTTTACCAAGAGTTATTGTGTTCCCAGATAATAATTCTATAAATGTACCTATATCAAACAACATCACAATGATGTTTAATCAACCAATGAACCATAATTCTGTTGAAAATGCATTTTCGATCTCACCTAATGTTCAAGGTTCATTTCAATGGAATGACAATTCTTGCATTTTTATTCCATCTTCAAATTTAAGTTACAATACAACTTATATGGCTAAAATCGACGGCACAGCGAGTAATTTGACAAGTGTGACCTTAGATGGCAATGGAAATGGTATTTCTGAAGGCTCACCAATTGACGATTTTCAATGGAGTTTCACTACAGAGAAATATATTAACCCAGATAGAACTCCGCCTAGTATTGTATCTATTAATCCTTCCAATGGCGCTCAAAATGTATCTCTCAAAACCAGTATCCAAGTAGCATTTAGTGAGCCAATGAATATCACTGCAACTCAAAAGGCATTTTCAATAATTCCTTCCTACACAGAAGGGAATTTCAATTGGAGTGATAATAATTATAATTTGACATTCACCCCAACTTTTAATTTTAATCGTAATACAACATATAAAATAATTATCTCAACTGATGCTAAGGATATATCAAATAATTCCCTTGATGGAAATAAAAATGGCGTTTCAGAAATTTCATCAATAGATGATTACATCTGGGAATTTTCAACTGAAAGATATATACCAGTTTCTAGATTACTTTATCCTGCGGATCGTACCATTATTTCAACAACCTATCCAATTTTTGAATGGGACTTGGAAAATACATATATTTGGCCAGAAAACCACCCTATGGTTTTTTTTGATATTTATTTAGATACAAATCAAAGTAATGTGATAAATTTGGATAAGATCGCTCGCATAGCAAATAATATTACTGCAAGTAGCTATCAAGTTTTTACGACCGTACAAGGTAGTTATTATTGGACTGTAATTCCTTATACGAATGATGCTGTCGGTATGTGTAAATCCAGTATTTGGCAATTTCAGATTGACCTTCCTCCTATTGATTTAATACCTCCCCAAATCATTTCAACAATACCAAAAAATAATTCAATTGATATCAATATTGATACAAACATTCAGGTTATTTTTACCGAACCAATGAACCGATCATCAGTTGAACAAGCTTTCTCTACCAATCCTTATATTGAAGGTGAGTTTAGATGGTCAGGTAATGATACAATATTGACCTTTTATCCTCAAAATTATTTGAATTTATCGAAAAATTATACAGTAAAAGTTACTACATTCGCTAGGGACACTTCGGGTAATCCTTTAGATGGCAATAGAAATTCTTATATGGATGATCCTTCACTTGATGATTATATTTGGACATTTACTACTGCTGCTTTTATAAATATAAAACCTAGTATAATAATAGATTCCCCAATGAGCCACTCAGTCTTCAACTTCAACGATACCATCTACTTCGACTGCTTTAACACTACCGACCTCGATGGTGACCTTCTGGAATTCTTGTGGGTGTCCAACATTTCCGGCATCCTGAGTACCCAACCCCAATTTTCCACAAGTCTACCCCTCGGCCATCATCAGATTACACTCTATGTAGATGACGGCCAGGGTCACAATATCTCTGAATCTATCAACATCATTATAACCCCCTGGAACCGCCCACCTGTTGCGATTATAAGTTCGCCATCAGAAGGTGCGGTCTTCAATATTACCGACTTCATCCAATTCGATGCGTCCAGCTCATATGACCTCGACCTGGATGCTCTTGAGTTCTACTGGCATTCCAATATCTCCGGCGGATTCGGTTACTCCTCGAGATTTACCACCCCACTCCCTGAAGGTCAACATTTAATTTCATTGCACGTCAACGACGGGTTCTATCACAATGTTTCAATTAGTATTAATATCACGGTTATTGATCCCAGCGCAAGCCCCCCTGGGCCCGGAAATAACGGCGGTACCAAACCACCACCTACCGATAAAGATAAAAGTTTCTTCTCTCAGGCTAGTTTGTACATTGGTATTGTTCTGATCATTATCATAGTCATTATCTTTGGTTTTGCGGCTGCTACAGAGGTAGGCACGTATGGAGTGCTCGGATCTTTCGTACCATTATACCGCAGGCTCAAAGGCAAAAAAGTGCTGGATAACGAAACTCGCGGCATGGTGCGCGGATATATTCTAGCCAACCCCGGCGAGCACTACAGCATCATCAAACGCACGCTTAAACTCCCCAACGGCACATTAACCTATCACTTGAAAGTACTCGAAGATGAAGGGTTAGTAAAATCAGAACGCGACGGCATCTACAAACGTTTCTACCCGATCGAGATGCAGCTGCCCAAAAATGCAACACATTTAAGTAAGATCCAGGAGACAATATTGAATGAAATCATTATTAAACCCGGTATCACGGAAAGCGGGTTGGGTAATAAGATCGAGGTTAGCCCGAGGGTCATTAATTATCATATGAAAGCGTTGGTGGGTGCAGGGTTGATCAAAGCGGAACGGTTCGGCAAGAAGAATAAGTATTATGTTGTTGATGATACTGGTTAGCCTTAAAACTTGAAATCGACAATTTTATTTATTCTTTTTCACTTTTTTCTTTTCCTCAGAGGTTTTATACGGTTTCATGACTACTTTCTTTTCAGACTCAATAAAAGTAATTTCAAATAACTCGAATATTGGGTTTCTTCCGATCAGAAATGGTGTTTTTCCTTCTATTGGAATGGCAACATCTACATTGGAAAGTGAAATCGTTCGACCCCCGCGGCCTAATGTTAGGTCTAATCCGGATTTATAGCGTTTAACTTCGCCTCCCACTACTTTCATTGGGGTGTCATCAGGTATAAGATCAAGTCCAAAATATTCTGCTAACGTTAAGGGAATGACATTGCCATCTGAACCGGAATCTAATAAACAGTCAATAATCGGCGATTTTTTATCTTTCCAACTAAATGTGCAAGGAACCATTGGATAATATTTTGTAATCTCCCTACCAGTTCGCTTATCTTTAGTTATGAATTTTTTATAATTGAAAACAAATTTTAAGAGTTTCATATAAATCAGTAAAATGATGCATTTGGCGATAGTATTTTTGATAATACAATATTTTCATCGTTTGAATATTTTTCAGCTATTTTCAATATTTCCCCCATGTCAAAACTATGTGCAAGTACTTTCTTTCCTCTCATAAGAACCCATTCACCTTCGGTGCCTTTTGCAGTTCCCATATCAATTACTTCTTGCATTTCTCTCCCTCGAATCCCTTTTGGGATATAATAATATATATGTGTTCATTTAAATATTTTATGTTATTATAATAAACACTTATTTTGGCAAAAATTTTTAATGGCTTCAGGTTTTCCATGGAATTAAATTGGGGAGCGGGGGTGGACGATTCCCAATTCCCGAATCCCGATTCCCGAATCAAAACTGTCCCGGCAAAACATAATCACCATACGTCTCTCTTGCCGCATTCAACCGCGCACGCTGCTCCTCAAGAACCTTGAATAATATATCGGGCGCGTCAAGAACCCTGGTTTTATAGATCTCCTCGATCCTATCGATCTTGGAGAGGTTCTCGGGAATGCGGAGCGTGAATTGTTTATCGTAGGCTTCTTTGGTATAATCGATATCATATACTTCTTTGAACAAACGTTGAAGATCCTCGTACTTTGGGATATAGCCGATGGGGGTTTCAATTGCCTCTACATCATTATTCCCGCGGAGCTCCATCCATTTGAGCCAGATGCGTTTATCGTTTTTTTCGTTCATGAACTTACCGTTCTCATCTTTAATGAAATAATTTACCGCGAACACCGGCGGTGCGCGATCCAGGGATTCACCGAACTTCAGGTTATCTTCTACATACAGTCCTATTGGTATCGACAGAAAATCCAGATTCGACATCGGATTAAATACTCGTACACCTTCCTGGCCAAGTGTGGCGGCGGTGGTCTCGGATTCGAGCGCTGCGCCCATAGTAATAATTCCATGTGTCCAATCAAACGCCTCGAACACCGGTACCCAGGTATCAGAATCGCGGCCGCCGTAGATCATACCGCTGATCAACACCCCTTCGGGGTTGTTCAGGTTGGGGTCCAGGTTGGGCAGGATCTTCATGTCGATCGTAAACCGCGCGTTCTTGTGCGAGGGCGTGATATCATTACCATTTTCATCCTTCTTACCCGTAAACCAGTCACCGGAATGGTTAACCCCTTTTGTCGGCACCGTGCCGTCTTTACCGTTCCAGTATACATTACCGTCCTCTTGGAACAGTTGGTTGCTGAAAATGATCTCGTTATCGCTGTGAAGTGCCGCCCATTGAATGTGGTCGTCTTTCGAGTTGATGCCTTCGATTATACCGAAAACGCCTTTCTCGACATTCACACCATGGATCTTGCCATTGATATTACGAAAATAGGCAATATCGTCACCTAAAATAAACTCGCCTTCGATCATTGCAGTAGAGGTCTTGCCACACATCGACGGAAATGCGCCTGTGAAATAGCTCACCCTGCCTCCCGGCCCATTTATACCGATGATCATCATATGTTCCGTCAACCAGCCCTCTTTGGAGGCACGATTTATACCCAAACGCATCGCTAGTTTTTTTAGACCGATCGTATTGCCGCCGTATTGGGTGTTGGTGCTGTAGATCGTTTCATTTTCGAGATCGATATAAACCCGGCGCTTGTCGATATTTATACTCACGCCCAGACCTAGTCCTGCGGGTTCAAGCTCGCCTTCCGAATGCACGAATTTGAAGAAATTTTCGTTATTTCCCAACCGTTTAAATTCTTCATAACCCGGCCGGTACAGTAAATTCTCAGAATGGGCAACATATGCAGAATCAGTGAGCTGTACACAAGCCATCGTAAATCGGGAATTCATCGGCCCCAGACAATAGAATCTAATGAAGAGCTCATGGCCTTTCATGAGATCTTGGAGAATTTCATGGATCTCTACCAGACCTTCATCTCTATCCAGCACATTTATTTCCGGCCCTAGATCTTGGTCTTTAGCCACTAAAAATTTCGTTTTCGGTTTGTCGCGTGCCTGATCGAAATAGCCGTCAAAATGCATTGTATGATGTGCAGGTGCGAGCTTAGCTTCCTCGTGGTTACGGATCGCAGAATCGCGTACGAACTGAAAGTCCTCTTCTGTATCGTCCCCAATAAAAACCTTGTCTGGGTTACAGAGGCGTATGTATTCTGCAATAAAGTTATGAAGCTTGGGATTGGCGATCGCCATAAGTTTCTGATAGTTCTCTTCATCAAGCTTGGATTTTAAAAGTGTGTCAGTTTCTGCGCGAAGTTCTTCCATTACCTCCCCCTCCAATGAATAATACAATTTTAGGTCAGTTTGGGATTTGCCGAAAAGCACTATATGACCTTAAAGATATTGGTAAGATATTGATTAATTTGAGATGTGAACTTGGGATAGATTGACATTTATTCAAAGTGGCAATTATGGCTAGAGATTGATAAGAAGATTCGGGTTTCGCGATTCGAGATACCCCCTTCCCCCAATTAACGTCAAATAATAAACCGCAGAGTACGCAGAGCTCGCAGAATTAATTAGTTGTGAGTTGTGAAAACGCTTCGCTTGAGTTGTGAGTAATAGTTGCTCACCACTCAAGATCTTGTAAAGCTGGGTCACACTCACATCTCACAACTTAGTTCTGAACCCTCAGCGTACTCAGCGGTTGAAATGGGGGTCGGGGGAATCTGAAATCACGAATCTGAAATCTGGAATCCACAACTTACTTATCCATAGGGTATTCCATCAGAAATTTAATTAAACATTTACTCTATTAGCATTAGTGAATAATTATGTCATCCGAGCTTAACCCAAATCCATTAGAGCACTTCGAGACCGAATTTCAAGAGCTTTTGATAAAGGTCTTCGAAAAGTTAGATATTGCCAGAGCTATAACGTTAGAGCAACCGCCAGAGGGCAAAGGTGATTATGCATTTCCATGTTTTCAACTTGCACCTTTATTGAAGAGATCACCTGACGAGATAGCTAATGATATCGTCCAGATCATAGATTCTATTGTTGATAAGAAAGTTTCAGGTCGATTTACCGCCGAGGGCGGATATGTAAACTTTGTTATTGATCCCCGGAAATTGGTCGCCACCACAGTCGCCACAATTTTGGAATTGCAAGATAGCTACGGCCAACTTGCACCCAAAGGCATCAGGATCATCCTCGAGCATACAAGTGCCAATCCTACTGATAAACTGCATGTCGGCCGTGCCCGTAACCCGATCATCGGTGATTCCCTTGCACGAATCTTGAGATGTGCAGGGTATGACGTGGAGACCCAGTATTATGTAGACGATATGGGCAAACAGGCCGCCCGCAAGATCTTAGAGACGCGTTATCCGGATTGGGATCGTACCAAGTTCAAGACCGGTTATCAATGGGCTACAACCGCAACAACTGTGGATTCTGAGTATTATGACGAAGATAAAGTCCAGGAGCTTAACCAGATCATGGTAGGTTTGGAACAAGGTGAATTGGATATGCTTAAGGAAGCAGAAAAGGTCTGCAATAAAACCATGGATGAACTGATCATTCCCTCTCTTGATAAGATAAATATTAAGATCGACAAATATGTCAATGAATCCCAATTCATGCAAGATAATAGTGTGAACGACGTTATGACCAACTTGAAAAATAGTGAATATTTTGGTATAGAGGACGGTGCTCATTATATTGACCTCCAGCCTTTTAAATTGAAAATGGATAAAGATAAATTTTACTTTACACGCTCGGACGGCAAAACACTTTATGCGACCCGTGATATCGCCTACCATCAATGGAAATTTAAAAATTGTGATATTGCGATCAATATACTTGGCGAAGACCATAAATTAGAGGCAGAGTATGTACGGATCGGCTTGAAGATCACGGGCGTGGAGAAAGCACCGGAAAGTATTTTTTACGCGTTTGTTAACCTTCCCGAAGGCAAGATGTCGACCCGAAAAGGCCAGGTCGTCTATCTTGACGAGCTTGTTGAAGAAGCCATCGAGCTTGCCAAAGCCGAGGTACGAAAGCGAAGAGATGACCTATCAGATGAGAATATGAAAAATATCGCGGAGCTGGTTGGCATCGGGGCGGTAAGATATAATATCATAAGGCTCCAGGCGGAGAAGATGATGATCTTTAAATGGGAAGAGGCCTTGAACTTCGAGGGTGACAGTGCGCCGTTCATCCAATATGCGCATGCACGGGCTTGTAGTATTTTAAGAAAAAGTGAAGGCTACTCGGTCGAACAATCTGACTTGACGTTGTTAGAAAATGATGTTGAATTGGCATTATGCAAAATATTGGCAAAGTTTCCGAATATTGTTGAAGATTGTGCCGAAGGCCGCAAAGCGCATCCTTTGGCGAGTTATGCACATGAGCTCGCGGCTATGTTCAACCAGTTCTACCGGGACTGCCCGGTGCTGACCGCAGAACCGCCTGAATTACGCGCGGAGCGATTGGCACTGGTCGATTGTACCAAATATACACTGAATAAGGCGCTTGAACTATTGGGGATCGCGGCACCTGAGGCTATGTAAGTTTTTAGGAGTTAGGAGTCAGGATTTGGGGTTGGCTGCCTAATGTCAGCGGCAACTTACTTCGTCAAGTTGCCTCGGTTTTGAAAATGCCCGAAGGGGATTTTCAATGCAAGGTAATTTACATCGTAAATTAC
>CBDVCJ010000175.1:0-8442 GCA_965372445.1 uncultured Thermoplasmata archaeon | reverse complement strand
CCAAACCGGGTTTGGACCTTGGGTTTTGGTATTTGTTTGGAACTTGCATCTGCGGCAACTTACTTCGTCAAGTTGCCTCGCATTAAAAATCATTTCAGGATTTTTAAAGCTTGGGTCTTGGAATTTCATAAAGTAGTTAGTCTTCAAACTCACAATACAAGCGAAGCGTTCTCACATCTCACAACTAATTTGGCTCTATCCTAATCTAAATCATTGAAATTCCTATAAGGAAATAAAAAATAATAATAAGAGGAATTTTAAAATCCTAATATTTATTATTACTATAGAATGATATTAATATCATAATTAATATATTAATTAATTAAGATTAAATAAATAAATCTAAATAAAATATAAATATTTCATATAATATACATAAAATCAATGAAAAAATCAGTATTTCCTTATTTTGAAATTATATTTTATGACCGCATAAAACTTTGAATCTCTATATGAAACATAGGGGTGTGGGATATGATCCAAAAATGACTTTTTATCATATTATAAACTAAAAAGATTATGTTCAATCAAACAAAATTAATCTTAAAAAAACATCGAGAAAAGTGTGAACTGTCATGAAATTCACATAAATAACTGGATTAGTTGTTAAAATATTGAAAATTGCAGAGAAAGAATATATATTATTAATTAATATTATGAAATACTTCAGATCAGAGATGAGATTGGTACTAGAAAGACAAATGATATCAACACCCATAAATTTCAAGTTTTATACACTGAAAAAACAATAGAAGTAAAGGTGACTTATGTGCTAAGAGATACAATAGAAGGATTAAACAATGTATTCTATAATGACATCTATCGTAATGCAGTTGTATTAGTCGTTGGCCCCCCCGGATGTTTAAAATCTGGGTTCTCATATAGTGTTTTAGATACATACCTCCAAAAAAACGACGAGTTCGGGGTCTATATGACCTTAGAGGAAACGACCGAAAGCCATTTACGCAACATGCAATCCCTCGGTATAAAAATACCGGACAATCTACTTATTTCAGATTACAGCGACATCAGAAAACGCTTTGAGACCAATGAAGAGCACCCTGATTTTATGGAAATGATCGAAGGGGTGATACATTTCTTCAAAAACAAGGAAGGCGAAAAATTTAGCTGCTTTGCATTAGATTCTTTAGGCGCACTTTATTCATTAATAAACACCACAAATTTACGTGCTAAAATGTTCCATTTTTTCAATATGTTGAGAGAAAACAATCTAACGGCCTTCATTATAATGGAAACCCCCAAACAAGCCGACATTTCAAACTCAGAGGGCGGAGAAGGATATTTAAGTGACGGCATAATCGAATTCGGCTCGATCGAAAGACAACACGATATTGTTGTCTATATGCAAGTCGTCAAAATGAAGGCGACCTCACACAGCCGCAAAAAGAACCTGCTGGAGATCGGTGAATACGGACTGTCTGTTCTAGGGCCTGTATTTGAATAACGATTCTATTTTTTTAGATTCCAGATTCGCGTTTGCCTTCAGAAAGGCAAAAGGCGAGAGACGCAAGAAGGGACCAGCTTTCGCCTTTCATGAGGCTATTATTTTCTAAATATTATCTTTTGTAGGTCGAAATAAACCGTTCAACAGATCTGTCATAGGTACGTTCGACCTCAGGGGGGAACAAACAGGCTGGCAACTCGCCCATTCGCCAGTGATAGGTAATGCAGTCGCAGCATACCCCCTTTCTGCTACAGGGTTCGTAAGTACAATTACATTTTCTAAGATTATTTTCTTGTTTACATTCGGTCACATGAATTCCTCCTACCTTTAATTTGAACTTAAAAATTTATCCCACAATTCCGGTAAAACCTCACCAGCTTTACCGTAATATGATTTGTCTGCAATAAACGAAACCGAAGTAGCCTCGATATTAACTTCGATAACGAACGCGTTGTGTTGTTTAGCAATGAACGGTAACGAGGCAGATGGTTGCACTACAGCCGAGGTACCGACAACGAACATCAGGTCACAAAACTCGGCTGCCTGAATTGCTGTACTCAAGGAAATAGGATCCAAAGATTCGCCGAAGAACACCACATCCGGTCGAAGCATCGCACCACAGTTTTTACATCTCGGTGGCAATTCTTTGAGTGGAAGTTCTTTGTTAATAGTAACCGTCCCTTCTTTCATACATTTATCTTTCCACACATTCCCATGAAGTTCTATAACATCAGTGCTTCCTGCATCTTGATGATAATTATCTACATTCTGGGTTACAACTTTAAAGTCGGTAAAATATTCTTCCATCTTGGCGATCGTGTAATGTGCGGGGTTGGGTTTACACTCGGCTATGGTTTTCCGGAGCTCGTAATGCATCTCCCAGACTTTGTCAGGCCGGTTGGCCACGGCATCAGCAGTGGCGCATTCGTCGATATCGTATCTGTCCCATAACCCGCCCTTGCCGCGGAAAGTGGGGACCCCACCCTCGACAGAGATACCTGCGCCAGTTAACACGAACACATGTTTGGCGGATCTTAAAATATCATTGATCGGAATGTTCTTAGATTCTGGACTGCTTTTTGTGAACCGGCCCGGGATATAGGTCATGCTACCGGCAAAGTGTTAGCAATATATATTTTTTAAGTTTAAAAATTCAAAAGTTTAAACAATATCGAAATATTCAAATTCCATAATAATGGGTTCTAAATCTATTACTTAACGAACGGCGTAAAACTTTTAAATTTTGACAGCGTTCGATAAAAGCATAAGAGGCGATTCTATTACTAGGGGGTAGACAAAAGAGATGGCTCTTAATAGCGTTTATATGTTTTATTTCAATAATTGGATTAATAGGCACTCAAGAAGGGCTTTGGTGGAGGTCCGAAATCGAAAAAGAATTAATTGGCGGTGAAGTTAACCTAAGTCATCAATATGGTTTGGATGAATATGATAATGGCACATCCTACTTTTCAGAACTTCGAGGTACAACCTCTTACGAGGATCAAACAGATAACCCAGTAGTTGATGATACAATTGAGGTATTTAATACTACACGAACTATAATGTGGTATTCAATCACATTATTAATAATGGCTTTAAGCCTTTCATTAATAATTTTTAATACAAAAAAATTTAAAAAAATAGGGACGATAGTTCTTATTTTAACAATGCTCTCCACACTTGCAGTTCCAATATATTTTGGTATGGCATTGCCATCGGCAATGAAAGAGGATTATAATGACAGAGTTTCATTAAATGCTGAAAATGATGTAGAACTTCAACTTTTGGGAAACGTGACACCATGGTACACAGAAAGTTTTTCTGGAGACCAAGAAAAAGATGGTGTAAAGGTAAATTGGCAACCTTTGGTCGGATGGTATATATCGGTTGGCGCGTTCGTATTTAGTTGCATATCTGTTGCATTTTCGATTTTACCTAAAAAAGATCAAGATGCCGGTATAAACGGTCAAACGATTCAAAAACCGAAATCGAACAGGTCAAAAAGATTTAAAAAAATAATTGTAGTGATTACTATCATGACTCTGGTACTTGGCGGGATAACTTGTTATTTAATTTATTTACCCTGGAAATATAGTGTTACTTCAAACACAGGTTATGACGAACTTGACGAGATCGGTGTTACAACAATCCCAGAAGAAGCTAATGAAAGTGAATTAATTAAAATTAATGTTAGGGTTTTAAGTCAACGGTGCCGGTTAAGCTATATGACATTTTTTACAGATGCCAAAGGTGGTGGCAGCAATTTGGATAGAGTTAAAATCGGGTTGTTTACAATAACCATAGGTCCTTTTGTAAATGGCACCGAAGTTTGGGGAATAGTGAGGGGTTATGGAACCCAAAATCAAGATTTTATTTTAAAAGAATTTACAATCCAAATTGGTAACGTTATCCGCGATGACAGAAGTTCTTTAAGGATCGAAAATGTAATTCAGGACCCTGAGTACCTAACTTCAACTGATAAAATTCTTTCTGTAAGTGCGGATGTTAATAGCAATGCAAATATTGAACGCGTTGAATTGAATTACTATTTCTATGGAAGCGACAAATATTCTGGGGGTTCGAAATTAATAATGGAAACAGACTACAAATATTTCGCGGAAATAACTTTTAGTAAAAGGGAATTAACGGACAGTGATATTTTATATTATAAAATTGGAGCGAAAGATCTATCCGGTAATACCGTGGTAACTTCTACAATAAAAGTCGATATGGGGGTTTCCAATTAGAATAATGAGCTTAAAAAGGTTGCGGTGAAATCAATATCGAGCTATTCTGGAGAATATCATATTATTTATAATTTGACAACTATCAGAACTACTGTTTAAAGGAGGGGTGTCCTTTCATGAATTAGATGTAGGTGGATTCGGAGCAATATCAATTTGAATTATATGAATTAACTTTCCATTTGTTTTTATAGGAGTTTTTATTGTTTTTTTCAATCTCTTCCTCGTATCAAAAACAATATAATAACCTTCATTTTCATTTTCTTTGGATAAATGATTATTCAGTTCATTAATACCTATTTGGAAGTAAGATTTCCCCCTCCAGACCTTTAATTCAAAAACAAACGTATTACCACGATGATCCATATAAATAACATCACAAAAACCAGCGCCTTCTGGTATCTCTTGAAAAGTCTTGGAAAGTTTTTTAAACTTTATCCCATGACCTTTTAAAAAAGTCATAAACTGACTTTTCCCGATATCTTCAGGATAATTTTTAAGTTTATTTTTTGTACTCCCATTTTCCCAAAAAGCTTTCCAACAATCTCGTTCTATTACCTCTTTAAATTGTTTTAAAGTGCCCATGACTTCTTTTTCAGATCTCAGGTCAACAATATCATTTACTTGAGATTTAGCATAATCTTCTTTGGCACCATTATACTGATTTTGTAAATTATTTATTACATTATTAATTTCATCATAAATAAAATTTAGAAAATCTCTTTTTTTAACAACTTCAAAGTAGGCATGACCCCCCAATTCATATAATTTAGTGGTGATTATTCTATTCAATTCTAAATCATCAATCCAAAATTTTATAAGAGAAAAAGTTAAATTCTCTTCTTCCCATTCATTTCCAATAATTCTAATATGATTCCCTTCTAAACATTTTGAGATTAATACTCTTGAGAGTTTTAAAACTTGAGAATCATCTTCACAAATCCTATCAGTGATGGAAGATGAAGAAGATTTCAATTCATTAATTCTATCAATAAATTGTGTTATAGTCTCAGGTGATAAATTTAAAGATTTCATATCTTTTTTTATTTGTTTAATTAATTCTTTCATTTTATTCACCTAAGCAAATTCTTTACTTCATCTTTGAATTTCTTTTTTATTTTTTGAGGAGTATCTCCTGTAACTTGAAGAGTAAAGAACTTATTACACTTTGGGCACATTATTTTATGGGTTGATTGTAGTTTCCAAAAGTTTAGATGAATCTCTGATTTGCATATTGGACAATTGATTTTAATTAAATCTGATCCCATACTTTTTAATGATATATCATTCCATATAAATTTCTTTCTCTATTACGTTCTGTTGCATTTAAGGGACTTAGCGATTTTAAAGCGGCGTTTGCTTTTATGGTGCTATTTTTTGAATTTAAAGGCCCATATACGAAAGTAAAACAGAATACAATAAAAACTTTCCATGTGAGGTAATTTCTTTTAGGAGAACGCCACTTTCAGAACTGGAGGTAAATGGAAAATATTTGAATTTGGCCCAGAACGCCAAAAACCTTAAGTACTATTAGGTGGGTTGGGGTACTCAGTATGAGTACTAAGAATAACGGTCAATTAAGATTTGACAAACTTACTGCCCACGACTTTGTTGATGATGAAACTAGAGTAAATGTAGATGGTGAAGTTTCTGAAGGTATAATTCTCCAATTAGTCAAATCTCACTCAGATGGAATCTCAGTTAGAGATATTGCTGATTATTTAGAGGTTACTCCCAAAACCGTTCTTAAAAAGCTTCGGTCATTAGAGGCGGATCGAGAACTATACTCAAAGAAGATGGGTAATGCAAATTATTGGTTTCCTAATGGTAGATTAATCCATCCATATCTTGAGTTTTTCTCGGATTTTCGAGGAAAACCATATCGATTTTCGGTACAAGAAGGACGTTTTGGCCCACTTATCCAGATTCAAGAAAGATCATTTTCACTTCTACACGGTGAGAAGATTGATGGTGCAATTTTCATAGAGTATGACCTCATTGAAGATTTAATTGATTCTCTTCAAAGTTTAAAAGATAGATATGAAATATATGAATCTAAGATTGAGGTGACGAAATGATGTTAACATTAAATGTTTCCGAGCAAGTTGGTAATAGCGTATTAGGCACAGCACAATTTTCAAATAGATATCATTCTATCGAAATAGGTAAATGTCTGCCCTTAGTTCGTACCGGTGAAGACATTGAGGGATTGGCTCGATCTAATTTCATTGAAGAATCAACTCCAATTGAATTTAATATTCTCAGTCGTTCACCGATACAAAATGCCCTTAATCGTGTTCAAACAGCATTTCCAACCCATAGAGAATCTTGGCAAGAGCCAACATCAATTCTGACCCGCCGCCCTTCAGTTGGGTATGTTCCACCAGAATGCTTTGTTGAGCCCACAAAAAAGGCTAAATTGGCGTTGGTTAATTCAGGTAAAATTGGTGAAAGAGTATCTGAATTAAGATCTCTAAATCCCGATGGATCCTTTTGGACTGCGATTGCCAAAGATAAACTTCTCATTCCATTTGTTAGAGAGCTACTCAGGTCAATGAAAAATTTTAATGGAGATTTATTTACCCCACCAGTCCCGGTTGTTAATGCTAACTTGAAAACAAGCCCAAAAATTCAAGGAGAAGTAAATCGAGCTATAGCTGGACAATGGCCAATCGCAGTGGCGGGAAGTTTTACAAATGTAGGGCTTCTGTATTCTTTACATTTCCATCCATCTGCTTTTAACAACAAAACTTTAATTAGAAATGCTCTTTTCCAATTATCTCAATCATTATCCGGTGACTTATCATATTGGGGAATACATATCAATTTCATAGATATATCATTAGTTACTAAAAAGGCTTCGAGAATCAAAATGGCAAAAGAATTAGTTCAAAAAGCTGCTAGGATTGGGAGACAGCATGGTGTTTTTACTTGGGTTAGTGATGTTGGACCCATTGGACCCGCAATGTTAGATTTGGGGGCAGCTTTTTGCTCTTACTATACTGGTATTACCCCAAGGGCGACATATCTAGATGGTTTTAAAAACACTCCAGAGTCTGGATATGGAAAAGTATTAGGCCTATGGGATTTTAATTTACATGATATTAAAGATTTAAAGAATAAAGACTGGCAATTAGAGGATACTGGGTTGATAAGTCCAGTTGTTCCACAAAGTTTGAGATCTGGTAAATTCAAAGATTTTAGAGTTAACTTTGGAAAACCTAACAATGTTGCGGTTATGGAACGATTGAATATAGAACGCCTCAAAGAATTAGAAAAAAAGAATATAAATCCTGGTATAAGTCACTTGGGACGATCTAGTGATATAAACATTTCGCCTTGGGCAGCATTATAGTGAGGGAATTTTATATTGTCATATCATTGTTTGAATCATGTTTTTATATTAGAAAGGATCATTCAAAACACCCATTCAATCAATTAGTTTTTACGTAAAATCCTTAGTTTTCTACGTAAAAAGACCGTTTTCTTCGAAATCTAAATAGAATATCAATAAATTTACGTAAATTATATATCTTATGATTTTCATAAGGTTGTATAGGTGAGAGAAACGAGCCAAATAAAGTATGGACAATACTGGGTTAATCCACTTATTGAAACTGCTGAAAAAATGATATTATATATTAAGCAAAACCCAGAAAAGTTTCCTGAATACCTTGAAGGAAACGAGAGAAGTGCGATGATACATTTAACAGAGGAGGCACTCAATTTCTTCTTATCTGAACAAGGATATTTATATGGAGAAGAATCTGAAACATTACAAATAAGAATACCGATTGAAGAAATGAGAAAAATTCATAGATATCAAAGATCAGAAATAATACCTGGAAATATTGAGAGATTTATAAATAACCTCATTTACAATTATTTCGAAAGTTATGTTGAAAAACATATTGTGGAAGAAAAAATATTGGAATCGTACAGTAAAGAAATCAAAATTGAGAAAGAATATAGAGAAAAATAAAGGGGGTTAAAATTATGAAAGATCAGAAAAATATAAGTAAGAAGAGGGAAAATATTAATATAGAGAAGGGTGATACGCCTAATCCTAAAAGATTTGGGAATGGAGGAGAAGATATGCCGATAGGATACCGGCAACCGAACGTAGATAACTTTTTGAAAGAACTAGAAGATAATAGAAGGGCTATAATTAAATTTAAACGGTTCATCAATAAGTCTTTATCTGTATCTTCGGAAACATTAAAAAAAGTAGTT
>CBDVCJ010000174.1:0-8451 GCA_965372445.1 uncultured Thermoplasmata archaeon | reverse complement strand
GGTAGTATTTGAAATTGGGATTTCCCTCTAATTGCAATAATTTAGAGATAGGGAATATACTTTCAGAATAATTTAATTTGTGGTGATAATAAACTATTATAATAATTTAACAAAATCTTCTACTGTTAAATTTCCATCTTTTATTAACTTTCTTAATAATCCAGGTTTTAACTCTTTGTGATCGGGGATTGTTATAGGTTTATGTGCTGGATTGATTGGATCTTTCAACCGCAAATGGCTGCCTTTTCGCCTTACAACTTCATATCCAATTTTTCTGAACGCTTTTACCGCATCTTTACCTGAAATAAGGGTAACTTAGGGTTCATCGACAGCCACCATTACAGTGCCAACAAGAGCTTTGGAAGGGTCCGGTATATTTTCGCCATTAGCTTCCAAATCCTCAATACATAGTAGAATTGCTTCTTTTATATTTTCCAAAGCTTCATCTATTGTTTCGCCTTGACTGTAACAACCAGGTAGTGATGGACAAGTTACTACATAACCTCCTGTTTCATCGGGTTCTAATATTACCTTAAAATCATACATGGTCATGCTAAACACCCTAATAACAAATTTCTCATATAAATATAATAAGATAATGTATATTAAAAGTTATGGCTTCTTTATAGCTTAAAAAGTTATAGGAAATCAAGTGCAACAAAACGAGCATGAAAAAAAAGAAAGAGTGGGCATAGAAAAATCGCATATGCATTTCCTTTAACCGACTGCGGGAGTAGCCTTCCCAGGTCGTTTGGTGTTTCCTCTCTCTTTAAGCAATTCATTGTATTATTTTGTGGACTTATAACATTTGTTAATCCACCATGTAAACTGGTATACCGAAGGGTATACCGCATGAAATAATGAAGCCATATTATTCCTTGGGCCAAATTGACTATAACTAGAAGGTGGTATACCGCTCATTAACTTAATATTGGAAAAGCTTTTATTATTGGTTTCGTATTATTATGTGGGGATAAGAGATAAAACAAATATCAATATGTCCTAAAAAAATAGCTATTTAATGTCAAAAATACTCCCTTAATCAAAACTTGAATTTCTCTCATATGCATGAAACATTACAAAGTTACATAGAAGAAAAAAATCCTATTAAAATGAATTTACCAAAGTGTACAGCCCATCAAAAAATGGTTGGAAAAAAATGCGGTTCCAGCAATAGATCCTAAGCAGAGGAGATGGCAGTTAAACTTGTGGGATTTCTTCTAACCTTATTTTTTTAGATTTTTAACCACGAATATACACGAATAGAATTCGTGATAATTCGTGTTGATTCATGGTTACAACTTAAAATCTATAAAAAATCGAACTGCACAGGAGGTTTATTATGCTTCAACATAGAAAGAAAGATAGGGAAAAAGCGATCATATTTTAATGTGAAGGAATATTACAATGCAAAGAAAAAAAAAGAAAAAAAAGGATAGACTTATCGTCTATCCTAATCAAATCAGTCCCCAGATTGTTTCATGCATATTCTTCCATCAACGGATAATTATCCACCGTGTTATGCGGCAGATCGGTATCGCCTATTCCATCATTATCTGTGTCTTCTCCTTCGTAATCGCTCCAGTAGTTGCCCTCGCCTTTGCCGTTGTCCCAGATATTAGTAGATAAATAGTTATAACCTATCTGGTTGGTATTATCGATGAAGTTGTTATGGTAAACTTCATTATCATTAGCCTCCCAGAAACCGATACCTTCATAATTTTCTTTTGCTATATTCTCTTTTATCACATTGTAGTATGAATTCTCGATCTCATAGCCCACAAGATTATTTGTCGCTGTGTTTTTACTTATCTCGTTATAATTAGCGTTTAGGTATAGAAGTACACCCAATAAGTTGCTGTCAAAGGTGTTCTCTATTAATGTGCTGCCTGATGAAGTTCTCAGGTATATCCCCGAAAAGCTTGCACTCGATAATGTGTTTTTACTGTAAGTACATTCATGGGATTTATAAGCATAAATTCCATATGTTCCTCCAGAAATTGTGTTCTCACAAATCAGATTGTAACTGGAAAAGCTTAGACGCATGCCGAAGTAACTATCTGAGATTGTATTCAAAGTAATAGTGTTATACATCGCATCCGGATATAGGTAAATTCCTCTGCTGCAATCCGATATTGAATTTTCGCTGACCAGGTTGTTTTTGCATTTCATTAAATGAATGCCAACATAATTATTCACAATTGTATTTTCACAGATGTTATTGTCATCAGAATTATCCGATAATGTTGTTGCATAGTTATTGCCCGTTAAATAATTGTCATTTATCACACAATCTTCAGAATACAGCAGGTAAATCCCGATGTAACTGTCGGTAACCTCGTTTTCCACAACCTTACACTTGCTCGAAAAACCCACAGCAATTCCTACAGTGGTATCGCTAATATCCATATCTTTCACTTTCACATTGGCGCAGTTGGCCAGGATCACTTGACCGGCATCTGTGGGTACATTACCACCCACGATGTTTTTCCAGTAATAGATCGGGTCGCCATTTGCAGTATTTGATGTGTCAATTTCGTGGGTATTCCAATATTCCATTGAAAAGCCTAAGGTTACAATACCACAGCCAGTTAATTCATTATCAGAGAATGTAGCATCTTCACACGAGAACATATGTATACCTTCACCTGTTGCACTATCAGAAATGGTATTATCCGTTATTGTCAGACCTGATGAATATCTTATCCAAATGCCAAATCCAAATCCCTTAATATTAAAATTCTTTATTGTAATGTCCGTAGGTCCTTCACAATATATTCCTTCACCGGAACCTGAGCCTTGAAGTGTATAACCATCGCCGTCTAAGGTTATCCCAGATTCTTCTATTGTTATTGTTCCATGAATATCATCTGTAAGAGTATACGTAGTACCGGATATGGATATTGGCGCTCCTGCCGGATCCACAGTACCTCCAGATTGGATGGTCACATCACCGGTCCATGCAGCACTCACATTCAATGGTATTACTGCAAAACCCATCAGTATAAATAAAATCGCCATTACAGTTGTCATCAATTTTCTCATTCTGTATCACCTCCTCCCCCCTGAGAACAGGAGGTCTATTGGTATTTATTCAACCAGGGAAAATCTGTTAACCCCTTCTATGCCTCCCCCAGGTATCGCGCCCCACCTTGGCGCTTTGCGCCATTATCGCTTTTGCGCTAGCAAAGCGATGAGGTAGGGCTGCGAAGTCAGCCCATCACCTTGGCGCTAATTATTATCTACGTTTATGTTATTGATTATTTATACGGTGTTGTTTACCAATATGACATATATATTATTATATTTATATTCTTCTTGTAACTTTACGCTACTATCTGTAAAATAACATATTGTAAATATTAAAAACTGTTAACAACTGTTAATTCTCTGATTTTGGGTCGAGCTATAAATTTTGAGCATTTAATTCATTGTTGCACTTCACCCCTGAATTTGGCAATTTAATGACTACAATCGAGAATAACGGGAGCCAGGAGCACGGGAACCGGTATTCAACATTTACCCGATTATTAACACGAAAGCACGAAAACACGAAAAAAATTTTTGCATTAATTAAATTTCGTGTTCTTCGTGTTATATTATAGGGGGTGGGCGGAGGTCGATTCCCGAATCCCGATACTCCCGAAAATATGAAATTCCTAATTAATATACTTATTTTTTAATAACTTCATGAATTTCCTTCCCTAAATATGGAGAAGAGCCAAATAAATAAATTAGTTATAAATTCAACCAAAGCTTAGTATAACACTAGTGTTATCTAACATCAGTGTTAGTATGAGCAAAATTAAATTCTCATTTGGCAGACCAGTATCGCCGGACCAATTTTATAGGAATGATGGATATGATATTTAGTGATCCAAGGAATCCATTGGCCGGTTCCGCAGAGGTTATTCAAGTTAATCCATTTGACGGACAAACCAGCAGTTCCTTTTTAGAAACTAGATTCAAAGAGGCAGGTAGAGAAATCTCAACAGAAGTAAGTGAATTCATTTTCAAAAAAGTGGGAGGTTTTCCAGCATATTTGAATTGGATAGGGTTAAGAATTTGTGATCTTATACCTGAGAACAAAACTATAACAATGGATATTGCAAAAAAGGTATGCGAAGAGATTCATACCCCAATCAACCCTATTTTTCAGATGATAGAAAAACAGTTAGTAAAACTGGGATTAAAAACCAAGAACGTTCTACATTGCATGGCACTGGGTTATAAAACTCCAACCGAAATCGAAAATGAAGTCAAGGTTAAAAATATATATGTATATTTGAACAGATTACAAACCTATGGTTTGGTGTTTAAGAATAATAATTATGAATTAATTGATCCAATCGTTATTGAACACTTGAAAAGAAAATAGAAATATTGATTCATGCATTTCAACTTGTTCACGTGTAATCCGGGGATCAGCCCCATTAATGTTCCAAAGCCGATGCCGGCTAGGGTAAATAATAGAATTAATGCAAACACTCTATCAATGTTCGACCCTCCTGAGCTCCCAGGGATTCCTAACTAAAAGTTCGTAGCACAAGAAACGTTCGTAATAAATGAATTCTGCAGTGACCTCGACATATTCATCATGTTCCGGCATGGAAACATTGAAATCGTAAACATAAACCCGCAACGAAAAATTATAGCTCTGGTTATTATCCACCAGGTAGAAGAACTGCTCGTCCCACAGCCGGTAAACATACCCTGAGATGTTGACGGTTGCATTCAGGTATTCAAACGAATTCGTCACCAGATCCGGTAACTCCACCTGCCAATTACCATAGCGTTCGAGCACTTCGATCGAGAGCGCCTCTAAACTGTAGCGTAACGATCTCAGCTCGTAGACCAGATTGCCGGTGAGGTTGACCTTATCGCCTTTGTGAAGTTGTGGGACTGCGCAATTAACTGCGCGGACCTTCAGGGAGTAACTGCCATCACACGGCTTTTCGGCAATATAGAACGACGTTGAATACTGGGGTTCGTATTTTACATAGCCCTTGATATTTACTGGGAACGAACTATACTCCATAGGGCTCTTGGCCAGCTCCTTTGCGATCTGCTGTGATCTTAATTGTGTATGAAGGGTCAGATTCTCGATCGAAATTTGCCGCAGGTCCCAGCTCCCGGTGATCTCGACCGAATCTTCATTCATTACAATCATTTTATGACCGCTCGATGCGCTTTGGACTATGCCGCAAATTCGGAGCGTGTCTGTGATATTGAGCTCTTGAGATGTTTTTTCGACAAATTCATCATACTTTTCAATGTAGGCCGAGATAATAACGTTATTTTGAAATAGCTCCAGGTACAGTTCGCCATTGCCATAGATGCTCTGGTCCACTACGACCCCTTCAACTGCAATATATTGGTTTACATAATTGGCGAGTTCGTTTAACGGTACTAGCTCTACATTATAATAGTCCAGGATCTCGACGGAGTTATCGGTCACTGCCACGAGCTCGTATTGACCGCGAAATTCGCGCACCTCGCCCTGGAGCTTTATCCTGTCATTTATATCGATCTGTTTATGACAATCCTCGAGCTTGACCTTCAAGGTGGTATTATCGCCATATATGATCAGTTTGGCATCGTTACGCACCGTGAGCTCGTAGTCGATCACAATACCCTTAACAATCACATCTTCACCGACATAACCCCCGACCTCATCCAGCTGTATTTCGGGCGGCACCGAAAGTGTCGAGATGAAGTATAATACTATTATGCCAACAACCGCGAAAATTATTGCGAAATGCGCAAAGCCGAGCTTCGGCACTCTAATCTTTTTCATGTTTGCTTTCCCCCTATTTGATTTTATATCGCTAACTAAATCCAAAATCCAAATTTCAAAATCCAAAATAAACCCAAAACCCCAACTTTGAAAAAGCCGAAGGGTTTTTCAATGCGAGGCAACTTGGCGAAGCAAGTTGCTGTAGACCCAAATTATTATGTTTGGGATTTAGGAATTGGGATTTTATTGGTAGTATTGGTAGTATTTGAAATTGGGATTTCCCTTATATCTCTATAGTAAGGATAAGGGAATAGTTTTACAAAATTATCTAATTTGCGGTGGTATTTAGATAAAAAAACATGGTAATCAAAAGTGTCATAAAAGTTAAATATTAGAACATAGCCAGATAGGTTAAAAATCGATGTTAAAACTCATATATGTTTTCATGTCTTATCTTTTCACATGAGAGATTGATAAGTATGGGTAGCAAGTACCTAAATCACAACTATTGAAGATTATTGTTACAATGATATGCATACCTATAATCTCATTATCTACAGTTCAAACAGGTATTGAAATTAAAACAAGTTCGACTTCTATGGAATCGGATTTATCCACATTACCAGATTACTAGAAGGAATAGGTAAAAAATCAGAGGTGGTTCACCATGATAGAAAATAATAATTTAAGGATGAGGAGGAAGTTCTCAATTTTAATAGCTTTGTTGATATTAATAGGATTGACCTTCTCAGGCACTGTTGTTGCCGTAGATTCCGATGGAGATGGTATTGCCGACAATATCGAGATCGAAAAGGGCACCTACCACGACGATGCCGATTCTGATGATGACGGGATACTTGACGGTCAGGAGAAGGATTGGGATCAAGACACCGATGGAGATGGTAAGATCAATGCGCGTGACCCGGACTCGGATGGGGATGGCATTTATGATGGCACCGAAGTCGGTATCAACGGCAGCTACTTACACGATGACACAGATGTTACAGCAGGCGCGGCCGTAATCGATGATGATAATACTACAACCACAGATCCAACTAATTGGGATACTGATGGGGATGGCAAATCAGACGGTAATGAAGATAAAAATTATAATGGTAAATATGAACCCGAACTTGGTGAAACCGACCCTCTATTTGCGGATACTGATGAGGATGGCATCGAAAATTCAATAGATACTGATGATGATAATGATAGTTTTTTAGATGACTGGGAGAAGTTTTTAGGAACAGACCCAAAAAACTATAATGATACACCAACAGATACGGATGACGATGGCAAACCCGATGGAGATTCTGGCAATTCTCAATCATGGATGGATCAAGATGACGACAATGATGGGCATAATGATTCAGTAGATGATTTTCCAATAAATCCAAATGAATGGACTGATACAGATGAAGATGGAATAGGAAATAACGCTGATGAAGATGATGATGGCGATGGAATGCCAGATGAATGGGAATTACAATATGAACTTGATCCATTGGATAATAATGACGCACAATTTGATAATGATTACGATGGGTTAACAAATCTAGAAGAATATTTATATAATACATATCCTAAGGACCCTGATACAGACAATGACACTATTCCCGATGGCTGGGAAGTTATTAATGGATTGGATCCTCTAGCACAATCTGATGCATTGGAAGACCCTGATGGAGATGGATTATCAAATCTCGATGAATATCTTAATAATACAAATTTAAACAATCCAGATACCGACGGCGACAATCTTGGCGACGGGTTCGAATTAATTTTTTCTAAGACTGATCCAACAAATTGGGATACAAATAGCAATGGTATTGGCGACGGCCTGGAATTCATCCAGAGCCAGGGTTATTTAGGCTGGATGCAGTCTTTACCCAATGACTGGATCGGTATGACGATCACCTGGGATAATTACACAGTTTATATTAAAACGAATTCTTCAGTATTAGAAGGTAAATTTGATAAAACCACCAAGAACCTCACAATTAAAATCTCAGGCCCTAAAGGTACAAAAGGCGCAACTGATATTGATGTACCAAAGAGTTTATGCCAGCCCGGGAACGTCAGCATAAAATTTGATGGAAACCTGATAAAATACAATTTAACCCAAAATAACACACACTATCAGATCCACATCGAATACAATCACAGTATCCACGAGCTAATGGCAGGTTTTAGTTACTCTGGCATAGAGCCAAATGGACAAATAGATGAAGAGCCAAAGGATGAAGATGATTTTACAACTTATTTTTACATAATTGCATTGATAATAATTGTAATCATCATTATCATCATTTTGATCGTTGTTATCAAAACACGTAACAATAAGGTCTCTAATGACATCCCGGAGTTGCCACCCCAGCAGTTATCAGCATTATTAGAGCAAAAACGCGCAAAAGGCGAGATGACCGAAGAAACCTATAATGATATTAGATTAAAATTGAAAAAATATCAGGAGCGTTGACTTTTTTTAACCGCTGAGTACGCAGAGTGCGCTGAATTATATTATAGCCTGTTAATGGATTCCAGATTCGTGATATTGGATAGCTGTTAAATAGGAAGATAGAGGTCGGAAGACAGAAATCAGAAGACAGAAATCAGAGCTGAGAGCTCAGAGGTGAGAGCCCAGAATTCAATAATTGCCATTATTTTTCTCAGCTCTCATCTCTCGCCTCTCAGCTCTCTGATTCTGTTTAGTT
>CBDVCJ010000173.1:0-8476 GCA_965372445.1 uncultured Thermoplasmata archaeon | reverse complement strand
CCAACTTCTCTGATGAACTCGTCCTTCCTCTGGATAATTTCTGTCGCAGTCATTTGCGGTCCATCGATTGGCAGGTTGAGAATGTTCTTGAAGAACGCATTCATCACCTGAGTCCGCGTGTCCGTTTGCATGTCGCGACTGATTGGCAAATTTGTCCCAGAAATTAGGGGGAAGAAAGGATTTTTACCGCGTAAAGAAGCTGCCGTATCGACATCATAATATGAGACGCCACCGGGGAAGGTGTTAAGTTCATCAAAAGCGCCATCGTTTGGAACCATAAGTGGTGGGTCGGCAATCCGCTGACCTGCAACCAGAATGGTTTCTCCCATCGCTTGCAATGTATTTGCATCTGGGAGTGCGATCATGCCTGGGGAGCGACCCATGTCCTCGCCGGAAGCAGTATTCCACCTCGGAACGATAAAAGGCACAACGGCACAGAGCCACACAGCTTTGGTCCCTTTCATTATGGGGGCGTGGCGACTTTGTGCCTTTGTAACTTTGTGCCTATGTGCCTATTTTACCTGAAATCTGGAATCTATCTATCAGCCACCATCCTTTGTCCTTCATCCTTAAATTCACATTTTTACCTCGTAATTTTTTTAGTTTTTAACCTTTCGTATCAGTTTTGCCCATTTCTATTAATGGATCTATTATCCTTTCAAGCTCAAGCAATTTCCTCATATCGCCAGTCCAATTTTTCAAAACATCAGAATAATTTGTATTTATGTCCGTTATGATATTCTTGATCTTAAAATGTAAATTCAAACCTACATTCCCAGTGAAAATAACTGCAATGTAGACATATTTGCCTCGTTCTATGAATATATCGTGATTTTCCAACCGTAGCTGCTTGATGCCCCATTCATCAACATTCATGATCTCTTCCAGGTCATACGGCGAAGGTGATATTGGATGCGTCGAAGCTAAAGATGACTTCGGCGGTTTCATTTTGGTTTGACCTGAAAAGCTCGACTTGACGAAATCTTGTACCGCCGTGAACATCGCGCTGATGAGATCTTCATCAGCATTTTCCCAGGACCTTCGCGTTTTATGCGAGATCAAGGTCCCATCATTATATACAAGAAACACATCTTCGACGTTATAATTGCCCCTATATTTTTTAATAATATATATCGACCCGCATATAAACGCAATAATTATTATTAAAATAGCCCAAAAGATCGCATCTGAAACCTTAACCACTCCTTCTCTTTCTTTGAATGTGGCACGGAATGTATATGAAGTATTTTTATCGCCATCACTAACCTCAATTGTAACCTGTTGGCTGGTTGCACGTTCAGAATAAAAAACTAGCTTCAACCCAGTTACAACGACAAGTTCATTATCGACACTGATCTCCAGGTCTGTAATATTATTGTCCACATCTTTTAAATATGGACTAATATCAAGTACCCAGATCTCATTCACCATTCCTTGCTGGTCTGGAAACCGAGTTATATTCGGCGCGTCATTTACGGGTATTACGGTAATAACAATCGTGTCCTCAGCTAACGCCCCAAATGGGTCTTCTGCTCGGAATGTTACGGTTTCGGTACCATACCAATCAGTTTCCGCCGCAAAATCAACAGTTAGTTCATCGTTGATCGTTACTAGGATCTTAGTATTTCCAAATGAATAATATAATGCATCGCCGTCAATATCGAAAAAGAAATTTTCAAGATTGAAAATATTCACTATTATAGTGTCTTCCTCAAACACAATATCAGGTAGGTTTAATCTAATCTCGGGTGGAAAATCATCCGAAATCGTGACCTCAATTATCTGCCAATTAGATATTAAGCCATCCGAAACTGTAATTGTAACCGGTATTACCAACCCAGTCATATTTTCTGGATAGTTGATTATCATTAACATTTTATCATTATTATCAAATTTGATATGGTCAGGGTCAGAAGTGAAAATATCCAGATCATCAGGTTCATTATCTCTATCCGAAATATAACTTGATAGATCGAACTTGTAATCATAATCATAGTGCACTACCAGGTCCGGCACCCCCACAATTGATGGCGGGTCATTGACCGGTATAACGATAACTAAGATCGTATCTTCAGCTAATGCACCTATAGGGTCCTCAGCTCTGAACGTCACGGTATCGGTGCCCGACCATTCCGAACTCGCCGCAACGTCGACCGTATGGTCATCCTTAATTGTAATCTTCACATGGGTTTCACCAAAGGAATAATATAACGCATCTTGATCCGGGTCGGTAAAATAATCATCCAGATCAAACACATTTTTTGCTATTGTACCTTCATAAAGTGTAATATCCGGCAATTTCCTGACGAGTTTGGGGACCCAATCATCAGTGATCCTAACCATTATTATATCTTCGCCGGTGGCTTCACCATCCGAAATGATCAACCTCACGAAAACTTCTTGATCTAACATACTCTCCGGATATTTAAAGGTCACATTCAGACCTGATGCAATAGTATATCTCTCATCTGTATTTCCTGAGGTCGATATGATCAGACCGTCTTTTTTGGTCTCAATGTCGTAGATATAAGGTTCATAACTGAATGTGTAGGGATCGTCAAAATGAATTATTAAGTCCGGTGCACCAAAAATCACAGGCGCGTCATTTACTGGAGTGAGGTTCACCCAAATTTGCTGCATGTCTACATTATTATCACTATCAACTAACCAAAGTGTAATTTTATTATTGCCAAAAGCATTAGGTATCGTTGTAAATCTCAACACGTCGTCTTCACTATATTCACCCGAAACAGTGTATAATGAGGTATTTACACCTGTAACATACCATTTAAGATCTTCGTTGCTATCCTTGTCATCACTCTCATATGGGGTTAAATATAATGGCCAAGGTGTACAGTCTTCCCAACGGTCCTGGTTCGGGATCTTGCCATGGATGTTCGGCCGACCTGAAACATTATCCAGAATTACATTTACATTTGCAATACCTACAATATCATCTTGGGTTGGGGCAAGCTTGACGGTTGCGTTAACGCTACCTTCTGCCGGTGCTGATTGCGCGTAAAGAACATTCCCCACCATCACTCCAATGTCAGTGTTCCACACCGGGTCGATTTTAATATAATTATTGTATTTGTCGTAGCCATATGCCGTGAACTCCTGCTGGCCACTAATAACAACTTCAACGAACTGTGGCACAATAAAAATATAATCCAGTTCACCCGGCACGATCGTAACATTAACCACACTATTTATTCCCGAATATGACGCGGCGACAATACCAGCCCCTTCTGTGATCTGGGCTATCAGGGTGTTACTCAACATTGTACCGACATTAGTACTCCAGATCGGATTTATTTCTACCAGGTTTCCATGAATATCAAAACCCAAAGCGTTAAACTCCTGGTAGTTCCCTGCCGTCACTTCAACATTCTCAGGTGAAATTATCATATGATGTAATGGTCCGGGAATAATAGTGACTATTGCGCTCGAGGTAATATTGGCCTCTGTAGCATTAACAAAACCAGAAACGGCTTTGGTTTGGGCTGTTAAATTCGAGCCGGACATGATGCCCACTGTGGTCGACCAGATCGGTTCTATTGCTACAATATTATTGTATTGGTCATACCCAACCGCTGAAAACTCATGGGTCTTGCCAACTTCTACGACTACTGAATTGGGTGTAATTATTATTTTATCAAGTGCATCTGGAGTAATGTTCACCTTTGCACTTCCTGTTATATTCCCAAACGATGCATTCACATAGCCACTCCCTACTTTTATCAGTGCATTAAAAATACAACCATCCATTGAGCCTATATCCGAAACCCAAATTGGTGCGATCGTGACCATATTATTATATTGGTCATGACCCACGGCATTGAATTCCTGGGCAGTACCCACCGTAATATTAATGCCATTCGGGGATACTGTGATATGGTCTAAACCATCCGGGACGATACTGACAGCCGCACTTCCAACAATTGCACCGATCGTTGCGTTGACAAACCCCTCTTCTACATACGCTTGGGCAACGAAATCGGCGCCAGTATTGGTCGTATCCGAAAAAGAGCCAGCAGTCGTTGTCCAGATCGTTCCCACCAACTCGACATTGTTGTTATAAAGGTCATAACCCTGCGCAATGAAATTTATGGGTTGACCTGCCACAATTTCGATCGATGGTGGTGTTATTACGATCTGGTGAAGCGATCCTTTTTCAAGTTCATAGGTTATCATTTGATCGGCTTTGACATTATTACTTCCAATTGCGGCAATATCGATCTTATATATACCAATAACATTGGGATTTTTAAAAGTAAAATTAAACCGTCGCCAAAATGAATATGTATTGGGATCTTGTTGCTCGAGTACCATTTGTTGGTCATCCACTAAAATAGAATTATCCGGTGCTGTGATCGTGATATTTACATATGCAATATCATATGACCCGAACGGCCCCATAATATTTGCCCGGATCACAATTGTTTCGCCAGCGATAAAAGTAGTATCTTCATTATCTGATCGATCAAAGGTCTTCACCCACATGATATCTAAGATTTTATCAAAAGTAAGTAAGTAAGTTTTGCCTTTAGTTCCGGAATAATCGTAATCAGGTGCACTGGCAATAATGTCATCGTACCATTTTGTGTCAAAATTACCAGTCGAGGTTATACTTGATCCAAAATGGTCGCCGGCGTTCTCTCCGATCACTTTGTAGTCCGCGTTCGTTGCCAATATCAGTTGAGATATTGAAATACTGCCATAGAACCCATAGATCATACCGTTTGTACTTGCATTAGGCGCACCAATGAAAATATCAGAATATATATCACCATTAAAGTTACAACCGCTAACTGCATATCCAAAAAGGTCGCCTGGGTTCTCGCCCGAGAGCGTGATATTTGCATCCAGATCCGCATCAAGTATTGTTCCAGGACTCCAATCTGCATATGAAAATAAATAGGCGCTGCCCTGTTCACTATTATTCAAAGGTGCACCGATAACTACATCAATATTACCGTCACCATTGATATCCCCGTCACCAGAAACAGCACGACCGAATTCGTCGCCTGGTGTACCCTCGAATATTATCTCGCTGTATTTGCCATAATAGACCTGAATTTGAATATGATCGAGCTCAATGATCTGGTTTGGGTTAGGTAATTTCATCAACCTAATTGAAAAGTTCTCGTTACTTAATTCAGAGCTGTTCCATGTCCTGCCCCAAGTGTTAGCTGCCCCACCAACAATGTAAATCTTGTCACTCTTGGAACTGATCGTTATTTTGGGTTGATAGGATGAAAAGGTAGTACCGCCATTCCAGGATAGATCAATGTTCACTTCGCTATTTATAATATAGGGGGCTCTTGCTTCTAACCGCACAGTAATGCCTTTGATCGTAACGCCATCAGGCACATCAAAACTAAAATTACAATACTCCTGTTTGGAATTTGAGGTGATCGTACTATTTGCATATTGGTCATCACACGCATATGCATAAGTGGGATCCGCCCATTGATCGAACCCCCCCCGCGCTGCCGGGCTTTTTAAACCGGTATTTTTATTCATGTACAATGTTTCATTACCATAGTAAATATAGGCTCGATCTTCTCCCGGTGCACCAATAATAATATCGTCCAAAAGGTCGTTATTTAAATCTCCGGTATAATCGACAGCAAAACCAAAATTACTGCCTGGGTTAATATTATAAAGGGTTCCATTTGCATTACCAGCCGAAATCTTTATGCCATCAAATTTACTCTGACCATGGAAAATAAAAGCCGCACCGCTACCCTGAATATTTTGTTCTTCACCACCGAAGGTAATGAAACTGTTGTTCATTGAAAGATATTCCGCCCGTACCCAGTTTTCGGTTCTGGCAATACCCGAGATTCGGATCTCATCGACGATGCCGTTGGTGTCACAGTTCGGGCCTGCGCCTGGCCAATTGCCAAAGCTCAAGGAAGTGCCAGCCTCAATTATTAAATTGACGGTATCGCCATAAACGATATTTTCCCAAGGGCCGCCGTTCAAGCTAATATCCAGATATCCAGACGATGAATGCTTGTAACCCCTAATGGCTAAGTACGCCCAATTACCACTTGATACTTTATTTAATGACGAATAATTATATCCTCCATTCCACCATTTACCGATCGCACCATCGCTTCTTTGCAGATAGAGACCGAGTCCCTTATAAGGAGCGCTAAATCCTTCAATGCAGACGATTTGATAATTATTATCTCCTGATGTCAGATCGGGATTTATCCAAGTTGTTATTGTGTGATAAGTTAGATCCGGTATTGCATCAATACCGCAGTCGATCGAATCACCGCCACCGCCATTCTCAAATTCATCGGCACCATCGATCTTACCGTTTGTAGCCTCATTGCCTTCATAATTAGTTGGAGTCCCGTGATTACTGTATTGCGTAGAATCATAGCGCGTGCCGGTGCCAGTTTCATTTAAATGCCAAACACCCAGGTAACTTGCGTCGTAGGTGCCGCTGATATTTTGTTGATCTGCCGCTGATGGATTATCATAATACATCCAGATATGGTCAGTCGACGAGCTTGCTGCCATCTCAGTCACATTTACCCACAAATAGCTATTTCCGACGGCGTTCCATTCTTCGATGTGATAATTAAGCTCGGTTATGCCGTCAGCATCTATGAACCGTAGGTCCGTGCCATTAGCTTTTGAGTTTGAATAATCAAAATTAGAAAAATTTAGGGTCACAAGCACAGGGAAGTATATCAAGGATTCAGATTGGCCGCTATTATCGAAAGTAATTTTTTGACGATATTCCCAACTGTCATTCCACCAAATATTGCCATAATTTGGCGCGCCGACGATCACATCATCATACCCATCATTATTCATATCCCCAGCCCCAGAAATTGCGAAGCCGAATTCACCACCTATAGATTCTCCGATAAAAGTTATGTTCGCATCGGTCGTTTGGAGCGTGGTTGGCATATTACCATTTCCAAAAAAGAGGTAAACGCTCCCCGTCTGATTATTACCGGGTGCACTTACAATAATATCCATAAATCCATCCTTATTGAAATCAGAATCACCTGCGACATCCCATCCGAACCTATCACCTTGTGCCGAACCCGTGATCGTTACATTTGCATTGCTAGCCGCATAATCATCTGTGAGCCACGGCCCGCCAAAAAATAAATATGCACGGCCTTTATCATTATCATAACCAGATGCGCCAATAATTATGTCTGCGGCCCCATCCCCATCGACATCACCCGCATTCGCAACTGCAGATCCGAACTCATCGTTTGCCGATCCACTAGTAATAGTCCCTACAATATTTGCATTGATATTGTTAACATTCAAAATAACAATAGGCGTTAAAACTAAGAATATTATTAATAACAGTGATAATAACTTCTTGAAGCTTATCAGTACTACCAATCCTCCTAATTGGGTCAATGAAAGAATCACTGTCACCGCACACAGCGCTCTTCAAACCAATCAACAACTGTAAACGTGTAACAATGGAATATTAATATGTGTATATTAACTTTGTTATATTGGAAAAATTTATTAAATTAAGATCATTAATATACATACATTAATGAATTTATATATTTACTGTTTGAATAATGCTAAAAAATTAGTATTCATGATTAAATATCCACGTATAAATTTAAAAAATTCCTTTCCTTTTACTACCTTTTTTTAAAATCTAAATTAATAACTCGAAAAAAAAGCTAAAAAAAAAGGCAGAAAAAAGGAAAAAGAATTTTAACCGAACAGCGCGCCTAAACCTGCAGCCGCTTCTTCTTCGGAGACTTCTTCCTTCTCTTCTTTCTTTTTACCCTTTTTGTCCTTACCTGCAGGGGCGTCACCCTCGCCCGCGGGCGCGTCACCCGCTGCCGGTGCTGTGGGCGCTGCAGCGGCCGGTGCGGCCACTACCGCTGCGGTCGCGATCGCTTCTTCAATATCAACATCCTTTAACGAAGCAGTTAAACCCTTTACACGTACCGAATCGGGCTCGACGCCTACCGCCTTCAAAACCTTCTCGAGATTCTCTTCGGTGATATCCTTGCCTGCGGTATGAAGGAGCATTGCACTATAGATATATTCCATTTTTTTTACCTCCAATTTTATTATTATTTGTTAATTAAGGAAGTTAGATGTAAGAAGTTGGAAGCTAGAGATTTTTCATTCCAATTTGACTCTCTAACTTCTATCTTCTTACTTCTATCTTCTATACCTTAATCTTTGTTTATTCCTAGTTTATCTTTTAATTCATCATCCAACCCCTCGGGAACATGGGTTGCAAGTGCCAGCATCTGATTCTGGGCTTTGATGATATTATTTTTAACTGTTTCCGGCATTAGAATATTGGCATTATACATTAGATTGAAAGCCTGACTCTGGGCCTTTTGAATTAACGGTACTATTGTCACCGCTAATGGAATTGTTGCATTAAAGGCAAGGTTGAAAGCCTGGGTCGCTGCGAGTGAAATATTAGCTTTTATGCCCTCAATATCAA
>CBDVCJ010000172.1:0-8482 GCA_965372445.1 uncultured Thermoplasmata archaeon | reverse complement strand
CTCATTTACCGCCCATCTATCAATCTATTTTGGTAGTTATTATTTAATAATGATCCCGATATGGTCCTTCGAATACGGCTCTAAATTTATATCTTCTAAAATCTTTAGATCTTTATTTCTCAGCTCTTGCTTCACCTGTTTAAAGATCGAACCTGGTGACGCGGTAATATCAATGCTTCGTGCTTTAACCATCAAGATCCCATGACCATTTTCTTTTAAGCATGATCTGAGGTTTTTAACAAAAATATTTACTTGATCTCTCTGCGAGATATCTTGGTACACTACATCCACTTTTCCTACTATTGGTTTATACCGCCCCGGGAAATGCGCATTTTCAAGTAAAGGTATCATGTTATTACGGGTTTCACAAACCATAACTAAATCCCTGAATGATCTTTGAGAAAATTCCACGCAATATATCATACCAGTTGTGATTACATCCGATAGATGACTTGCAGTAGTGCCACTTGCCGCACCAAGATACAATATCTTTGAATTATTTGTAAATGGGAAGATCTTACCTCCTTTCAATAACATGGCTGCGAGCTTGCTGCGCCGTGGGTTCCACATGCGGTATTCTATATTCTTTTCTTTAACTAGAGTTTCGCCATAGACCTGATTGCCAGGTGCAAGGTTTTTTGTTAATAGATTTTTATTTTTCTGATTAACACCTTGTATGTTTTTGAATGTCATTATTTTGATTTTTATCACCAATTTTTTATTGAATGCCTAATTTCGGGATTCGTTTTTCGGGGCTGTGGGATTTGAATGATCGCTAACTTCCTCGTTTTCATGTTTCAATCCCATTTCATTTCGAACACCGAATCCCGTGGAACGAATCCCGAACATCATATCATTCTCTAGCCGACCAAATCCAGCTCTTAGCCTCAATTGAAACTTCACCATTGATTTTACCTTCAAGCCGCATTTTATTTAAAAACTTTACAGTCTCATCCGGGCATCTGACTCCATTATCTTGTGAAATCTTATAAACCTCAGAAGTCGTCATTTTGCCTTTAGCTTTAAGAAGATCGAGTATGTAATCTTCTGCCTCTTGGACGCCTAATGTTCGGGCCATTAACTTAGCATTAATGTCTTGAAGTTTATTATCTTTTGGATACTTCGGGACTCGGGATTGGGGGTTCGGGATTGGGGATTCGATTATATTCTTAAAATACGAGTTATACATCTGTCCTGAAGGACAGTGTCCATCGTTATCTTGTTGAGAATCTGACATGGTAAAATATTGTGTCGAACTCCTCGTACTGAAGCACGAGGTTTCGGGGACGTAACATATCGCTATACACATCCGACCTGGAAGGTCGGAGACTATCGATAACATATCAAGATTCTGACTAGCGATCATATCGAGATGAGCTCCCCGTGCTTCAGCGCGGGGTTTCTTGACGCTACATAAACAAATGCTTCTATAACATCTTTCTATCTTGCGTCTTCAATAAAAGATTGCCTAGCTATATGTCGTATCATAATGGTATGATTTGTTTTAGCGACTTTTAAAAAAATTTAGACCGAGCTAAAACCAGTAGATAAAAAAAAGAAAGAGGGTTTAGGGGGAAATTCCTTTCCCCCTAATTATCGAATCCCGATCATGATTTATTTACCTCAGTGAGCGTATTCAACTCCGCCACCATAACCTCAAAATACTCTTCAATATTAATATTTTTATAATCATAATTTTCGAACGCCAGCACCACCCCTTCAGCTAATTTCGGGTCAAATCCCAACGAAGTAAGTTTATCAATAGTTGGCGGGTCTAGATCCATAGCTTCTTTTATCGCGCCCAATCTCGAGCGCATTTGTCTACAGGTCTCGAGTATCCAATACTCGCAAGTCTCCCTAGAGACCTCTTGAATACGTTCCGGGCGTATCGACACCAGTACCGACCCGTTTTCGGGACGGAATATCCGCGGTTTGCCGATCACCGCCACAAACGCTGGCGGTTCAAAGCTAGCAAGTTGTTGTGCTACCTCAGGGTCATATTGTCCCGCATAAATGAAAAAAGTACCTGTTCGGTCCGAGATCCGTGCACGCCAGTTCGGTTTGCCTTCGGTGCCAATATCTTCAATATCTGTTATAACGCCAACAATAAACACCCGATTGATTTTTGCGCCCAGTGGCGTTATCAAGTATGATGGTGTGCGGTCGCCGCCATCGGAATGCATATATGTCGATTCGTTATATTCCTTTGCAAAAACCCTCCATGCAAGTTCACGTGTTATTGGCATAGCTAAAACCTCCTTCCGAGGCCAGCGATTCTAACAGTTTAGCAGCTTCGGTCTTAACGTCGATCTCAATTAATTCTGCATCGTTGCAGATCATCATAAGCCCGTAATCATCAGTGATAATATTGCCATGCACTCTGATCGGCTGTGCTATAAGTTTAGCGATCAATTCTTCATTTATGATCTCGAGGTTACGGGTTTTGTAGATCAAGCTCTCACAATCTTCCAAATTTCTATTGAGGATCTTTTCAGTGACTTCTTTGGCGATGACCGTAGAAAGTGTGCCGGTCCCGTCATCTATTATAGCTTTGATGCGTAGATCCGGTACCCCCTCCTGCTTACCGTGTACCATACACATATTCTTTTGCAGAACACGCTTGCATTCAGTGCACCTGTAGATCAACCCACTGCCTTTTTTGATGTCCAAAACCATACCCTCGACCGCTACGCCCGTAACAGCGCCAAGCTCTGAAAGCTGGTTGATCAATAATTTCCGGTCGGCTGCAAGATCTTCTAAAGGTGGTAGTACATCATCAGATAATTTATTGACTTGCATGTTCTCGTCGATCCCTAGATCGGGCAAACCCCGCCAGCTCTTGATGTAACCTCCCTTGATCTCAATTACATCATTAATATTAATATTAAGATCCTTCCAGGTAGTGAACCTACATTTTCCGGTTGCATCGGCGGCAATACCAGAGAATATAGTTTTTTTGGTACCTTTAACCGTAATTTCACGAGGTTCAATTGATAATATTCTGATCTTAACCGAAATATTACTCAACCCATCTTGAAATTCTATTACATTATATTCCTTCGATGGTGCCTGTGCTTTAGTTGATGTTTTATTAAGAGGCACATTCGAGGTTTTCAGCTCTTCAGTAGTTTGCTGCACTTGCGTCTTATCGCCGAATTGTATCTCTGGATTGCCCTGCCAGTCTCTTGTATAGGCATTACTTATCCGAACAGCGTCACCTTTTTGCAACTTAAAGTCGTTCCATGCAGTATAAGACAGGGTCCCGGTTTGGTCCGATAAAAGTCCGTAATATATCTGCTTGGTTCCGCCATTGACTCGGACCTCCTTTGGGTTGACCGAGATAATTTTGCAAAATAAGTTTACACTGTTTTCATTTGGCAATAATTCCGCCAGATATTTAAGCTGATGGTTGTCGGTTTTAACGGATTTCAAATAATTACTTATTATACATCGTTTCGCTTCGTCCAGCGGAAGCGATAATACACCAGTATATTTTCTTAGATCAGTTTCGATCTCATCCAATTCAAATTCCACTTTATCTTCAAGCACCTGAGCTATATCTTGAATATGAGGTGCAAGTTCGTTGTCGGTTTGCATAACTCCATACGCCTCCTATAACCTTACATTCCAAATTTCAATCTTTAAGACTTGGAGATTTTTAGATAATGGTAGGAAAATATATAGTATTACAACGGGGAGGTCAGTGAAAGTACATATCTAAGTCCGATAGGCGGGAAACGGGACTGTTGTAGCATTTATGGCAACGAGTTTAAGGAGTCATGGAGTCTTGGAGTCATGGAGTCTTGGGTCCCCATTTAGGTGGTAGGTGGTAGGATGTAGGTTTCTCTTCGGGATATGGGAAAAGGGACAGAAAAGTAATTATAGTCCTTTGCGGCAATTTACTTCGTAAATTTCCTCTGCTCTGAAAATACTCGAAGAGGATTTTCTGAGCAAGGTAGTTTATGATAATAAACTACCGCCCAACTCGTTAATTTAACATTCGCTTTGAAAAACCCCTATTGGCTTTTTCAAAGAACGGGAAACGACCCCCCACCGCTATTAAACCGCTGAATGCGCCGAGATCGCTAAATTTATTTAATAATTTTAATTCAAGATTCCTTAGGGGAGGCGACAGGCGATAGATGATAGGTAAAAGTAAGGTTCACCTTTCGCCTTTCTGAAAGCAATCTCCAATCTCCATGCAAATTAAATACGTCAGCGTATTCAGCGTACTCAGCGCTTTAAAAAAGGGGGGGCGGCCGATTCCCGAATCCCGTATTATGACAATCTAATTGCAATTAAGTTAACTATAAATAAAATAATCAACGTACCTAGTGGTACTTCATAAAATCATATCAGGAGATGAAACTCATGATGGGGGGACAAACACCAATAATTGTATTGAAAGAGGGCACTCAGCGCGAGACAGGCAAGAGTGCATTAGGGAATAATATCGCAGCCGCCAAGGCGGTCGCAGAAGCGGTTAGAACCACATTAGGGCCCAAAGGCATGGACAAAATGCTGGTCGATTCGATGGGCGATGTGGTGATCACAAACGACGGTGCGACCATTCTTAAAGAAATTGATGTGGAGCACCCGGCAGCGAAAATGATCATCGAGACCGCTAAGACCCAGGATGAAGAATGTGGGGATGGAACTACTACCGCGGTTGTTTTAGCCGGTGAGTTGTTAAACCGTTCTCAAGAGCTGGTAGATCTAAATGTACATCCGACTATAATTGCTGCCGGATACAGAATGGCAGCTGATAAAGCCATAGAAATCTTGAGCTTGATCGCTGAAAAGATCTCTGTCAAAGATGAGGCTTTATTGAAAAATATCGCGATCACTTCAATGACCGGTAAAAGCGCAGGCATATTGAAAGAATATTTAGCGGAAATTGCAGTTAAGTCGGTCAAGGCGGTGGCTGAACTTGAAGATGGTAAAATTGTTGCAGATATAGACAACATCAAAGTGGAAAAGAAACAGGGCGCCTCGATTAAAGATACAAAATTGGTTGAGGGCATTATACTCGATAAAGAGCGTGCCCATTCTGGTATGCCAAAGACGGTAAGCTCGGCCAAGATCGCGCTTGTGAATGTTGCTATTGAGGTAAAAAAGACCGAAGTCGATGCCAAGATCCAGATCAAAAGCCCGGAGCAACTTCGGGATTTCGTTGATGAAGAGGCAAGAATGCTGAAAGATATGACTGACAAGATAAAAAAATCAGGTGCGAATGTATTGCTTTGTCAGAAAGGTATTGATGATCTTGCACAGCATTATTTGGCAAGAGCTGGCATATTTGCGATCACGCGAGTCTCGGAATCGGATATGAAGAAATTGGCCAAAGCCACCGGTGGAAAGATAGTTTTAAATCTTGACGATTTTGCAGAAAATGATCTCGGGAATGCTGGTAAGGTCGAGCAGCTGAAGATCGGTAATGACGAGATGACGTTCGTTATGGAATGTAAAGATGCCAAAGCGGTTTCGATCATTGTGCGCGGCGGCACAGAGCATGTCATCGATGAAATTGAGCGCGGGCTTCATGATGGGCTCAGTGTCGTTGCAACGGCGCTCGAAGATGGTAAAATAAATACGGGTGGAGGTTCGGCCGCAATTGAGATCTCACAGGGGCTGCGCGAATATGCGACCACAATTGGCGGCCGCGAGCAGATGGCGATCGAAGCTTTTGCAATTGCAATTGAAGTTATACCGAGATCGCTGGCAGAGAATGCCGGGTTGGACCAAATAGAAATTTTGATAAATCTGCGTAAAGCGCACAAAAACGGCCAAAAGACTGCAGGGTTGGATCTTGATACCGGCAAAGTTGCCGATATGAAAGACGCCAATGTGATCGAGCCTTTACGGGTAGGCACCCAGGCGATCCAATCTGCAACTGAGGTGGCGGTAATGATCTTAAGAATCGATGATGTCATTGCAGCGAGAAGTTCGGGCGGTGCTGGTGCTGGTGGAGGCGGGATGCCGCCGGGCGGGATGGGTGGGATGCCGCCTGGGATGATGTGACATTGAGTTCGGTTGTCTTCGAAACCCCACCCTAAAGTGTGGGGTGTAAATCTAAATATGACTTGCTTCTATACTATTTCAACTCCCCGTCCTTAAGGACGGGGCTTCTTGTTTTCTTTATACAAAATTATTAAATAGATGGGTATTATTTGAAATTTGATTTAAATGAATTCTTTAGACGATTTGAATCTCCACCCAAACAGGACATATGAAACTATCGTCACCACCCTAAATCCAACCGGCCGCCCGAACTCAGCCACAATTGGCGTACGACGAGTTAAAGATGATAAACTTCAATTGAAGGTCTTCGAAGGTTCGAACACTTATGAAAATTTAAAAAATACGGAGTCGGACTTTGGCGTTAATATTATTGTTTTCGATCAATACAATTTAGCGATCCAAGCCGCGGTGACTGGCTGGGGCGTGCCCGAGCCTGAATTCGAACTGTCAGACTACGACTACGAAGATAAAATACCGTTTTTAAGGTCTGCTAAAGGCTGGGTGGTTTGTGCAATTGAAACTCGCTCTGATCCCGAAGTAACCGACGATTACGGTACAACTAAGGTACTGGATATGATCGCAAAGATCAAAAAGATCAAAATTAATGACAAGATCGAGGCGCCACTAACTCGCAGTAAAGACTTACCGTTATTAGACGCTGCGGTTTTGGCTACCCGTTTTAAAGTTTCAAACGGTGATGTAAAAATTAAATTGAAAAATAAGATAAAAAAATTCATTGAACTAGCAATAGAGCAGAACCCTAATGAAGAAAATAATAAGCTTATTAATTTGATAGTGCAATTTTTAGAACAATATAATTGATTTTAGCGGGATTCGATAATTTTATAAGTTTGTAGTTTTTGGTTTGTAGGCGCCTTAATGATGACTACCTACAAACTCCAAACCGCAAACTGAAAACTAAAGTTGAAAAAAAATTGCCGAATCCCGATAAATGAAAACTTAAATCGGCCTAACCAAAACTATATATAAGTATAATTATTTACATTAATCCCGGTAATGATATGAAAAAAATTCTAATTTTACTTTGGGTGGGAATTTTTATACTGGGCTTAAATACCACGATTATAACAGATAGTGAATACTATGAGAAGGATGCCGGAAATATTGATGGGAATGATTTGTTCTCAATACGAGGCAGCCGCGGTGACCCATGGTACATAAACACTTCAAGAACCTTTGCGAGTGATTCCGGAGATCAATCCCTAGATATGGACATAATAATTTATGAATCGGGTTCGCTAACAATAAAAGACATCACGCTTACGATGGACCAATCCCAGGATTATCAATATAAAATTGAAATAAAAGACTCAGGCAAGTTGATTCTTGATAACGGTGTTTTAAAAAGTAATTTTGCGTTTGGGATATACGTCCAAAATTTCGGCACAATGAATTTAAAGAAGGGGTCGTTATTAAATATTACGAAATTGGAGACTAACGGCAACTCAAAAGTTATTATTGAAAATAGTAAGATTTCAAATGAGCGTTTAACTATAACACAATATGAGTATTCTAACTTAGAAATGAAACAACTTTCAGAAATAAACTGTAAAATCTTTTCAGGTGAGGGCAGTACCTCAATAAAGCTGGATAATAGCAATATTATCGCAAAAACATTTACGATCAACTGCAGCAAGGTAGAAATATTAAATAATAATAATGTCAATAATTTTGCAGTGGACAGCTGTTTAAATTTCAAGATTTCTAATTCGATAGTTCAAAACCTGGAAGTCGCTAATGGTGATGTAGTATCGTTTATTGATGCCACGACAGTTAAAGATTCCTTTATCGATGTTGCAACGACCATAATAATACAAGATTCTCAGGCAATTAACCTAAGCATTAATTATTGCACCTCGGAGTTGTTACTATCCGAAGCCGATATCCAGAATTTAATGGTTTTAGAGTCTAATTCTATATCGATCACAAATAATACAAAGGTCAGAACCTCCGAGATCATAACATGTAATTCGCTGATAATTTCAGATATCTATCTCGATTCGCTTGAAGTTGATAACTGCCAGAACTCAGTTTCAATAATTCGTTCGACGATCAATCATTTAAAAGTTTCCGCACCTTATATGAACATGATAGAATCTGATATTGCATCTAACGCAGAAGAACTTGATAAGTTAACGCAGGCAACCACCTTCTATGCGATCAATTCGAGTTTCAATTTACCATTGAACTTTAGAGGCGAAACAATTGCACATCTTGTAGATATTGATACAAACGATAAGATGCCCGAGGTCAATGTCTCCGGAAATGCGAAAGCTTATATCAATTGGTGGCTGACAATCAACGTAATTGATAATGAATCCAATCCGCTTGTGGGTGTGGAGGTCAAGGTACATGATTTCTTTACGGACGAGATTGTTAATTCCTCTGTTACTAATAACGATGGCATTGTTAGATTCGCATTACTGGGTAACGTAATTAA
>CBDVCJ010000171.1:0-8505 GCA_965372445.1 uncultured Thermoplasmata archaeon | reverse complement strand
GACCTTTTAATAGCCTGCAGAACCTCCAGGCCATCTGTCCATCCGAGCATGTAGTCGGTAATAACGATATCGAACTCGAAATCATTAAGAGCACTTTCCAGATCTTTTGCGTTCATTACCTCAACGGCATTGATTTCGAATTCCTTCTTCAGCTCGCGAAGGGTTAAAGCTCGATCGTTGGGGTTATCATCAACTAAAAGTAATCGTAGTTCGTTCATCGACTCCCCCCCGAGGTAGCATCAGGTTTCTTATTGAGAATTAACCAATATAAATAGATAGTTTTTATCATCTCGAGTAAATTATCAAAAGATACAGGTTTGATCAAGTACGAATTTGCACCTAGGTCATATGCACGCTTAACATCAGAGTCATGGTTTGACGAGCTTAGCACTATAATTGGAATGCTCGTTAATTCCGGCTGCTGCTGTGCCCATTCCAGCACTTCATGGCCCGATTTGCGCGGTAGTTTCAAGTCGAGCAGTACCAAAATTGGCAAGGGGTATTGTTCTCTGTCACAATATACATCCTTACCACCCAGATATGCAATAGCGTCTTCACCATTTTCAACAACTTGGATCGGATTACTGATATCAGCTTTACTAAATGCACGTTGTATTAAGATCACATCGTTGGGATCATCTTCGATCAGCAAGATTGTATTATGCTCAATATCAACATTATCTTGAGATTCATCGGTCATTTATTTATCCCTCCTTTATTTAATTCAACCCAGAAAGCACTGCCTTTGCCTAGTTCAGATTCCACACCTACACCTCCATCCATCCGTTCTATTCCCTTTTTCACGATAGCAAGTCCGATACCAGTTCCGGGATAACTTTCAATACCATGCAGTCTTTCAAAGATGCCGAATACCTTTTCGTGATATTCCGATGCGATTCCAATCCCATTATCCTTTACATATAATCGTATCTTTCCTTTATGTTCGACAGTCCATATTTTTATTTTGGGTTTTACATTTTCTTCGACAAAAGTAATGGCATTTAAAATTAGATTGTAAATTACTTTTTGTAAGGTTGTACTATGCGCATTTACAGCGGGTAAAGAAGGTTCGACGGTCACCTTGGCGGATTTCTCGTGGATGCGGTGCCCAAGTTGCTGCGTTACTTCCTCGATTATGCTATCTAAGCTTATCGACTTTAAACCAATTTCAGCACGGCTCAACCTGCTGTAAGCCAACAAGTCTTCTATGATCAAATTCATGTGTTTCGAGGAGTCAATAATACGCTCAGCATATTCTTTACCATCGGCATCTAATTTAGTACCATAGTCTTCTAGTAGTGCCTGAGCGAACCCCTGCATGCCCCGTAAAGGTGCTCGCAGGTCATGAGAGACCGAATATGCGAACGTTTCAAGTTCGGCATTCGTATCCTCTAGCTGCTGGGTGCGCTGCTTGACCAGTTCTTCGAGATGCTCGCGGTATTTATCCAGTTCATCCTCGGCGAGCTTGCGTTCGGTAATGTCCCTAACTACCGAAATTATCTTGAGATCATCACCCTCACCAATTATTTTGGCCGAGCCATATATCGGAATATAGTGACCATCTTTATGAAGTGTGCGATACTCGACTCTAACCAATTTTTCGCGTTTTAGTGCTTCGGCCATTACTTCTCTAGCATTTTCAATGTCGTCTGGGTGCATGAATTCAAATGCGTTTCTACCAATCACTTCCTCGGGTTTGAATCCGAATATGTCCGTTATTTGTGGGCTGGCATAGGTGAAATTTCCACCCTTATCTACCTCAAGCACGGTATCGAATAAGTTATCCACCAATCTTCGATATTTTTCTTCACTTTCATACAGCGACCCTTCCGCGCGTTTGCGTTCTGTGATATCGCGAATTATCACCTGAATATTGCTAAAACTTCCACCTTTCTTCATCGGGGCTGCGTGGGCTTCACAAATATGAATTGTGCTGTCTTTATGTTTCATTTTAAATTCAATAGGTCGAATGGTTTTTCCACTTATAACTTTACGGAACAGTTTTTTATATTCTGGAAGGTCTTCCTTGAATGACATTGGGAGTTTTAAAAAATGTTTGCCTACGATATCCTTTTTGAGGTAGCCCATTAATTTCAAAAACGCAGAGTTGCAGGAGGTAATAATACCGGCTAGATCAACAGTTAAAATTCCATCCGGAGCCATCTCGACAATCTCACGGTATTTTTCTTCGGATTCCTTTAAGGCTTCCTCCACTTGTTTGCGCTCTGTGATGTCACGAACCACAGTAAGAAAACCCTCTAATTTGCCATCCTTTTTTACTGCAGTAGTTGTTGTTTCTATGAAGGCTTTATCACCGTTCTTGCGCTTGATCTCCCATTCCATTAAATTGATATCTTTACTGGTTGTATCTTTAATTTTGCCAACCTTACCCGCATGTCTGAACAACTTTATCATTTTTGGAAGGTCCCTTAATCTAACAGCACCGATTTTCATAAAATTCTTACCGATGACCTCTTCTCTGTCAAAACCAAAAATATCCTTAATTTTTTCATTTACATCAAGTATCTTGCCATATTTATTAACATAAATGATCATGTCATTAACATTGCTGAAGATTTTTTGGTATTTTTCTTCACTAGCATTCAACGCCATTTCGGTTCGCTTGTGCTCGATTGCAGCCTTGATCGTGGTAGGCAACATTCTGTAGTTTTTACGCGATTTAACGATATAATCATCGAGCCCGGCCTTCATTGCCTCGACCGCAATCTCCTGGTCACCGGAGCCGGTATACATGATCACAGGGCAATCCGGATAACGACTTTTTATTGCCGTCAGAACTTTAATGCCGGTCGTCCATCCAAGCTGATAGTCGGTCAGCACAACATCAAAATCAAATTTCTTGATAGCCCTAGTTAGTCCTGGCGCATCTTTGACTTCCGTTACATTGACTTTAAATTCTTTTTGCAATTCACGAAGTGCTAACGCTCTATCATTTGGGTCATCATCTATAAGAAGCATTCGGAGTTTTTTCATTCGATTTACCCCCTAAATAAATCTCACCATAGCCATCAGGATATCGTTATATAAGTTAATAGATTTTTTTATTTCATTATATTTTAAAATTAAGGTAGATAAATTCTAATAATGAATGTTGTTATTTAGATAACATTATAGTTATAACCATACCCAATCGAGTAAGATTTTTTATTCTCTATTAACTAATTAACAATTTTTTTGAGAAGATTCATGTCATGCCTGTTTCAACTCGATCCAGAATGTACTACCCTGTCCTAAAACAGACTCCACACCTACTTTTCCACCGAGCCGTTCAATCCCTTTCTTCACAATTGCCAGTCCGATACCAGTTCCCGCAAAAGCTTCGCAGCCGTATAACCTCTCAAAAATCCGAAATATTTGCTCTTGATATTCGGGCTTTATGCCAATTCCATTATCTTTTACACATAATCTTAATTGATCATCTTTTACTTCTGCGAATATCTTTATCTCGGGCTTAACATCTGTCTTAACAAATGTAATTGCATTGACCAAAAGATTAGAAATTGCTTTAATGAGTGTAGTCTCATGACCTATAACATTAGCTAGTGGGTAAACAACCCTTAGATCTGCATCACTTTCATGTATTTCGGATTCCAGTTGGCCGATTACATCTTTTACTACAGCATCCAAACTCACAGGCTCGAGTTCGAGCTCGATCTTGCTCAATTGACTATATCTAAGTAAATCTTGAATAATATTGATCAGGTTTTGTGACGATTCTACGATTCGGCTTAGATAATTTTTACTTTCAGCATCTAATTTTTCAGAGTTTTCTTCCAATAATATCTGTCCAAAGCTCTGGATGGTCCTCAAGGGCGCTTTAAGATCATGAGAAACAGTGAAAGTAAAAGATTCCAGTTCGGATGTGCGCTCTTTTACCAATTCTTCAAGATGTTTACGATATTTCGATATTTCGTTTTCCGCTTGATTGTGCTCGAGAGCCCGCTCTATGATATCCGAAGATGTTCGAAGTAAGTTAATATCGATCTCGCCCCATTCTCCTGTTTCAGCAACATTATCAAATCCGATAAATCCTGCTAGCTTTCTTTTTATATTTAGCGGTAAGACTATGAGTGATTTAATGCCCTGGCACTCCAGAATTTCCTTTTCTGATCGTGCGGCTTTGGATAACTTCGAAACGTCTTTGATATGTATGATCTCTCCATTTTTTAATTTTTTCATCCACCAAGGAAAATCCTCAACCGCCATATCTTTGAGATTATCAATTTGAGGTGTCACGCCCTTATCGCACCATTCATGAGTATTATCCATCAGGTGACCATCTTCTTTAAATAGAAAAAGATAGGTGCGGCTTGCACCTCTCATTTTACCTAGCTCTGCAAGCGATATGTTGATAGCATCATTTATATCGGAAAACCCGATGAAATGAGATGAAATATTTGAAATCGTCTTTTCAAGTTTCAATCTAAGTTTGAGCTGTTCAATTGCATGTTTACGTTCAGTAATATCAATAAAAGTCGCTTGTATTGACGGCTGATTATTATATTCAATTTTGCTCGCTGCCATGCTTAACCAGCGTTCAGTCCCGTCTTTCAATATTATTCGAAATTCATAATTTTGCCTTGACGATTTACCTGCAAGTCGATTTTGATAACTTTTTATTACTACTTCCTTATCATCTGGATGTATCAACTCGATTAATTTTTGATATGGCAGCCCCAATAGTTCATTTATTGATAGTTTGAAAATTTTCGCAAATGCGGGGTTGGAAAAAATGATGCGGGGTGGAGTGCCTTGGACTATTATTGTGCCTTGTATCGATTTTTCGACTAATGATTTATATTTATTATCGCTCTCTCGCAGCGCCACTTCCGTGCGTTTGCGCAATGTGAAATTATCTAAAAGATTATGCAAAAGGATCGAAGTCTTATCTTCGGTTTTATTATCTACTGGAGTCAAGTATGCGAAATTATCATAGATATCGTTTCCGATCATTGCCATTGGATGTGATGCCAGAAGATCTAATAACAATTTAGAATCAAGAGACTGTCGATCATATTGGCATATAATACTGCAGTTAGAATTTGGAAAAAATGAATTTAATTTGGTTTCATACTCAATATATCTATCATAATTCTCCTTACTTTCAAGTACGCTGGCCATTTCCTTGATAGCTCGTAGCCCGGTATAACCACCTGCCAAAGCCCCCTTTGTTTCATTCTGTAATAAAACGATAATTCTTTCGGTGTCCAAAAAACCGTCGTGTATAAAGGTTTCATCAGCAGTGAAGAAAATTAATTGACCCGTTTTTATTAATGTATCAACCTCAAATCCATTGTCAAACAATAATTCCCGTAATTTATTTATGGTTTGACCATCAGTAAGGTACAATATTTTCTCGCCACGCTCTATCCCTTGTCTTAAAAAATTCACGAGCAGATTTTGATGCTCTTCTTCGGTTTCATAGATACAACAAATATGCGCACTGCTCTCAAGTTCGTCAATCGTACGTAGGGGAGAACCAGTAGTCATATTTGAAATCCCTCCCAATTAATAGCTCTAATATCGAATTCATTTGGTCGTTCTGATGTCAATGTTTTAATTTTTTTCGGCAATGGAGGTTCCTTGGAGTCTCTACTTCGCATTATTTTGACATTTTGAAATAGCGACCCCAAGGACCTCCTAATCCCTCATACTTGAGGGTTTTCTCAACTTATTCAGTATCAAGCCTTCAGTACGATAATGTGAATCGAGTTCTATAAATATAAACATATTTGGATACTTAACCCGAAAGGTTTATATATGATAAAGTAGCAAAACTACCTAAGGAATAATACTGGCTAACCAGATAACTTGAAATACAGAAATGTGGGCTATTATCGGTATTTCTTGGGGAGGAATAACCCGATGAATCTTAAATATAGAAGTCTATTGAACGGCAATGATAGAATATTACTTTACCTATTAGATGTCCCTTATCAAAAAAGAGAGCTAAAAAAATTGGCTGATGTGCCCGATATTGTAACCAGTCGAGCGATTGCCGAGGCAGTATTACTAGAAGGCCACTCTATATCCAAGCTTTTAAAAAAATTATTGGATCAAGAATATATTGAAAGTATAACAACTCGAGTAAAAGGTAAGGCCAGAAAGCAAAAGATATATTTTTTAACTTCTAATGGCCGTGAAAGAACAAAACAATTAAAAGACGATCTAATGAAACAAGAAATAACGATAATGGAAGATGCTAAGAAGTTAAAATCGCTGAAATTTTCTAGAATAGCAAAATTTTTAAACTCAAAAAGAATTGTAATAGATATCACAGATTTGGAACTCTGTAAATTAATAAGCAACCAATTAATTTTAGATATCAATCTTATATCTCAAACAAAACAAAAATATATTAATTATACGGAAGATGCACCTGAACTGAAATACTTTTATGGAAGAGTAACTGAACTTCAACAATTAAAAAGCTGGATCGACGATAAGAAATTATATCGAATAATTAATGTTTATGGCGTTGCAGGGATCGGTAAAACGACATTAGCATCGAAACTAATTGAGGAATATAAAGGGCGCATACATATATTTTGGCACAATATCAATGAATGGGATACAATAAGAAGCGTTTTAATACATTTAGCGGAATTCTTGGCGGCGATCGGTAACGAGCATTTGATCACATATCTCGAGGTAAACCGCACAATAGATCAAAATGAGATCTTAAAGTTATTAAAAACCAACTTGAGAAATATCAGGGCTTTACTAATATTCGACGATTTGCATAAGGCCAAAGATGATTTGAAGGCTCATTTCAGATCTTTGATCGAAATTACAGACCAGGCAAAGGGTTTGAAATTTATTATTTTAACAAGAGCGATAATAAAATTATATGACCAACGAAAAGTAATGATCAAGCGCTCTATTTCGGAGCTCGAACTCGAAGGTTTAGATTTTGCGAGCAGTATAGAAATACTTCACAGGAAAGGGCTGCCCAAGACAAAATACCGAGATATCTATAAAATCACGTCCGGGAACCCGTTATTATTAGAGATAAATGAAAGTTATAAGACCAGCAAGCGCTATATTTACGAGGAGATTTTTTCACAACTAACCAGAAGTGAGCAAAGAGTGGTAGAGATATTATCCGCATATAAAATTCCGATACGATATGATGCATTTTTTGTGGATGACAAGATCTCACCAGGGACGATCGAAGATCTGGTCAATAAATTAATTATCAAAGAAACATCGGACGGGTTATATGATACTCATGAATTCATCCGCGATTTTTTTTATAAACGATTGAGCCCACATAACAGGCGTAAATATCACAAAGCCTGTGCCGAACATTACAATAAGCAACGTGCACCCAAAAATTATCTTGAAATTATTTATCATTATATCAGGTCTCAACAATATAAAGAGGCAATAAAAATTTCAATAGAAAAGGCAGACAATGTATTGACTCAAAAATTGTCAGAGCGATTTTTTACAGTTTTGGAAGAGCTGCCGGAAGAAGAGGTGCCATTACCGCAATGGGTCAATATTTTGATGTTGAAAGCCCAAATTAAGTTTAAAATTGGTGATTGGGACAAAGCAATCCAATTTTATTACATGGCAGTTGAAGTTAGTAATGAATTAGGAAATGATTACATTAAAGCAGACGCTTATTGTGAGATCGGCCATATTCGCGAGGAGCAGAACAAGTTCGAGGATGTACTACATGCTTTTAAAATTAGCTTAAAAATTTCAAAGGAGTTGAAAGACTCAAAAAGAATTGCAGAAGCAATTAGGGGAATAGGTAGATATTATTGGCGAACTGGAGATTATAAAACCGCCGAAAAATATCTTAAAGAGAGTTTAAAAGTCGCTGAGACAATTTATGATATCAAATTAATGGTTGCTCTTAATATTGATTTGGGAAATATTTATATAACTAGATTGCAACAAGACCAGGCAATTAAATATCTTGAAATTTCTTTAAAATATTTGAAAAAAGTCGATGATAAACTCCAACTTGCTAGAGCCTATAATAGTTTAGGATCTGTATATATTGATACTAATAAGTATGATGTTGGAATTAACTATTACAAGAAACAACTAACTCTTTTAGATGAGATTGAGGATATCAAACTTAGTGGTTATGCATTAAGCAATATCGGATATTGTTATGCAAAATTAAATAGGATCTCTGAAGCAGAAGATTTCGCAAACAAAGCAAAAGAAAATTATGAAAAAACACATAATGAAAATATATTATTTCAAATATTAAGAATAGACGCAGTAATTAATCATTATTACCATAATTGGGATAAGGCTATTGATTGTTTTGATAGAAGTATAAAAATAGCTGAAAAGCTAAATGTCCAATTTTTATTATCACCAACTTTATTAGAATTGGGTAAATTATACGAAGATAAAGGTGACCCTATTAATGCTCGGTTCTATTTAGAAAAGGCAAAACAGGTAAAAGACGAGTTATTGAAACATAATCAGCAAAATAAGCATGAACTAAACAAACGA
>CBDVCJ010000170.1:0-8530 GCA_965372445.1 uncultured Thermoplasmata archaeon | reverse complement strand
TAATATGATTAATACACTTCTCGGCAAATCCAATTATTACACCCCGATCTGGGATACGATCCACGACGCAATTCAAAAGGCCTCGTCACCACTGCAGGATCATAGGCCAATAATTATTGCTATGACCGATGGTGAAAATACTCGTGATAATTATGGCATACAGCCACCTATGGGCGCCTGGCCACCCTACGATAACGACGGCAATATTAACGATGACTGGATCGCCCCGCCGGCCTATCGTGGGCTGTGTGAAGCGCCCCTGACGATGTTTACTATCGGGCTCGGTATAAACCCCGGGAGTGTTCAAGAGGATCAGTTGACTGAAATAGCACTATCCTCAAACCCGCGTGGTGATTATTATTATGCACCCTCATCGTCCGAGCTTGACGATATTTATGATTCGATTGCCAAGAAGATAATGAACGTTTCTGGTGAAGACCCCAATCCGTCAGATAATATACCAATGATGACATATGTTTTACCGGATTATATTGATTTTGTGCAAGGGTCATTTAGGTTAGGACCTAACACCATCGAAACCGACCCAACCCCCGATGAGATCAAATATAATCCCTCTAACATTACTTTTGAATGGGATGTCGATGTGATTTATATCAATGAATCTTGGGTGGTGTCCTTTGAAATCACTTCTACAAAGGCTGGATGGATACCTATAAATTTATATCCGGATTCCAATGTTTTTTATACCAACCCTATTTTTCCGAATATTACAATTCCATTTCCTGAGGTTTGGATCGAGGTTTTACCTCTTCCTGATCTTGCACCGACCGATATAATGATAAATGATTTGCCCTACCCCACCCAAGACGAAGTTGTGAACATCACAATAGGCGAAAACTTGAAAATTTCATCAAGAATCAGGAATCTAGGCGCAGTAAATACAAATAGGTTCTCAGACCATTTCAATTTGACTTTTTATAATTCAAGCCAGATTTCAGAACCTTTTTATGAAACGGGAATAAGTTCAATTGAATCCTTAAAAATTTCAGAAAGTTACAGTGCATATTGGCCTTCACCTGATAACCTAGGCCTTTGTAAACTCATACTATTCGTGGATGCGAGCGATTTGATCCCAGAGGGCCCGGAGGCTGAAAAGAATAATAAATTCAATATTTCTATACAGGTCAACGAAGCTCCGTTTGTAGATCTCATTCCGACAAACGTGGTAATTGACGAAACGCCTTATGACGATATGTATATCAATATAAGTCTTGAAGTTGAGCAACAAGTAGAGCTCGAAGCACGAGCTAAGAATATTGGTAATATCGAAACAATCTTTTACGCGCCAAATTTTCATATCGCATATTATGATTCGCTTAAACCCTTAACACCATTCTTGAATGTTGTGGTGAATTCTTTAGAGCCCGAGGATAAAACTTCACCTTACACCGCTAGTTGGAAAGCGCCTTCAGTTCCGGGTATTTATGAAGTGATTTTATTTGTCGATTCTACCGATGTAATCCCCGAAGGGGGTCTGAATGCTGAATATAATAACAAAATTCACATATTTATGAATGTCACCAAAGAACCCTTAATTGACTTGATTCTAACTAATATTAAAATTAATGATGTTTTATATTCTACGCGTATTACAAGTTCGGTCAACACTACCAATGACACCATTATTATTATAGATCTGGTAACCGGCCAACCCGTAAAAATTAGCACACAAATCTTGAACCTTGGAGATACAAATACCGAGATATTCTCGCCTGAATTTTATATTTCGTATTACAACGGTACCACCATCCAATCCATCGAGTACGATTCATTTCTTCATAACTCAGTAAAATCGTCATCACCTCAGAACCTTTCCGCCAATTATATCTCCAATTGGACTGCGCCTTTGACACCAGGTATATATATCCTAAACTTATTTGTCGATTCTACGGATCTAATACCTGAGGGTCTAGAGCTAGAATATGAAAATAATAATAAGATCGAACTTGAATTCTTTGTACATGAGCTGCCTTTACCGCCCTCTCCTGAGCTAGATGTTTCGGATGAGGATGTAGAGATCTACTGGGATGATACCTCGGAGGTGGAATATTATTCTATTTATGGCGGTCAAACCCCGGACACTATTGATTTTAATTTAGAATTGGGAAAAACATCTAAAAATTATTGGGCCCATGGGGCTTGGGTGGAAGAATATGATGAATATTATTATGTAGTTCGTTCAATCGGCAAGTACGAGTGGATGGGTGCAACGAGCGATATTATTGGCTTTAAAACAATTAAATTTCAAAGAGGTTACAATACCTTCTCGTTGCCTCTGGAACCTTTTACCGACCAAAGCGCAGATTGGTATTTGGATGAGATGTTCAAATCGAGTTCAGAATCAGGCGATATTTACAAGTATGACGCTTCACAGCAAAAATGGATCGGCCATCCAAAGGGTCTACCCGCAGGCATAAATGATTTTAAATTGGTGGTCGGCCGAACTTATATGCTTTTTACGAGCAAAGATATTGAGTATACCTTTATTGGCAGACCAGGGACGACAATAAAATATATGGATGGTATAGACGCCGACCCACGGGTCGGAACTGACCCGGAATTTAGAGATAGTCTTGAAATAACTTTAAGCATTGAAGGTGTGAAACTTAATTGGAAGCCTGCCATGAATTTGAACAAGTTTGAAAAAGTAGACCATTACAATATTTACCGAAGCAACTTAAGGCACAGTTTCAATTTCAGTAACCTGATAGGTAACACGCCCTTGACTTTATCCGAAACCACCTCCTTTACGGACACATCAATAATCGACCAAGAGGGCGATTATTATTATTTGGTCGCGCCAGTGAACCCGATCGGACGGGAGGGTAGCAGTACCTTCAGCGTTGGGGCCGTGATCCAAACCTATTCGCGTGGCTATAGTGGCTTTGCATTGCCACTTAGGTTAACCACTAATATCAGTGTAATACATTTTGAGGGCAGCTATAATTATAGTGATGAGGATCTAGGTAATTTAGACTTTCAAGCCTTTATCGATACGATATATTATTATAACCATTCAATGCAGAAATGGATAGGTGTACCGCGGTTATTACCTGCGGAATTGAAACACCTACAAATTGCTAATTATGACGGTTATCTGATTTATTTAGCTATTGAGAATGTAAAATTATGTTTTATTGGTCAATAGTTGAAAATTAAAGCGATAAAAATAAAATATACTTGGGAAGGGGAGTTAAAATGAAACTTGAAGCTAAGTCTTTCAAACTAACAAAAATATCAGTTATTATAGGAATATTGGTAATTTCAATTTTATTAATCGGTTCTAACGGGATTGGCACCGCCAAAGCGCAAGAGGGCGGTCCCATCACAATTTGGGGACAGGTCTATAAATCCGATGGCACGCCCGTGGGGGCAGAATATGACGGGACCTATGTTGCGGTGGTAATAGACCATGCAGGCGAACGTACCACCCATTTCGATGATACGGGCGGTTTAGAAAATGGGATCTATACTGTTACCATTCCCGAAGGTGATTGGTCGCAAGGTGATACTTATTGGGTGACAATTATTGGTGAAGCTTGGGGTGATCTATCGAAGCACAATGCAGAAGGTATAAAAGTCTCGCCGGAACAGAAAATATCTGCTTCTGGCACCGACCATTGGGTTTTATCTGGACCCGGCTCTGTCCGTCGTGATATCATTGCATTATCCGAAGAGCTCTCACCGCTACCGAATTTAGAACCGTTGCTCGCTATTGTATTTGCTATAATTATTGCGATATTAGGAACATTATTCTTGACAGTACTTGATAAGCAAAAAGTGAATGTCGTGGTTATTGATAAAAGTGACTTTGGGGTTCATGGTAAAAAGGGGCGAACCGGAGTATATGGATATACATGTGGATACGGTAGACCGACCAAACCCACAGAACTAGGCGAACTTTTTGGAACTTCCATTAATCTCAATGTAGATAGCTTCCAGAATGTTTCAGTTAAGAAGATCCTAAGGGCAAAAAACGGCGAGTATCACTGGTACAAGCCCAAGATCATTTTTGACCAACCCCCAACCCAAATTGACAGTGCTTACAACATCGATACTGTCTGGTTTGCGGGCGGGGCGGTTGAACTTGAAAAGGGTGAATTGCCACAGCATGCAGTTAGAATGCATACTGCACTAAGATTTGTTGGGATGGTATTGCCGTTTGTGGTGCTCGAGTTGGTCCTGGCTGGGGTGTCGGCGTTTGATCTAATGGAGGGACTCACTATACCGCCCTGGTTAAGCCTCGTGTTTCTACTTAATGTTATCTTTTTAGTTGTTGGTATTGTTTTACCGCTTGGCGCGTATTGGCGTGCATCGAAAGTGAAACGATTAGAAGCACCGCCGGCAGAGGTCGTCGATGAAGCTGCCGAACCGGAACTAGCTAAGTTTAAACGAATGACTAGTCTCCAATCGTCACGATCAGGCGGGCCTGGCCCGGCACCGCAAGGGGTGTTGTCGGGGGTGGTTGAGGATTTCCCAATTACACCTCAGCGATATTTGCCACCGGCACAATTAGCGACACCCATAGAGAAACCACAACCGTCGAAGCCGTCGCCACCCCCCACAACGCCCAAACCCCCATCTTCAGAGCCACCGGTGCAACTGGTGCCAAATCCCCAACCCCCGTCAAAACCTTCACAAAATGCTGGGCGACCAGTTAATAATGTTTGAAAATTTAAAATTAGGGTAATTATTGGAAAATAACTTTGAATTAGATAGAAGTGGAACGTGGATTTTATGAAGACAAGGAATTCCATTATAATTGCATTAACACTCGTTTTTTTGGTTTGCTGTAATGGAATTTTATTTGCATTACCCCCCTCATCGAATAGAAATAGTTACCCGCTACCACAAGATCTTTCAAAGGGAACTGATGGTACTGAAGTGTACCTGAAAATACCTAGAATGACACGCGGTAATATTTACACTAACTATTGGGTGGATAATTTTGATGATCGGGGCAGTATCGAGACAAGTGATAACCTTAATTTATCTTCGAGTGAATTGAAACTTGAATTAGATTATGAAAATGTTGTACTGACAGATGACTTCACCACCGATCCTTTAGATGGTACAAAATGGGATGAACATGTGAGTGGCGGTACCCAAATATCGCCCTCGCCGGTCTTAATGGCATTAAAGCTAGCCGAGGCCCAAACCGAAGATGCATATGTCGAATCTGATACAGCCTGGCCGGTTGAGCGAATTGTTGAATGGGAATGGAACTCGGTTCTGGAAGGTGGTTTAACGGGCTACAACCATGAGTTCTATGTTTTTCATACTGCGACCGAAAGTATTTGGGTTAATATCCAAGGTGATCGGCGGGTAATATTGGAACAGACCACCGTCAAAACTACTGACCCGGTTTTCACAATTTCAGAAAATACCTGGTACAAAATGCGTTGTAAGATCAGTTCGACCGAAGCGGTTTTCACAATTAGAAATATGTCCGGGGGCTTGCTTAATACCCAGCGCTTTGACCATCAACTAACCGGAAATGGAAAACTTAAGACGGTATTTGCGTACAATAGCAATACCGTGGCATCATTTGATATTAGGTTAGATAACCTACGAATTAGCACGGGGTATGAGGATGCAGCAACTTTAACCTCAGTTGCCATTAATTTGCCTACCGGCAAATCCTGGGATACTCTCGGTCTAGAAAAATATGAGCCTTCAAACACGCAGATTACAATTAGCTTATTAAATGGAGTTAATAATCAACCGATCTCTGGCTATACGAATATAAATGGGTTATCAATAGATCTATCGTCATTAGATCCAGTTCTCTATTCCAGTATAAAACTCAGAGCGATCTTGGACGGCAATAATAAGATCTCAACGCCGATATTATATCATTGGGGTTTGAGCTGGGCGGGTCAAAATGTTTGGCAAGATACATTTATTAGCGCTTCAAAAATAACAGATTCAAATAACGTAGTAATAAGCGAGAGTGTGGCTAAACTCGAAGAAGGTAAGACCTCCGGCACAATACTTTCAGAGCCGATATATGTGGCTGAGACATTTTTATGGAATTCCGTAATAATCGAAAAGACCGAGCTACCCGCTACCTCCATCAAATTTACTATTATTGACGACTACACTAATAACCCTATTGAGGTTATCGATTCACAAGCTTCAGTGCAAACGATGTTTGCAATCGATCCGATCGAACATCCTATACTTCGCCTTCAGGCGACCTTAGAAGGTAATGCGACTGCGACACCCGAACTTTATCGCTGGAGCGTCAATTGGAGCGCAAATAGCGTGCCAGAAATTCTAGAGTTTCAAACCCAGGAGTCAGTTCTGAGAACAATAGCGATCCAAATCTTTATCAAATGCTCTGATACCGAGACCAAAATGAATGAATTAGATGTGGAATTTGAATATATCTCACCTTTCGATAGTGCTTGGGGCAACCATTATTTTTCAGATAAAACGTTTTACAATAACTATTGGGTAATTAATTTTACACCTTCCAAGAGTGCAGATCTGGGCAATTACACTTTTAAAATTGAATGCACGGATGAATATGGCGGTACAACCTCTGAAACATACGAAAAATGTGTTAGGGTTCTAAATAATAAACCTGGTCCACCCGAATTAAAGATCATACCGGAGTTTCCCAATTCATATAATAATCTAAATTGTATTGCCTCTAATGTGACCGATCTTGAAGACGAGACTATAACATTCAAATACGATTGGTATAAAAATAACGAGCTCCAACCTGATTTTGTAACTGATGTGGTGCCTACAACTGCAACTTCTAGAGATGAGATCTGGAAATGTGTGGTGACTTCATATGATGGTAATGCTTATGGCGGGTCGTCTGAGCTTGAGGTCTTTATCGATAATTCGCCGCCACAGATAATAAGTTCAATTTACAGAGTTGATATTCAGGAGGATACAGTTGACAGTACAACCCTCAATCTTTTTGAAATATTTGAAGACCCTGATGGCGATCCATTAAAATATTCTAAACTTCACGATGTTAATATCAGTGTAAATATTGATGAAAATAATGGTAAAGTGATACTTACCCCAAAAAAGGATTGGAACGGCCATGAAATTGTGACTTTTAAGGCATATGATTACGAATCAGATACCGATTTTCTGGTTTTAGTAGCGGTAACACCTGCTAATGACCCGCCTGTGATCGAGAAAATAAATAACATATCGGTAGTCGGTCGTGAAAGTTTCACGATAATCTCAGAGGTAAATAAAGATCTTTATGTCAATATTGATGCAAATGATATTGATGGCGATAAACTATCTTATTCCATAAAACTCGAAAATAAAACCCTCGAAGATTTTGATAACTTAAAATTCAATAGATTTAAAAGCCAAATCTGGTTTCGACCCAGTGATGATGACGTTGGCGTTGTAAATATTAATATCACTGTGAGTGATGAGAATGGCGCTGTTGACTGGAAGCATATTTCAATTAAGGTCGGTGAGAAAACCAAGCCCTGGTACGAATTTGATATACAATCATTCATGATTCTACTGCTCATGGTGATCTTTATTATCGTGATCATAACTTCATTTATCGTTCATGAATGGCGCGCACGCAAGAAGCGCAAGGCCGCCGAGCAAATGCAAACCCAACCCACCCCTGAGGGCTATCAAACCGAAGAAAAGGTGATGTCATCTGTGGATTTGTTGAAGATGTTAAACTGGCGGCTGGCGCGCAATGAGCTCGATTTGAAAACTTATAACGAGCTTAAAAAGGAAATTATGGCGATGAAAGGTGAGGCAATAAAGGTAAATGTGCTAACCTCGAAGCTAATCGAACCCGATACCCCCCCACTCCCGATCCCTGAGTTAGAGGCACCGCAGCCAGTACCGCCACCCCCTTTACCATCACCGGACTTGCTGAGATTACCGCCACATGAAACTAGTTGATTTTTTTACAAAAAGATCTCGATTAGTGGTAAGTGATAAGTGGTAAGTGGTAAGACCAATTTGGCAAGGATACTCGATGCTTGAAGATCTTTTTGAGGAAATGATGCTAGATGCTCGACTGCCTAACGAGGATCGAGCATCAAGTATCGAGCATCCCATTAAATATTGTCTTACCACTTTTCCAAAACAATAATTAGTTCAGGATTTTCACCAAATTCGGAGAGGAAACTCAATTTTTAACATCTAAATTGTTATCAATACCTCATTTTATATTATGCAATTTTATATGTAATTTTACTTTTATAATGTAAGTTTACAAGTATAATTTAAATACTAATATGTAAATATGTAGTATTGGGAGTGCAAACTACTTACAAGAGTAAAAACTATATCATTTCAAAGGGATTAAATACTATATCGGTTACAACGCATAACAAAACACTCCGCGCCGAGGTTGGAGCTATTTAATGACCTAACCGCGACGCAATTAAGAACTAGCGCCAAGGTTACGGCCATTTCACGGCCTAACCTTGTCGGTTTCCTATCGGAAACGCGCCAAGGTGTGGCGCGATATAAATAACAATAAGCCTTAGGAGGGAGG
>CBDVCJ010000169.1:0-8551 GCA_965372445.1 uncultured Thermoplasmata archaeon | reverse complement strand
TTTAACCTAATAAATATCAATAGAATTATTGAGCAAGGTTATTTGCGGTTATTTTTGTAGTTGTTAATAAACTTTGTTTTAAAATTCAGAAAGTCGTTATTCTCAATCGCAGCTCTTGCATCCCGAAGGAGTTCTTGAAGAAAATACAGGTTGTGGATCGTCGCGAGCCTCATTCCAAGAAACGAATATTCTTTGAGTAAGTGACAAACATAACCACGCGAATAATTCTTGCATGTATAGCATTTACAGCCTTCATCGAGCGGCACATCCGAATCCATTAAAAATTTTGTTTTATCTATGTTAATATTTCCAGTTTTGGTATAGATCGTATTATGTCGAGCATTTCGGGTTGGGAACACACTGTCGAAAATATCTACACCTAAAGATATAGCCTCGAGCAGATCGTGGGGCGACCCCACACCCATCAGATATCTGGGTTTGGCGTTCGGGATCTGGGGCAGCAGATTTTTCAAAGTCTCATACATTTGATCTTTCGTTTCCCCAATTGATAGCCCACCAATCCCATACCCGACGAACTCGAATTTTTCCAAGTCGCCTATACACTTTTTTGCCAGTTCCGGGTAGATCCCACCTTGGACAATTCCAAACAGGTTTTGGTTACCGTCATTATTCGCATCATGATGAGTTTTGCACCGACCCGCCCATTCGATCGTACGTTTAACGGCCGCTTCAATTTCGTCAAAACTGCTGCCGTAGGGCGGGCAGTGGTCAAGCGCCATTGCAATATCCGACCCGAGCTCGAGCTGGATATCCATACACTTTTCGGGCGTGAGCTCGTGCTTGGTGCCGTCGTAGGGATCTTGAAATATAATACACTCATCTTTTACCTGTGCTTTGAAATCTTTGCGTATTATCTGGAACCCGCCGGAATCGGTGAAGATCGCACCGTCCCAATTCATGAACTTGTGCAGACCACCGGCTTTGGTTACGGTTTCCAGCCCGGGGCGGAGATACAAGACAAACGCATTGGAAATGATCACTTGTGTCCCCATTTCATAAAGTTCATCCGGCGTGACGGTCTTGACATACGCCTTGGTCGCTACCGGCATGAATGCGGGCGTATCAACGCTGCCGTGAGCGGTTTCAAGCTGCCCGACGCGGGCCGCGGTTGTGGTATCTTCATGGGTGAGGTTGAACATATATCGATCACCATTTATTTGCCATTGGATAGGCGAGAGGCGAGAGACGATAGGCGACGTTTTTTTAGCTATAAACCGGGAATAGCGGGAATAACGGGAGTACCGGGAATGGAATACTGGAATAATGGCAGTATGGAAGTTTGGAATGATGGAATGTTGGAATAATGGGTATTCACTTAAACATTATCTACCCACTCTTCCAATATTCCAATCTTCCCGTTCGATACTCCCGCGCTCCCGATACTCCCGTTACTCCCGATGTTTATCGCCGATAAATAAACATCACATCGCCAAAGCTGTAGAACCTATACTTTTGTTCTATAGCCTCTTGATAGGCCTTGAATATCCTTTCTTTTCCGGCAAATGCGCTTACCAATAATATTAAGGTTGATTTAGGTAAATGTAAATTCGTAATAAGTATATCGATTCCAGCTCTGAAATTGTAACCCGGATAGATATAGAGGTCTGTACTGCCTTCGCAAACCCGGAGTTCGCCATTATTATCGGATGCCGCTTCAAGTGTACGCACCGTCGAGGTGCCAACCGCGATCAATCTCCCTCTTTTCTTTGCATTTGTAATTTTATCGGCTGTGGCTTTATCTATTTTATAGTACTCCTCGAACATTATGTGCTTGGTAATATCATCTGTTTTAACCGGTGCAAAGGTGCTATAACTAATATGCATGGTAATGTAGGCTATATTTATTCCTTTGTCTTCGATCTTTTTTAATAGCGCGGGTGTGAAATGCAGTCCAGCAGTAGGCGCGGCGACCGAGCCATCCTGAGATGCATAAACAGTTTGGTAGCGGCCCGGGTCGGATAGCTCGCCTTTGTAATATGGTGGTAACGGCACAAGCCCTTTATTGGCAATATATTCATCCAGATCCCCGTTTTGGAACTCGACCTCGAACCTGCCTTCATGTAGTTGTTTGGATATTCTTGCATTTAAGTTGCTGTCACTTAATTTAACTTCGATGCCTTCATGTACCTTACCTTTGACCAGACACTCGTACCGATCATCCCCGGCTTTTTCAAGCACCAACAATTCAACCTTTCCCCCGGTAGGTTTTTTACCAACAAGCCTGGCATGGATGACTTTGGTATCGTTCATAACAATGGTGTCACCAGGGTTTAACAATTCTATAACTTCTTTAAACATACGGTGCTCAAGCGTATTATCCGGGAATAATATCATAAGTTTCGACGAATCGCGCGGCTCTATCGGTGATTGGGCGATGTATTCTTTTGGCAGCTCGTAATCGAAGTCGGCAAGTTTCATGGTATCAACTTTGAGGGGATTGAGGATTAAGGGTTAAGGATTAAGGATGCATGCGTCGAACTTTGTTCTCCGCATGAACATCCCAAATCCCTTCGGCATTTGTGATGTGAGGGTTAATAATTGGATTCCGGATTTCAGATTTATACTAAAATAGGCACAAAGGCACAGAGGCACAAAGTATAGGTTTAATTTTAAAATTGGGGGGTGGGGACTTTATGCCTTTGTGCCAATAAATGCTCGAATCTGAAATCTCGAATCTTCTTCTCATCCTCCACCCTACATCCTACATCCTTAAAAAAAATTGCCCTCTTAAATATTTTTTGACCGCGCAATTTTTTTTCACACGTTCGCCTTCAGCCTAAAGATCTCGAGGCTTAACACAAAAACCATAACGAACCACGCCACGATCGCAACGACCGGCATCCAGGGCTCCACGCCCATGATATCGTTACCCGCAAGTAACGACATTATCTGGCCGTAGCTGCCGCCGGGGTTGATCAGATCTATACGATTACTGAGCAAGATCCATTCATCGGATAGAAATGCATTACCGATCGCGGCATTTATACCGATTGATATCAGCCCCCAGAACATGCCGAACAGCAGCCAGATGCTGATGCCTGACATTATTGCAGTGCCGGTGGTTTTGGCGAGGGTTGAGAATATTTGCTGCAGTAAAATAAAGATCGCGATGAAGAAAACTGTTAATAAAATAAACCCGGCGGCAAGCGGAAAACTGGCAGGTTCGCCAGTCACACCTGCAATGATCATGATCGCCACGATATTAACAATTGAAGTTGGCAAAGCGATCGCGAGCAAGATACCGAAGAATTTTCCGAGAATTATCGAGCGTCTTCCAAGCGGCCTGCACAACAGAAAATCCAGCGAGTTCTGAATACGCTCTTTCGCAACACTATCGAACGAGAGCGCAATCGCGATTATTGGCACAGTGAGCACAATGAACGACCCCGCTAAGAATCCAATGACTTCGTCAGGGCTCTCAATGGACAGCCCCTGGGCACGTGACTCGTCATCTTCGAATACAATGAATTCGGTTTTGGTAGCCGAGTTACCTGTTGGGTCGGGGTCGACACATACCGTATAATCACGACCGTCGCCACCCCCGCCGCCACCAAACCCGCCAAACGCAACCTCTCCGAGACCTTTAAGATCCTTTTTGGTTAATATCCCGTTCGCGTTGCTGGTGCCGTTAAAGTTATATTTATCTTCTTCGGTCTCTACGGCGATCACAGCATTTTCAACCGGGTTACCCAATGGATCAATAACGATGATCACCACATCATCCTGAACGTTATCATTATCAATATCAATTAGTTGTGCTAGTACATATTGTGGCTGCGGTGTAAGAATAAAAGGAAACTTCGGGATGGTGTCGACTTTCTCGTTACCATGCTGGACCGTTAAATAAATACCTCGGCTGAACATAAGTAGATCTGATGATATATTGTTCCAGATCACGATACCATCCGAATTTGTAGTATCAGAAAATAATATATTATCATCTTCATCTTCGATCCTAACTTGCGCACCTGTCAATGGGTTGCCGTCAAGATCGGTAATGTAGATCAACCCGTCATTAAGATATAACTCGCCATCCGCATCAGTTAATAAGCTCCAGATCAAAAGGTTCGGCTGGTCACGGATATCACCAGAGGTCACGAACCCGGAACTTAAATACGCACCGCCAAGTACCGTAAGAATGAAAATAAAAATTAAAACTGCCATTCTAAAATTTTTAAGGTTAGCAAAAAACTCGCGTTTGATGATAGTGAACATCCCCTGCAGGTTCATGCTCAGATTGGATTCATTATCATAAGATCTTGCAGGTGTGGTGCTAACTTGTGAACCTTCCATTATAATAATCACCTTATGTAACCTCATTATTACCGGTAACCTCTAAAAACACATCTTCAAGGCTCGGCTCGGACGGGTGCAGGGTCTGGACTTTCACGCCTTGCCCCACGAGATAAGTGTTGATCTTCGAGGCCAGTTCAAATTCGCGTTCCTGTTCTTCGATCACAAAATTGACACCGTCACCGTAAGGGTAATAGCTCTGTATACCGCCAAGTTTTAGTAGCGCTTGGATATGTACTTCAGTAATACCTTCAGCCTTCACAAACACATTCACCTTGCTCTTGGACGATATTTTTTTGACGAGGTTGTTGATCGAATCCACCGCGATAATGCGGGCATGGTTAATTATGCCGACTCGGTTGCAGATCTGCTGGACTTCCGGTAAAATATGTGAAGACAGAAAAATTGTGATCCCCTGTTTGCTTAGCCTTTTGATCATTTCGCGGAATTCATGGGTGCTCTGGGGGTCGAGCCCGCTCGTGGGTTCATCTAAAATTAATAATCGGGGATCGTTGATCAGTGCCTGAGCAACAGCAACCCGTTTTTTCATGCCGTGAGAATATGTTTTGATCTTACGGTTCTTGAACTCGGTTAACCTTACCATATCCAGTAATTCATTAGCTTTACGTTTACACTCTGCTTTGGGGATATTATAAAACTCGCCGTAAAATATCAATTGGTTCACAGCAGTCATATTTTCATAGAACCCCGGGCTATCCGGCATAAGCCCGATCCGTGATTTGGCTTTGAGCGGCTCGCGCACGATATCGTACCCGCAAATTTCAGCTGTACCTTCAGTCGGGTCGAGAATTGTTGACAGCATTCGGATCGTGGTGGTCTTACCAGCGCCGTTCGGGCCGAGGAACCCGAATATATCGCCGTCCTGCACCTCGAGGTTGATATGGTCAACTGCAGTGAACGGTTGGCCAAAAAGGGTTTTGAACGTCATGGTCAAGTTATGGGTGGTTATCATGGGGGTTTCACCGGTATCTGGTAATTTTGTCTGTAATGATTATACTAGTATAAAAGTTTATATTGTCAATTAAAAGCTATTGGGATTCGAGATTTCAGATACGAGATTCGAGATAGTCATCGGAATGGCGAAGGGCAAGAGGCGATGGACCTGGTGGGTGGAGGGATCTCGAATCGCGAATCATGAATCTGGAATCCACATAGGTTTATTTAGAATTTTACTAATTACCATTTGAATCAGTAAACTTTAAATATTATACAAAAACCCGTACAAGTTTTTATTTATACATTGAAAAATATATTATCATTAATTAATTGGAAATCTATTCCAAGGAGTGGCTTAAATTATGAAAAGGCAAAATAAAGGTTCTAGGCAATTTCATTATAATCATTTTCTAATATTTGTTATTATATTGATAAGCTTGCTATTAATGACTAATTGTATAACCTACAATCCGCCAGTCCAAGCTGTGCCACCGCCAACCCCATTTACGCCGCCAAATCTGTATGGCGGATCGGTCACACCGCAATCGGGCGACACCTCGACGGTTTTCAAATTCGAAGTTACATATCAGGACAATGATAATGATACACCGCTATATGTTAAAGTAACAATTGATGGATTCGGTAATCCTATGAACTACGTAAGCGGCTCCTATCAATCCGGTGCTTTATATCGATACTATACTAAAATGGTCCCTGGCTATCATTATTATTCATTTATTGCACATGACGGTGATAAAGCTGCCCATGATCCCAAGAATGGTTATTATCAAGGGCCTAATGTGATGGGGCCAGGCACTAATAATACCATGTTGATGAATGGTAGTGTCACACCCCAATCAGGTAATACCTCTACATTATTTACATTTCAAGTAAAATATAACAATACAAATAATTACCCACCTATACAAAAAAATGTATTTATCGATGGTTCACCCTATACAATGACGTATATTAGTGGTACTTATACTCAGGGTGCAATCTATCAATATCAAACAACCTTAGGTGTAGGCAATCACACCTATTATTTTTACTTCAACAATACAGGTGATTTTGTGCGTCTGCCTAGTTCAGGGGCGTATTACGGCCCGGCTGTGACGTATGGTGGCGGTGGTGGACCAAATAATGCTCCGACGTTATCAAATGGGTTTGTTAATCCCCAATCGGGCACCCCCAACACGATATTTACATATCAGGTTACATATACTGATGCTAATAATGACGCACCAGTAATTAAATGTGTATATATCGACAATATTTCATATATCATGAATTATACCAGCGGTTCTTACTACCAGGGTGCAATATATCAATTCAAAATTCAATTGGGCTTGGGGAACAACCATACCTATTACTTTTATTTCACGGATGGTAAAAATGGCACTGCGCGTTTGCCAACCCAAGGGTTATATTTTGGGCCAACTGTAACTTCGAGTCCGTCGAACAACACGGCTCCAAATCTGTATTATGGATATGTCGCGCCAACCTCGGGCACAACCACCACCATGTTTACATACCAAGTAACCTACACGGACAATGAGAACGATCCGCCGGCTTTAAAGTTAGTATATATTGACGGATTACCTTATGTCATGAGTCTTGTTAGCGGCTCCAATCAAACCGCCGCAAGTTACCAATATAAAACATCATTACTGGTTGGTATCCACAACTATTATTTTTATTTTAGTGACGGACAAGCCAGTTCACGCTTACCCACCCATGGCAATTATTCAGGCCCGTCAGTTACGTCTGGGGGGCCACCACCCAATAATGCACCAACCTTAAATAATGGTACTGTCACACCTCAATCCGGCAATATAACCACGAAATTCACTTATCAGGTTTATTACCAGGATCTGGATAGTGATCCGCCTACAATAAAGGACGTATATATTGACGGTTTGGCATATACAATGAGCTATGTAAGCGGCAGTTATAAAACTGGTGCGCTATTTCAATATAACACAACCTTACCCGCGGGCAATCACACATATTACTTTAATTTCAGTGACGGCCAAGCGGCGGTAAGATTGCCAATCCAGGGAGTATATTATGGTCCATCGGTCAGTGTACCTGGCGGTCCAAATAATGCGCCCACGTTATTTAACGGGACGGTCACACCCCAATCCGGCAATGCCTCGACGGTGTTTACCTATCAGGTTTATTATAAAGATCTAGATAATAATATACCTGTAATCAAGAGTGTTTTTATTGATAATAAGGGCTATATTATGAGCTATGTCAGTGGCAATATTTCGACCGGAGCATTATATCAGTATACCACCCAATTACGTGGTGGTAATCATAACTATTATTTCTATTTCAGCGATGGAGTTGCAAGTGCGAGATTGCCGGTGAATGGGAGTTATAACGGCCCAACCGTAATCGTTCCCGTGCCAAATAACGCGCCGACTCTGTTCTATGGTAATGTCAACCCTTATTCCGGTACGCCCTCAACGGTATTTACTTATCAGGTATATTACCGAGATATTGATAATGACGCGCCAACAATAAAAAATGTATATATTGATGGCACACCCTATACAATGAATCTTGTAACCGGCTCTTATTCTACGGGTGTTCTATATAGCTATCAAACGACGTTGAATGTTGGTTACCACAATTATTATTTCTATTTCAGTGATGGCAAAGCACAAGTTAGACTACCAATGTATGGTAACTATTCAGGTCCGATAGTGATACAACCCAATAGACCGCCCGTAGCCGACGCAGGACCGGATCAAACAATAACAGCCGGCCCGCCGCACCTTGTCTATTTCGACGGTTCCAATTCACACGATCTAGATAACGATACCCTGATCTATTACTGGGATTTTATGGACGGTGACTATGCCTTTGGTGTCAATGTCAGCCACACATTCCATGGTGTGGGGGACTATAAAGTTTCACTTACTGTGTGGGATGGCGAAGATGCAGATCGAGATTACTGCACAGTAGATGTAATCGATAGTGGTCAAGGTAAAACAAAGGGTAAAGCGCCCGAAAAACATCCGTTACCTGGTTTCGAAGGGCTATTTGTAATTATGGCGATAGGCGCTGTAATGTTGATAATTTACCTAAAACGTCGAAGGTTTTGATATTCTTGAATATGATAGTTTTATAATGTTCATGTTATAGAACTTATGTGAAATATGGATTTGACCGGGGATGTCATGAGGATATTGATAATCTAGTAAGATATAACTTAGTAAACTTTAAATATTATACAAAAACCCGTACAAGTTTTTATTTATACATTGAA
>CBDVCJ010000168.1:0-8601 GCA_965372445.1 uncultured Thermoplasmata archaeon | reverse complement strand
CCGTTGACCGACCAGGTTACTGCGAGCGGTATTTCGTTATTGTAAAAATCAAAGCCTTTAACTGTAAATTGTTTGGCGTCGCCCTCGTTCATGGTCCAGCTTGCGGGCGTGATCTCGTAATAAAGTAGCTCACCCAGAGGCGGTCCTATATCTAAGTTGCGCTCTGCATCGTTATTAGTTTCATTTTCTTCGACCTTTAAATTCAAGGGATCGACACTGACTCTTAACGTATAATTTCCAGGCGGTCCCGCCGTCCAGTTGAAGGTCGCGTTCGCAGTGCTGTTGGCCGCGATAAATGCAAGTACTTTATCCTGGCCAAGTGCCGTCCAGTTTTCGAATGCACGGGTACGAGCCTTAAGTTCAAAACTAATATTGACATCACTTACTGCCAGTTCGCCTTGATTATGTACCATAACTGTAACCGTCAGCACTGTGTCACTTGGGATAATCTGAGATTGGTCTGAGAAAATTATGTCTGATGGGGTTATGTAGATGTCCGGAAATTTCGGTGCGTTGACAACCGGATTGTTGTAAACCACCGTCGAGTTTGCATCTGTTCCATCCGACGCCAGGAATTGGTAGGTGTGGGCTGCGCCGGGAGCCAAGGTCGTTGTGAATCCATAATCATTACCATCCGTGAAATTCAAATCGCTAGCATTTGTTTGTATCATCTCGTGTTCTATGCCGTCGATTGAAACCCTTATATAACTCGGAGCTTCGTTCTCAATATCGGAATATATAATTGAATACTCGAACTGGGTATCGATCTCGCCCGTAGTCGGCGTCACCATTGGGTTAGTTAACTCAGGCAAGTCATTCACCCCATTCACAGTAATTTTGAATGTTGTCGTGTTGTATGCATCGTAACTAAAACCGTCCCAGACCTCGACAGTAACGTTTGAGATGCCGAACCAGTTCGGAGTCGGATTGATATCTATATATCTATTGGCATCCAGGCTAACACCGCAGTCTGGTTCTGAGACTTCAATGATCGAAAATACAAGGTTTGCATCGGCAGTTTCATTATCATCGGCATAGGTCCAAAGGTCAATTGCATTATCAATGGACTGGTCTTCATCCAAGTTTTGGGCGGGGAGCGCGAGGAGGTTAGGGGCAAGGTTCCACATAACGACCGTTATTAAACCAGTTTGGTTGGTGATGCCTCTATGATCCAGTGTGATCTTGAGCGTGCCGTTCGCAAGCGCTTCAAAGATCGTGCTCGGGCCCGGGGTGGTTACCGTGCCCACAGTATCGTCACTTGATGTCCAGCCTGACTTTAGATCGCCAATGTAGCCGAGCGTATCATTATAACACGCCGCATAGAACTCGGTGACATTATTTATGAAATAAAGTCTGGAGCCCACCCATTGGCCTGTATTGCCGGGGCCGTCGCGGATCACCACCGAGTCGATGTTTTGCTCTTCAAGTTTGACTTGAATTAACAGGTTCTGGTCGACCCAGGGGTCGGGCTCGCTGTAACCGTCGTAATAGAATGGATGGGTAACTGATACATTATACGGGTTATAGAATAGCTGTTCCCCCAATTCAATAAGACCATTTCCACTAAGGTCCTGGTTCTTGTAATAACTGCATGGTATACGTGGTGTAACGCCATTTGGGCCTGTGAAAACATTACCGATCAGGTCAGAGGTTACATTTCGTACGATCACATTTGCGTTTGGAACTGGTGCCGAATCGAAAATGTCTATGACTTCAACCTTGAGATAATTTTGTACCAAAAAGGTTGATTGGGTGTCATAGTGGTTTACGCTATTATTATCGAAAACCGTATTAAGCAAGGTGAGCTCTGAACCAACATATAATGATATATGATTTAGATTTGAACTCACGATCGATGAATCTTGCATAAGTATATTTTTAGAGCTCTCAAGCTTTAGGCCGTCACCTGAGGGATTATATAAGCTACAATTAACAAAGGTATTGTCATCCGAAAACACTGCCTCGACCTGATAATAGCCGCCAAAAGGACCGGCGTTGCTGATATTAATATCGTAAAAATAATTATCATGTGAATTCGCGGTCAGGATCAATCCATTACCATTATCTGCCCAATTCCACCAGCCGTGTAAAAATTTATTAAAACTACTATTATCTAGTGAAATTGAGAGACCATAGGTATAATTAATATTGAGATTATAAAATTCATTATTATTGCAAGAGGTTAATACAACCCCATAACCCGCTTCCCCGATCCAGAAAACCGTCGTATTGCCGATCTTGCTGTTGTATGCAAAATTCATTTTTAAACCTGTTTGGTAAGGGCCGGAGATATTACAATACTCAAGAATATTGTTCTGAATGATATTAACCACATTCCCCAAAAGCTGTACACCATCGCTGAAATCGGTGAAATTACAGTGCAAAAACGAATTGTCGCCGGTGTAGACATAAACCGCCTGCCACCAAAAGGTATCGTTACCTCTGAACCAGATACGGTTACCACTCGTGCCATTAGCATAAATATGGCCGTACACATCCATCCGGCCATTATTATTGAATTTAACCTGCACGCCGGGTTGGATGTAAAGTGTGGCGGTATCACTAACCGTAAGTGTGCTCATAACGATATATGGACTATTAGCAAGTGTCCAGGTCGTGGTGGTATTGAGCCACCCACCTACATAGGTCGGACCGGCCTGAGGCTGCGGGTCTGAACTTGCATGGGAGGTCCCAAAAACACCGAGCGTACCAATTAGCACTATGAAAATAACAATTAAATTCATGGTTTTTTTTAAGTCTAACGACTTGAAACGAAAATTTGCCCTGATCATTTAATTAGCCCCCTCAAAGAGATTAATATAATATAATCAATATAAATTATTTTAGGTGTATATATAGTTATCTTTTAAAGGCTAAAAATCGTGATAATTTCAAGTTCATGCTTCTAAACCTAGCTTAGTCCACCCATTTCTCGCCACGTTTGTAAGCCTCATTATAATTAAGTATGATCTTAAAGGCCTCATCACAGGTCTTGGCGAGATGGATATGTTTGATATCACGTTCATCCAGCAATTTATTCTTGAGCGGATATTCTTCGATCCATTTGAGCAGCTCGTGCCACATCTCACCGAGCATGATTATTGGGATATCTTCCATTTTATGTACCTGTAACAACTGCCAGGTATAGAAAAACTCTAAAATCGTCCCAACCCCACCCGGTGCCACAATCACAACATTAGATAGCATCATGAAATGGTCGAGACGCTCTGAAAATCTCTCGAACTCTTTTTTAATATCCAGATGGCGGTTCGCCTTCTGCTCGTGGGGGAGTGTGATATTCAGGCCGATCGATTGCACCTCGTCGCTCGTACGGCCGTGCTTGTGACCTTTATTTGCCGCCGCCATCAACCCCGAACCGCCGCCGGTGACCACATCAATGTTCTCCGCAGCGATCATTTTTGATAGCTTGTAGATCTCATGATAGATCGGGTCTTCTTCCTTTATACGCGCTGACCCGAAGATCGTCACCCTGAAATGCTCCTTGTAGAGCTCCTCGTCGAATGCAGTTTCGTCGTCCATGCGCTCACTTGGTTAGTTCTACATATTCCGGTATCACATCTTTGATAAATGTCGCCATACCTTCTTTGGTCTTGTAATGGTTCATTAGGTCCTTAATGACATAGAGCGGTAGCGTTGCAATATCCGCGCCGATCAGCGCAGCCTCACGGGCCTGCCGCGCGTTGCGGAGACTTGCCGCTAAAACCTCGGTCTTGATATCATACCGTTTAAATATATCCACGATCTGTTCGACCAGATCGATCCCCGAGAGGATACCATTATCATCCAGGCTTTTATCGTCCCGCCAAATACCTTCCGCAGGATAATAATCCGATTTCTGGAAGTCCAGGTCGTTGAGTTTGCGGATATAGTCATCGATCCGGCCCGCAAATGGGCTAACATACGCCGCACCCGCCTTTGCAGCCAATAATGCCTGTTCGGGCGTGAATATCAAGGTACAATTTACAGGTATGTCTTCATCCGCCAGGCTCTTGATCGCCTGTAAACCCTCGAATTCGCCGACATCCGCACCTTCGAAAACAGGGTTCACCGGGATCTTGATACAGACATTATTTGCTATGGGGTTGAAACGTTCATAGATCTTCCTGGCCTGAGCAACCATACCTTCATTTGAATATTCCGTCACCTCTAAAGACACGGGTGTGCCTTGGGCTACTTTTAGTATTTGTTCGATATACCCGGCTAGGTCGAGCTCTTCTCCTTTCGACTTCAGATCGTCCACTGCGGCTTTTATTAATGAGGGGTTGGTCGTTACACCGTCTAGAAAACCGCTGCTAAATGCCTCTTCGATCTCAACTAATTTCGCAGAATCTATAAAGATTTTCATAATTTCACCTACCATTTTGTTTACTTCAGCAATTCCGATATATTATTTTAATTTATTTGATGGGATTGAGGGTTAAGGATTAAGGATTGAGGAGTCAGGATTTGGGTTTGATTGTCTATTGTAATGAGTCAGTTTGATTTTATATTGACCAAATTAGATTAGAGATTATAGATTGGAGCGATTAAAGGCACAAAGGCACACGAGTAAAATATGCTATCAATCAAAATATTCTTATTTTACTCGAGGTCTCTCGTCCTTTGGACATCGAGACCTAAGGCACAAAGAATAGGTTCATTTTAGCATGGGGGGTGGGTACTTTGTGCCTTTGGAACTTTGTGCCTATTTTAGCTGAAAACTGGAATCTTCTTCTCAGCCTCCATCCTTCATCCTCCATCCTTAAATAATTGCGTCCCCAATCATACATTTTACATAGCAATTTTCATCATTCGAATTGTTCGACCATTTTAATTATAGCTTCGGCATCGATACCGAACTCTTTCAATAACTCTTTCGGTTTGCCCGAACGGGGTATGTCGCGCACACACAAATAAGTTACCCTTTCAATAACACTATTAACGACTGCACCGAGTGCATTGCAGTAATGGTCTTCCACGGCGATCACATTATTATTGCAATCCTTGGCATTCGAGCGAAGCGTTTCGGAGTCGAAGGGCTGGAGCGAATACATATCGATAACCCTGATATTGATGCCTTTTTTTGTAGACTGCATGACCCTTTGAAAGTATGAACTCGTCCTCCGGGCCCAGCTCGGCAAAGAACAAACAGCTCATTATCTCTGCTATCGACATACAGGAGGTCGGGTGCCCTGAGCCGGCAATAGTGGTCGATCTGATCGATTCGATCCGTAATTTATTCGCCATCTTAGCTAATTCATCAATCTCAACCATCATTCTCACCCTTACAATGATCACATTTATTTTGCTCTAAATGATCCATCATTTTCTTCATTCTTTCCCCAACATTCTCAGCTTTCATAAGATACGACCCCGACACAAATTTATTCGCACCTGCTTCGTGGGCGAGCTTGAGCGTGTCAAATGTAATACCGCCATCGACCTCGATATCAAGTTCGGGTTTCTTTGCGCGCAGCTTCCGCACTTTCTCCAGCATCTCCGGCAGGAACTCCGCGCCGTATCCGCCGGGATAAACTGTCATGATCAACACCTGGTCGAGCTTATCCAGAAAATCCTCAAGAGCCGAGAGCGGTGTCTCTGGATTCAGTGCTATCCCGATCTTTTTGTCGCTGCCACTTAGTTGAAGCACTTTATCAATATTTTCACAACGCTCGAAATGGAATAGGAAGATATTCGCCTTATCATAATTTTGTTCTATCCATTCCTCAGGATGCAACATCATTAGATGTGCCTCGAATCTGGTCGGTTCTTCATCTAACTTGATATCGAACTCCAAAGAGGTATTCGCCACGAACTCGCCGTCCATAACATCAAGCTGGAACAGTTCAGCTATATCTTTGACCTTATCGAACCTTTCTTTTAATTGGTCTGGGTTGGTCGCGATCAACGATGGTATTATAAATTTTTTCATGTTTATTTCTCCTGATCTCATATTTATATACTATTTGTTAGGTCGAATGTGTAACATCACGTCTTGAAACGCAAATGATAGGAATATTATTGCTTAACTTACCGCTCGAATATAATCTAAATAATGCCGGTATTAACTTGCCCATGGTCAGATCCCCGGTTGCACCGAAGATTATCCACATAAAGTTCTCGGGTACTTCTCCAGCCATCAGACCCAGCTCCAACTTACCATGTTCATCGGATCTTTCAGCTTCTATCGAAATGTAAGTGCGTACGCAGCACCAATTAAACTGATATTGTAATTTGTAATCAAATAAATAGGAATATCACGTAAAATATGTTCATAAACCTCATTTCTTATGAACTCCTCAAAAAATTCGTTGAATGATCCGTGGTTCTTGGCCGCGATACCTCCCGCTATATATATACCGCCCCTGGCAAGAGTGTCGAGTGCGAAATTACGTGCACACCTTGCATAAAATCGGATGAACCACTCTAAAGTCTCTTGACTGCATGAATTATCTTTTTTTGTTGTGGAGATCTCGGCGGCGGTCAGATCAATAGGTAGATCCGGATATTTGGTGGTGCTGAGGAATTTATAGATATTTTCCAAACCTCTCCCGGAAAGTACATCCTCATAACATAACTGCCTTTCGATTCCTTGAATTTTCTTGATGAACTCCGCCATTTTCAATTCGGTCGTTGTAAGTAACGGTAGGTCGGCATGACCGCCTTCAGACGGTAACGGCACATAGGCCTCGATCTTATCATGATAATGTAAGATGTTCTTACCCAGACCGGTCCCAGCACCCAGCACCGCCTTAACCGCCTTAGGGGTAGCTCTGCCCTTGTTCAGCACGATATAATCTTGGCGGCCCAGTACATTGATCGCATAGGATACCGCATCAAAATCATTCATCAACATAATCTCTTTTAATCCTGTATTTCTTTTAAGCTTTCGAGTATCGATCAATAGGTCTGTATTTGTCATCTGCACTTTTTGGTACCCTTTTCGTGTCTCGACAGGTCCTGCGACCGCCAAACATGCAGTCTCAGGGTCGAAGTTCTGGGCTTGGGCTTGCGCTATGAATTTATTGACCAACCTCGAAAAATCGTCTACTGATCCCGTGCTTTCGCGACCCTGTAAAAGTATATGGGGTATGCCTTTTGTTATGCCCGCGATACAGAAATTAGCGTTAGTGCCCCCTATATCGCCGCTGAGTACTATCTTGTCGTAATCTTTGACCTTTTTCGTGATTATATCACCTCAGAGTTCGATCGAGGTTCGTGACCACATTAATTATTGCCAATTTGATGCTCGTTACTCGCTTACCGAGTATCCAGCATCGAGTATCTATTACATTAAGGCAACCCCCATCTTCCACCCTTTAAAAATTGCGCTTAAATTCAGATTTTTGCCAAGCAATTTTTTTATTGGTTATTAAGAACCAATTTTGATAGTTTTAATCTCTACCCCCAATCCCTACCTAAATATGATTTTAATTATTAAATTCTTTTTGACAATTACATTCCATCAATGATGTTGGAAGTCGATTTTCGGGAATCGGGAATTGAGAATTGGGAATCGGATCCCTAGCTCTCTTCAAACCGCTGAGGACGCCGAGACCGCTGAATTTTATTTTTAGATTCAAGATTCCATAGGAAAGGCGAAACTAGTTTTAGCCAATCGCTTATCGTCTCTCGCCTGTCGCTTTTCTGAAACAATCTCCAAACTTGAATCTCCAATCTTTATGTTAAAAAATTATTCAGCGTTTTTAGCGTACTCAGCGGTTAAAAAATTGGGGTAGAGGTTTCAATTCCCCATACCCGATTCCCCATTCCCGTCATGGTGCCATTCCCATACCACTCTAAAACTTTTAACAAATTTAATATAGTCAATCAACAATCCATGACCAATGGAAATCGAGGAAATCGAGCACTATCTTTTTGACGCCTCAGGCGAAGATAATCCAATTATTAAAGATAGAGTTGTTGAAAGCAATATCTATAATTATTTGATCTTCAGCCCGAACTTGAAATTGAGATTTTTACCTAAAAGGTTTGATAAAGTAATACCGAACCTGATCTTAAAGATCCAATCTAATACGGGTAAGGTAGACACCCAAAACGAATGTGAGGTCGAGACCGAACTGCTAAGCGGCGCCGAAGTAAGTTACGAGCCGCAAACGGGTAAGCAGGATAGAATTTTAATTACTCCATTCCATAATGGCAAACAGCTAAAAAGTTTTATTTTAGCGCTGACCTGTACATTAGTTGAACGGCCAGTTAAAGGTACGTTCGATATTGAGGCCGGTAAAAATTTCCTGGAGTTTCTGGAGCTGAGAATGAAAGAGCTTGGTGGGTTGGCAAAAGAGCTCGAGAAAAAAGAGAGCGCATTCGCGAAATTGATAGACCGGGCGGCGATCTTAAAGGAATATGAATGGGCAGTTGGCGCAATAACAGAATTAATGAACGAACTTAGTGTTTGCATTGGGATCATTGAAGATCAGAAGAAGAGCATCCAAGAATTAATAGATGAAAATAACGGTTTAAAACATGAATTAGCAGACGAAAGGTTATTGAAAATTCAGGACAAATCTACTTTTGATACCGTCACAAGAAAGTCACTAAAGTGACAAATTAAAATAATGTTCTTTGGATGATAAATAC
>CBDVCJ010000167.1:0-8605 GCA_965372445.1 uncultured Thermoplasmata archaeon | reverse complement strand
GCGAGGAATAGGTTGTTGATATATTGGCTAAAATATAGATTTGGAGGTCTATATTATTGGTTATTAGCGAGATAGTCTAAACTATCAATTTAACTCCACTACCTAAATTATTCTATTCCTTCTTAAACCAACTTTGTGAAATAATTTTCGGGCTCAACCCACACTAGTCTGAGCTATCAAGCTAGAGTAACAATAGATAATGTGATCAAATGGTTGGTTCCCGAGGACGATATAGAAAACCAGATCTAGACGACGACGCGAAATCGTATAAAGGTGGGCTTATAGATAAGGATCTGTCGGATCGGGTTTCGGAGTTATTTAAAGAAGAATACGCCACACCAAAAAAGGTAGAGCGCAGTAAATTAGATCAAACCTTTCAACCCCGCAAATCGCTAGAATTAAAGACCATACCGTTAAAACATCCACCAAAACAGGAGCGGCGCAAACGAGGTAGAATTATTAAAGGTTTAATAAATGGCAATGGTCTAACAAACGGGTTGGGATCTGACGCGGTTGATAAGGGTGCCCCCCGTAAAGATCCATTGCATAAGCGTCAGGGATTAATAAATGGCAGCGGTCTAATAGATAATTTATATAGTGGCCCATCCGTTTTTCGAAGCCTATTGAAAGGGCATGGATTGGTTAATGGTAATGGCCTGACGAATGGGGTCGGGTTAACAAATGGTAATGGAAAAACCAACGGTTCGGGCTCATATCGCAATTTGCCACTTCGTCCCTCTAAAGGTTTTACAAACGGCAACGGTCTTACGAACGGCAATGGCCTGACCAATGGTAACGGCTTATCTAATGGACTGGGGCTGCAATATAAAGATCTAAAATTCAGACAGATCGCGATACTGCGTGCAAAACGTATTAAAAGTAAAATTGCATCCGTGATCATTGCAATATCTTTGATGCTGCTGCCGGTTTTATTTTATTTTGTCGAGCTAGGCGTGGAAGATGAAGAGCTCATCCAAATTGATGGAAATTTTAAGGATTGGCATGAACTTAAGGGTGCAATTAGTTACAAAGATCACACTGTTTGCATCAATCCCAACATAGACCTTCAGGAGTTTAAAAGTGTACAATCAGATAACATAGTTTATTTTTATTTGAAAGTTCAAGGTAATATTTTAGAGCCACCGGTCTATGAAAACCATTTCGGGACGATAGTTGTGCGGATATTTATTGATAGGGATAATGATAAGACCACAGGATATCTTATAGGTGGTTTGGGCGCTGATGATCTCGTTGAAATTTATATCGGGAACGATAAAGTTCTATATGCAATGCATAAATTCTTCACTCCCGATCTAAGTCGAGCTCAAAATGATTGGGAAGGGTGGTTAACCGGATATACCACCCGAGCCCGGGCGAGCGGTGGAGAGCTTGAGGCACAAGCTTATCTAACTAGCCCGGTACCAAAAGTATCATCATATCTCCAACTCACCGATTCCAATAATTATAACGATCATTCAGATTATGTAATTACAACCTCACAAAGTGAAGGTTCTTTAATTGTTATGGGATCTTACGTTGCGCCAGATATCATTCAATCAGATTCAACAGAGAACGTAATTCTAAAGCTAGATGTAAAAGCTGAAGGTGTCGACATAAATTTTGAAGAATTAAAAATTATGAAAAAAGGAACTTGTCCAATAAATGAATTAGGTAAGGTATCATTATGGGATGATAATGGCCAAATGCTGGCAACCTCCGGCTTTATTGGGGATAGAGATGCGACCATTGCCGAGACAATTCTAAATATTCAATTCCAGCTTTTAAGTACTCAGGTCTATACCTTTTATATATCCCTAGATATTTTAAATAATGCCGTTGAGGGAAAGTCCATAAGTTTAGAATTATCCGGAATTACGGTTGAAAAAGGCATAATTACACAAATATCGGAAGAACCCAAATTGTCATATATTGATAATTTTCCATCAATAGTAATAATCGATGGAACATTCGAAGATTGGGCAGATCAAAATATTTCTTTTGATGAACAAGGTGACGTTTTAAATCCAAATGTTGACATCACAGAATATTGTTCGACCTCAGATGAAGATTATTTATATTTTTATTTGCAAGTCGGGGGTAAAATATTGGGCGGTACGAGTGTACCCGTTCGTCCAATGCTTATCCCAATATATCAACAACCTATAGGGCCAACCGAGCCCGCACTCGACACAGATAGGGATGGGGTTCCAAATATTAGGGACCCCAACCCTTTCATAAATCTTGACACTGATGGCGATATGCTGTCGGATGATTACGAGATCTTGATAACACGCACCAATCCGACCAATTCCGACACAGATATGGACGGTTGGGATGATAATAACGATATAGAGCCATTGAACCCAAAAGTTCCGCCATTGCCCGCCAAGATGGGTGATGATATAGTGCGAATATTCATCGATGCTGATGAAAATGCGTCGTCCGGTTGCCTGATCAACCCATACCCCTATCAAATAATTGGTGCCGATTATAAGATCGAGATACATGGAAAATATGGTGTGGTGCTGGAACACAATTTATATCGATATATCTATAACGAAAAAGTTCACAATGAATATTATTCCGATAAATGGCAATATGTGGTTTTAGATGAAGAATATATTTGGGAACATATCGGTGAGGTCGATTTTGGAAAGGACCTGTCTAGATTCGAAACCGGCATAGATCAGAATATCATTAAAGCGGATCTGGCTGAAAATTATTCAGTTTATTTCTATGCCACCGATTGGACGACCCAAAATCAAGATTATTCGGATACATTTTTAAATATCAATCAAACCTCAGGTGATTTTGGCAATTCCGGAAATGGTTCGGGTAGTTACATTATCGGAACCGGCTCGATCTCCGGTACACGCGAAGAGATACCCGAATATCTCAATATAGGTATACCAGTGTCAATCTGTTTTATTATACTGTTATTCAACCTAAAGCATATTAAAAATCAATACAGACCTAAAAGAAAGATCAAAAAAAGATTAGAAATAGCTTAAGGAAAGGCGATAGGCGATAGGCGAAATGAGTCTAGGGAGTTTAAATAGTTGTGTGTTGTGCGTTGTGAGTTTGATGGCTGACTGCTCTGCCTTTTATATATACCCGTCGCTTGGTGATCGCTTATTCAAATGATTGATCGAATACGCTTGCAGAAGGCAGATTGTGAAATTCCAAGAACCAAATATCAAGTGCCAAACAAGCTCCAAGTATCAATACCTAAATTCCAAACTGGTTTTGGTCTTTGGGTTTTGGTATTTGTTTGGATCTTGTATCTTGGTTCTTGGAGGTTTTATATTGAAATAAAATTAATCAGCCTTCAGTCTTCTACAAGTGACGATTGGTAATAATTAAACAGAACGGTCTGCCTTCAAGAACTCACAACGTATAGGACTCCACGACACCATAACTCCACTACTCCACAACTCTATGACTCCTAGACTAAATTAATCGTCTTTCGCCTTTCCGTATGCTATCTCAAATCTAATCTTACCACTATGTATTAATCTTATAAAAAAAGCCCCACAATCCCTCTCCCTCGATATTGAAAGAAAAACAATAAGAACGAACTTCTATTGACTTCATTTAGCCATCTTTTTCACGCATTTAGTTCTATTTTCTATTGCCGGTTCGTGGTCCGGATTGATCGTGAGCGCTCTATCATAGGCCTCCAACGCTTTTTTATATTTGCCGAGCTCGGTCAGTGCATCGCCTTTACTAGTAAATACATATTCGTTATTGGGAAATAATTTTATTGCCTTATCATAACATTTAATTGCCTTCTTATATTTGTCTAAGGCCGCGAGTGCATAGCCTTTATTACACCAAGCGATCTCATATTTAGGGTTGACCTTTAATGCGCGATTGTAATACCCAAGTGCTTTTTCATATTTACCTAATTCAGCTAGTGCAAACCCTTTATTGTTCAAGGCAAGGTCATCATTCGGGTTGATCTCGATTGCGCGGTCAAGATGTTTTAATGCCAATTTATAGTGCTCTTTTTCGGACATATTTTCGGTCTCTTCCCAATCGACCAATTCCTCGGATTGGATGTGGGCGAGCTTGACAAAGCATTTAATAGCTTCATCATACATGTCTAAAAGTACAAGCACCCGTCCTTTGCCTCGCCAGGCTTCCTCGCATTCCATATCGATCTCGAGTGCGCGGTTATAACAATTCAATGCTTTGTTATACGCACCCATTTCAGCTAAAACGTCACCTTTCCGGCTCCAGGTCAATTCATAATACGGATTTAGTTTCAGGGCAACGTCAAAACTTCGGAGTGATTCTTCATATAACCCGATCCTTCCAAGAGAATATGCTTTTGCATACCAGGCATAATCGAAATCTTTATTGAGTCCAATAGATTTTTCGTGATATTTAACCGCTTTTTCAAATTCGTTCAAATGCTCGTAGGAATTGCCAATATTGTTCCATGCAATTTCATAATCCGGATTGATCTCCAACGCCTTTTTAAAAAATGGTATTGATTCACGATATCTGCTCAGATTATATTCCGCATTACCTCTATTATTCCAAAGTACTTCATCGTTCGGGCTAATTTCAGCGGCTTTATCATAACATTCAATAGCTTTCTCAAGCTCATTCAACCCATGATATGCATAACCTTTATTATACCACGCCGTACCAAAATCGGGATTGGCCTTTAAAGCCATATCAAAACAATCGATCGCCTCACTATACATCCCCAACAAGGTCAAGGCCAGGCCTTTATTGTTCCAAGCTTCCATATCGTGGGGGTCAAGTTCTAACGCTTTATTATACGATTCTATTGCCTCTTCATAATTGCCAAGATTGAAAAGCGCATCGCCCTCTTCGACCCATGCGACTTCATGGTCATCAACAAGATCCCGTGGTGTAATTAAATTTCGTTTGGGGGGTCTTCTGAGCTGGTTCCGGCGACGGGCTCTACCCATGAGCGGGAAACTCCATTTAGGTTTGGCTAGGTCTTCATTGGCCCGATCCGTCGTTGGTAGTTCCGGCTCTTGGATGATCTCCTGGAGTTTGAGGTTGAACGACGATTTGCTCTTGGTTTTATTTAGAAATTTTATCATAAGACCACTATTTTAGTGATAATGATTTTTTTACTCGCCCTGAAGTATGAGATATTTGTCTCTGTATCAACAATATTTGAACTCTGACATGTAAATATATAGATATCGACTCCCCACCTAAACTGGCAGGGTTTATTAAACGTTAATATTTTTACAGGTCATCTTTTTCTGTTTGGATGATTTAACTTTAACATATTTAAACATTTTTCACGATTGCGCTGTGCCGCGCGATAATTTGGGTTAATGGCCAGTGCGTTTTCAAAGCACTCCAAAGCCTCCTTATACATGCCGAGAAGTACCAGTGTGAAACCTTTATTGTGCCAACCCCATTCATAATTTTCATCTATTTCAATGGTTTTTTCAAAACAATCGATTGCCTCCGCAAATTTGCCTAGATTTCTTAAAGCGATGCCTTTATTGTTCCATGCGCTTTTATTATGTGCATTTAATGCCAATGATTTATTATAGCATTTGATCGCTTCTTTATGTTTTGAGAGTTTGGTTAAAGCTTTACCTTTATTAAACCACGCATTTTCGTATTCAGGCTGTAGCCTGAGGGCTTTATTATAACATTTAATTGCGTCTTTTACCTTACCCAATCTTACTAAAGACACACCTTTATTATTCCAAAGCACCTCATTGTCAGGGTTAAGCTTAAGTGCGTCATTCCATTCCCTAACCGAAGCTTCGTATTTCTCACGATTGATTATAGTTCTTCGAATGCTGATTATACTTCCCGTCATATCCATTGGTGGTGTCTCGAGCTTCAAACCTTGATCTTTTGGTTTAGGGCGAGTTTGGGCTAGTAAGATTATTGAAAATATATTATGGTTTAGGTAGATCCGTTTTCTCAACCTCGACATATCATTCACGCTCTGAAATTTTCAACTTATTTTTCAACCAGTCCTCTTCATATTAAGCTTAAATGGTAATTTCTTATGTTTTTTATAATAATTAACGATTGCGATTAATATTAACAATATAAATAATAGCAGTATCCACCATAGCCAATCCATCGAAATAAATGGTTTGGACGGTCCCTCAGGTTTCTCCTCAGTCCCTACTTTGGATAGGTCAAAATATCTCATCGGCATCTCGATCTTGCCCGAGTCATAATCATCGGTTGGAGGCCCGAACCTCAGTTGCCCAAATTTTGATGAATGCTCCTCGAATTCCAGAATAACGTCATCATCCCCAATATCGATCACAAGTAAAACATTTGCATTATATTCGACCGTGACCTCATAGAAATTACTGCCTATTGGATTGCCAAAGATCTGGCCCGGGATATTGAAGCCTATACCTTCGATATTAAAATTCCAGGTCTTACCGCGGTTCTGGCTAAAGCCCCCGGAGGTAAGGTCGAGTTCGGAATGCTCTTCATAATATGTAATGGAATCCGGCCAATCCGGGTTGCCGTCGCCATCATAATCGATCACGACTCTAACAACTGCACCCTTGAGACCTTCGGAGGTTGATATTCTTTCATATTTCAAGTCTAATATTAATTTTTCGGCGTCTTCAGGGATGTAAATAAAATGCGATTGGTCGGTCGAGGTGGACGTGCCGCTAGTCTGGTTCGTAAATCTTGTCCATTCACCTTTCCAGTCCGTTATTAATGTATTTGTCTTTTCGGCTGCTGGTTTTTGCACCATGATATCGTCGTATTGGGCAATTGCCTCATAAACCGTCGAATCCGGATAGTCTGCAGTACCATCGCCATTAAAGTCACGTGTACGTAATTCATTCAAGGTTAGTGCTATTGCAACGGCTTTTTCTACATCGATCAACCCATACCCTTGTGCAAAATCATTTTCGCCGCCGGACCATCCAATGCTTGAGTTGCTCGGCACACCATTATCACCTTGTGACTCAAGATAGCTCGCGGAGGCTTCAAGTATCAACTCGGCTTCATGCACTACGGTTTGGTTGCTTTCAAACCACGCAGTATCATTTCCACTATAATCATCATGGTGATCTGTGACCTTTAGCGATGGGCAAGCTTGGAACAATAATGCAACCGCCCCCGAGACATGTGGGGTGGCCATCGAAGTACCACTAATTGGAAAATAATACGGGTCAATATTATCAGTATTCGTTGCTCGTACCATTATACTGATATAAGTCCGTCTCGCAGCGGTCGACCATATATTCACGCCCGGTGCGCCTATATCAGGCCAGGTTTGGCTCTTATCACGATGGCCTCGCGACGAGAAATCGGCCATTCCCGAGCCATCGCGCTCAAAGGCCGCAACACCAATCGATATTGGTACATTTGCATAGGGGTTGGTGGTGATTTCATTGCCTTCATGTTGACCGCGGCCTGCATTCCCAGCAGCAAACACCGAAACTATATTTTTATCAAACGCGCATTCTTCGATCAACTTTGAAACTGCATCATTTGGGTCGTATTCACCACCGGAGGTGCCCCAACTGTTACTAATAACCCTTACATTCGGGTATCGGTGTGCATTATTGTAGATCCACTCATAACCCCCCACTGCATTGGCCAAATTCACCACAACGTCACCAATGCTTAACCCGATCATATTCGCGCCCGGCGCAACCCCTCGTCGTGCACCCGCCGAAGCCTCGCCGTTTCCGGCAACCGTGCCTGCACAGTGTGTGCCATGTCCATATGACGTGTCAGAATTCTCCATATCAACCCAAGGCCCGACCCCGAAATCGGATTTTAGGTTCACAATGGTCTTTTCCTGATAATCTAGATCGGGATGGCCGGCATCAATACCCGTATCGAGCACAACGACCGTAACTCCCGCACCGTCTATAGGTGAAAGTGTATTGCCAAATTCATCGATCACCACTGAATTCCAGGTGCGGGTGGCATTGACCGTGGATAATGACATATCCATCAACCAATCGATCGGCTCGTTATATTCGATCCAAAATATCCTATTGTTTTCACTCAAACTTGTAATCGCGGCCTTGGTACCTACAGCATAAACCGCTGGTATGACTGAATATTGATGTTTGATCCCGAACCTCAATCTATTTAACAACTCTAGATCCGATCTCTGAATTGAACTCTTGAATTGTATTATTACCTCTATCTCGTCATTATCATCCAATTGTTCTAATTTCCCTTCCAAATATTTATTTATCGTCCGTTCGTTGATTTCAACATTAATATTATTTTCAATGGTCTTTATTGCTGAGCCAACCTCAAGATCGTTATTTAAGCTTGCAAGTGAATTTGATATTGGCAATGTTGATAATCCGATAATAATCAATATCGATATCAATTGAATCTTGAATTTATAAGAATTAGAGGAGCTCGACATTTTATTATCACCAATTGTAATATGTATATGACCTGATTGTTTAAAATGTTTTGCGGTTTTATATGTGTTAATATATTTTATTTTCTTATAGGAATTTCAATGTACTACATAAGGATGAAGTGTGAAGGATTAAGGATTAAGGCTGAGAAGAAGATTTCAGATTACAGATTCCAGTTTTCTAATGGCTGACCAATAGGAAGATAGAAGCTGGAAGTAAGA
>CBDVCJ010000166.1:0-8667 GCA_965372445.1 uncultured Thermoplasmata archaeon | reverse complement strand
AAAACTACAAACTGAAAACTTCCGTTTTGAATCTTGAATCCAACTCTTACCACTTAAGGGGTGCTTTTCCAAATAATTAGTAGAAAATAGAAATATATTTAACTATTTCAACAATACCTAATTTTATGACCGTCATAGATTTTCATATCCATATCGGTCTTCAAGAGCACTGGCATGATTGGGTAAATGAATATTTAGAAAAAATCAACCCGGACCTGTATTCTCGGTTTGACGAGATCATGAATCCTGACGGATTCAGTGAATATCTCAAAGGCCATACTATAGATTACGCCGTGATTTTAGCTGAGGAGTCGCCTATTACAACTGGCATAGTCTCGAATGAATATGTTGCAGAATTTTGTAAAGACCATTCTGAGTTCATACCATTTGCGTCGATAGACCCGAACAGGTCAACCTTTGAGTTAGCGCCGATAGAATTGGAGCATTGTGTTCAAGAGCTCGGGTTTAAGGGGTTGAAACTTTACCCGACCTACCAACACTATTTCCCCAATCAGCCCGAACTCTATCCTATTTATGAAAAGGCAGTAGAATTAAAGATACCTATAATGATCCATACAGGTTCGTCGATCTTCAAGGGTGCAAGATTGAAATATGGCGATCCACTGTTTATCGATGATATTGCAGTTGATTTTCCTGAACTAGTTATTATTATGGCACATAGCGGAAGAGGGTTCTGGTATGACAATGCATTCAGAATTTCAATGTTACACAAAAATGTCTATATGGAAATTGCCGGGCTACCACCAAAAAATCTATTGGAATATTTTCCAGATCTGGAAAAGAACTCGGATAAGATCATTTTTGGCAGCGATTGGCCTGGGGTACCCAGTATAAAAGACAATATTGCAACAATTCAGAATTTACCCTTAGAAGATAGTACTAAGGCTAAAATTTTGGGTTTGAATGCACTTAAGATTTTGGGGATAGATTAAATATAATAATATAATTCTGGATATACAATATATCTTTCAAGGGGGATAGGATGAAAGTAAAGAATAAAAGGATATTTTTTGCAATATTAATTATTTTATTCTTTATTTCAACATCATTTGTTTTATCTTTTTCATACCCGTTGGGCCAACAAAACCCGCGACCAGGAGCTCCGGAAAAATGGACGGGTGGTGTTGTGCCCGATGAAAGTGCATATTTTAGATGGGCTCAAATATATCATGAAACTGATGAGACATATGTTCCCTTGGAAGAATTAGGAACTATCAAAAAGCAGAATTATGATTTTTTTCTAGGCAAAACCCCAAAAGATTGTATTTTTGTAAAGGTTGAGGTCACCAAAATAGAAGATCCGGAACCAAGAATGAAAATGCGAAATAGGAATATTATTGTAACAGTTTTCAATGGTAATGATGAACCTCTAAATGGAACTCAAATAAAACTGGATAATATTCGATTAGGGCGTTTTAAAAGTGGCACGACAGGTATTGATGGGGCCTTTACATTTGAAAACGTGCGGCAAGGTGCTTTTATCGTATCTGTAAGAACAAAAGGCAAACCATTGAAGATCCATTTCGCAACCGATTATCAAAATGTAAACTACCCGATTATAATATCTGCCAAGATAATAAATTGGTCTGCCACAGGGGTTAAATTGAATATTCACGTAGATCATTATATCAATCCAGATATCAATAATGTAGCTATATATCTGGGTAGTGATTGGATAAATCAGTATCCAAAAGGCTATACAGATGATCAGGGCAATTTTATATTACAGCTCAGGTCAAAACAGGCTAGGAGCTATCGCATTGTTGCAATAAAAGAGACCGAAAATATATCGCCACCCTTTGGCTCGCGGATCGTCGAAGTGGATGGCAAATATGCAATTGCAAATAAATGGGCACCTGGATATAGTTACTTTATCATTCCGTTCTGGACTGCGGGGTTGATCGATTTTATCAATATTTTAGCGCTTTTTATTGTGTGTGTCGGCACCTATATAATTGCCAATCGATTATACAATAAAAATACAGCCTTTATCGCAACAATTTTGGTTATGGTTTGCGGTATCGGGTTTGTTATGATATATCAAAGAGGTATGGCGGATTATGCGGCTATGGCGTTCGCCACTCTGGGTGTTGCATTATTGATCGAATCCATCCGCGACTATTCAAGTAAAAGTAAGTTGAGTTTATTTATTTTATTAGCATTTTTGGGCGGTTTGAGTTTTGCGTTTGCAGTTACAATGCGATATGTAACCCTTATTATTCTGACCGGCCCGTTGTTTTTTATTATTCTTAAATCAATAAAAAAGGTCAAGGTTTCTAATTTTACGAGACTGAAAAAATCATTGCCAAGTGCACTTGCATTTTTCATTGGTTTAGCGATTGTTGGTGTCTTATTAATGAATTATAACACAATTTTATTTGGCGGGCCTTTAAATGGCGGTCATCAAATGGGCAATACAGTTCCAGATATTGATGGTAATATATCAAGTTCGACCCCTGACAAAACAATGTTTGAAGATTATTTTAATCCCTCTTTTGAAGCTTTTGAGAATATCTTTGATCGCATTCTACCACAATTATTTCTGTTACTTCCAACATTGTTCATTGCACCTATTGGATTATGTGCAGACTTTAAAAAAAGCAGAGCATGGCTAATGGCACTTTGGATCATTCCAATATTAATTGTTTACATGCAAATTGGTTGGGTTGGAAAATTGGCTGTGGAGGACATGAGGTATTTCTTACCTATATTACCGCCAACCGCCATTTTATCTGCTTATGCAATAAATAAAACGATTGAGTATGAGAGAGATAATAAATATTCCAAAACGCTTATGATAATGCCTTTGATATTACTGATAATCGCAGGATTTATTATTGCCGATTATGGAATATATTGGATATTACATCGACAGGAAATGGGGCCAACTTTTAACCCACCCATTTGGGCGATAATCGTAATTTGTGTGGCGGTTATCATTATTTATATCGGAATATCGAGAAAAGTTGTTGCCAGTTTAAATAGGTATTTAAATCGTAAATTTAAAAAATAATAGACCAAGTTCAAAACTTTACGATACAAGTTCATGGGTTAAGGTTAATTATTAAGTTGCATTACGCATTCTCAAAGCAATTCGTGGGGGTTTTTAATGCCGATCGTCAAAGTCCATGTATCGTCGTTAGTGGCGAGTAAAGTTAGGGAGTTAGTTATCAATGACATTCGAAATGCGATTGTAGAGCACCTGGGAGTCACTTACGAACACGCTTATGTAATGATTTATGATACCTCAAGAAGCACAACCGAGATAAATGACCGCAGCAATAATCATTTCATATTTGTGGAAACCTTTATGTTCACTGGACGCTCCGATGAGGTGAAGGCGAATTTTTTTGGTGCACTAGCAAGAATAATTCAAGATCATATTGGGATCGAAGGGAAAGACGTATTTTTCAACATTATTGATTCCGATCGAAATAACTGGGCTGGAAAGGATGGAGTGCCATTTTCGAAAAAATAACAGCTAAACAATAATAGAGATAGCCCATGGAAAGGCGATAGGCGAGAGACGACAGGTGACTAATTAGTCTAGAGAGTCGTAGAGTCATGGTGTCATGGAGTTGTGGAGTCCATTAAGTTGGGAGTTGTGGCTAGTTAGGTGATAGGTTCTAGGTAATAGGTTATAGGTTATAGGTTATAGGTTATAGGTGATAGGGACATTACGGTGGAATGTCATTTATCGGGAGTAACGATGGTCCTGAGTCCTAAGTCCTTAACTATTTCCTACCATATCGTCCGAGGTCCTTATTCGGTGACTGGACTGCCGACACAGGACTGCGGACGCCGGACCTATCCCCCATCACCTATCTCCTACCACCTACCACCTTAAAATAACATACAACGCACAATACCCAACTATTTAGACTCCTTGTCTCCAAAAACTCCCAAGACTCCAAAGACTCGGATCTCCAATCCATTAAAAATTATTAACTCATTCTTTCAATGCAAACTCCACCGCGGCTTCTGCATGGATGCGTGTTGTATCGAACAGCGGACCTTCAACATCACCCTGCGTTACCAACATCGGAATTTCGGTACACCCTAAGATTATACCTTCTGCACCTGCAAGTTTGAGGTTTGAAATTATTTCTAAAAATTTGGAATATGAGGCTGGGTTTAGTACACCAATGCATAATTCATCATAAATGATCTTGTGAATGATATCCCGCTCAACAGCTGATGGAATGATCGTTGTGATCTCATATTTCTCTTGAAGCACCAATTTATAAAAATCGCCCTCCATTGTGAATTTGGTACCTAACAGTCCGACATTCTTCAAGCCCTGTGCCATGATCTTGTCTGCAGTCACATCTATAATATTTAGCAACGGTATCTCGATCGAATTTTGTATTTCGGTTGCGAGTTTATGCAGGGTATTTGTACACAGCACAATAAACTCAGCACCTCCACGCTCCAATCTATGGGCGGCATCTATCATAATCAGTGCAATTTCATCCCATTTACCCTCGTTTTGTAACAGTTCAAGCTCTTTGAAATCAATAGAATACATAATACTTTTGGCAGAATGAAGATTTCCTAATCGTTCTTTTACAGTTTCGTTTATTATGCGGTAATATTCAAGTGACGATTCCCAGCTCATTCCACCTATGAGGCCAATAGTTTTCATGTGCTATTCGAAAATATCAATGATATAAAAGCTTAACTCAAGTTTGTAGTTTTCAGTTTACAGTTTGTAGTCACCCCTCCCCCCATTTAATTTCAAGATCCAAAATCCCAAATGTTTACATGGGTTATGTTCTACGGTTACGAGGGCTGTTTGGAAGTTGGAAGAGCGTTTTAAATTATTTTCAATAAAGAATCAACCACAGAGACTCAGAGAACACAGAGTTATGACACAGAGACTGAAGTAAAAAGATTTTTTATTTTAATCTCTGTGCTCTCCGTGGCTCTGTGGTTGTTAAAACCAACTCATTAAAAAACGCACTTCGTAACCTTAAAAAGATTTGGTCTATTGCATTTTCCACCACAAACCAAAAACTACAAACTGAAAACTAATCCAGCACCCACTTGCGTTTATGGACTTTTGAACTATGCCGGAACTTCCGGCGTTTTTCTTTTATTCGCGGGTCGACCTGGTCTTTTGTTCGGTCTTTGAATTTATTTTTCGGATGCACCGGGCAGGGCTGTTTGCCCAATCTGCAAATTCGGCATTTTTCGGGTGGAGTAGGCGGGCAATCTTTGACCATATGACCATATTTCCGGCGCGGCATTAGCTCACGAACCGGGATATGGGTTTCAAAGCTAGTAAATCTAACGCATTCGTTTTAATTAATCTGGTCCTTTCGAAATAAAGCTATAAAAATCTAAAATGGGTTGTCGTGCTAGTATTATTACTCTAGAAATCCAAGATCTTAAACTCTTTTTCTAATAGCGCACGGTTCTTATCTTCTAATACCTTTGGATTCACTGCAAGTATCAATCGAGCATGATGCAGCGCAATCTCATCTTCCAGGCCATGTATAAATTTCAATACCCGACTGAAATCGTTGTGAACAATAAGATATTCCAACCCCTCGAACATAACGATACTATCGTCTTTAATTTGTATAAAATCCTTGATTTCTTCTAATAACATCCCTAATTTGGTGGGTTCAATGACTTTTAATTCAGAATGTGAACCGTGAACCTTTTTCGCATTGCGCGTTTCGGAACGGCTCAACCATATTATTGGCACATTCTCAAGTTTATAACGAATATGGATCTTATCCGGATATGTTCTAGTGATACATAATCCATTGGCACCTTTGAGGAGGTTGCCTTTGAAAATTTTAAAGCCCTGTTTCACACCTTCCCCACTCCCATCTTCCAGGATCAAATAGCTACTTCCATACATCAATTGATATTTTGGCGTGAGGGTCCGACTGACGATCTTGTCCGGCGCAATGATTTCACGACGCTTTTTATAGATTTTATACCACATCCAAAAAATTCGAGCAAATAAAATGGATAGACATCCAATAAATACAAGTATAAGAATGAAAAACATGTCAACATCCATGGTATTTTAATCCTCCAGAATTGATAAGTTATAAAATTATCTGTTTGGATACAATAAGTTACTTAACACTAAATAGAATATTTATACATTTCGCTATCTGATTTAATTATAGGCTCCAATATGATTTTTATAAAATTAAAGCTTCCACAATATCTCAAATGTTAAATATGCCGTCCAATTTTCGCTTTTCCAATTCAGATCTTATAAAAGGATATAATATCAAAGATTCGAGTTCTAATTCACTACCTAAAGTAGATTTGTTCGCAGACAATCGATTTCGTAACTTTTGTAGGTCGTTAGGGCTTAAGATCAAATTCTCCATAATTGCAGGATGGCATGATACCTTATTTCGAATTAAGTTATCAAGTGCGGCGAACTGCAACTCGAAATATTTTCCGCGAGCATTAGTGATCTTTTCAAATTGTATTTCATTAGTAGCTTTGAGGCTTACCCTAACATGTAGGTTTTTGAACTGGGATAGCTCCTTTGCATATCCTTCATCTATCAAAATACCATTGGTCTCCAGCATAAAGGTTAAATCCGCTGGTATTTGAGAAATCACTTCGAGTAAATGTTCCTTACATAGTGTAGGTTCATTACCGGTGATCCTTACCGATCTATAATTGCGTTTGCGGGCAATGTGAATCAATTTCGCTACAACCTCAGAGGGGGTATAGAATTTTCCAATCGTTTCAGGGCTCTTGCGCGGTTTATTACTCCAGCAGAACACACATTCAAGAATACATCCGACACAATCGGCACTTGCAATGCCACCATAGAACTGTCCACCACGGAACCGATAATATTTTCTAGCAGTTGATCTACATACGACCTCACGCAAGTTATTAGCAATTTCAATAGGATTAAAAAATTCTTGTTTCATTATAACTTTTCATCTCCAAAATTACGAGCGTTATTCAAGAATCTCGATATTGTCAATGCTTCCATGGCCTGCGAGATCTACACCTCTTACGACATGTGCAAAACTATCAGTTTCGGAGTCTGAGATCAAGTCATGATAGAACCGCGTCATCGCTAAGACCGCAGCTTTGGTACCCCTCCGGCCCAAACCCGCCAGCACAATTACGGTTTTTTTAGGGTTAAATGGATTTTGGTGTTTAACGACATACCCAACAGTCTCCTCCTTGTAACTACGGTCTGTTTTATCGGAATAAAGCTCGGACCCAAAGATCGCCTTTGGGGCCTCCCCATAAGCTTCGCCAATAAGATATACCGGTAAATGTTTGTTTAGCTCGGCAGTTATCAAATTCACGCCTGGACCGCCAATAACGATCAGATTCTCAGTTTGGCGATTTTCGGCACGGGCTTCAACATCCAACTTGACCCATTCACCGAGCTTTGCAGGTTCTTTAGGTGATTGAAGATTGATCAAAGTGCCCAGCAGCATTGAAAGATATATTGCATAATGACCATCCCTAGCTCTTGCTTTAAAAGGTCCATGTGGATCCGGTGAACCAACAACGATCAATCCATTAAATGTATCATTTGATAAATAAGGGTTGAAGATCTTTTTTAGTTTGACCTTCTCTGGGGATTCAGTGTCACTTGCCAAGATCCTATTGCCTGGTTCGCTGGCATTTTCAGAATAATTCTTTTCGCCAAATGGCAGTTCGATCCCATAAGCAGGCGCAGTCGTGCGATAGAATTTCGCCAATGCCCCCTTTATCTCCTGCTTGGTGGTTACCTTAATTAACCCACTTTTTTCTAATTTTCTTATGTAATAGTAAACCTTCTGCGGATCTAATTTAAGGCGTTTAGCGATCTGAGTTGGATAGAGCTCTTCGGACCACAATAATTTTAAAATATTGATACAGGTCTTGTTCAGGGTTGATTTGTAACTACTAATATCCTCGATTAAATAAAGGTCTTTATAAAAAAGCTGGTTATTCTGGGTATATATGATTTTCTTTTTCATACCCATGTGAATAAATTTCAACCTTTATAATATTTTTTAATGCGGTCGGGTTAGGGTGATGTTCTATACTGGCCTACTTTAAAAAAGTTCATAACGGTTAAAATAATTGGCCTCAAAGTTTATATACGGTAATACAAATCCCATAACGGGAGAGGATCGAAAATGAAAGCTGTTATCCTTACTGCTGGTGAAGGTACTAGACTACGACCTTTGACACTTTCAAGATCAAAAGGCATGATACCAATAGCAAACCGCCCTATTTTGGAATATGTGATCCAAGCACTCGCTACGAATGGCATACGAGATATAATTATGGTAGTTGGCTATAAAAAAGAGCGAATTATGACTTATTTTGAGGATGGTAAAAAGTTCAAAGTGAAAATAAAATATGTTGAGCAGCGTAAGCAATTGGGAACTGCTCATGCATTAAAACAAGCCGAGAAATATATTGATTCCCGATTCTTAGTGTTACCCGGAGATAATATAATAGAATCCGAAGGGATTTCGACCCTGCTCGAGCCAACTAAGAAAAAATGGGACGCATCGATATTGATAACAGAATGTGAGACCCCTTCAAAATATGGTGTCGTTGGAATGGACGGTTCAAAAGTGAGACCGATCGTAGAAAAACCAAAAATATATGAAGAGTTAACACAAACGGGGATGCCTTCGA
>CBDVCJ010000165.1:0-8673 GCA_965372445.1 uncultured Thermoplasmata archaeon | reverse complement strand
AGGTGATCTCTGAACCTGTTCTAGGTAATGATTTTAATATTGAAGGGTCTTGGGAACCAGCACTAGCGGTTGAGAATGGAAACATCTATGTAGTTTGGCATGATAATAATAATACGAATGGTGCAGGTCTAGATTTAGATATATTTTATCGATGTAATCTTACTGGTTCTTCCTGGGAACCTGTGCAGGTGATCTCTGAACCTGTTCTAGGTAATGATTTTAATATTGAAGGGTCTTGGGATCCAGCACTAGCAGTTGAGAATGGAAACATCTATGTAGTTTGGTATGACGGAAATAATACGAACGGTGCAGGTCTAGATTCAGATATATTTTATAGATGTAATCTTACAGGATCTTCCTGGGAACCTGTGCAGGTGATCTCTGAACCTGTCCTTAACATGAATATCACTACTGGTTGGTCTCTTTCTCCAGCAATAGCAGTAAATAACAGTAAAATATATGTAGTTTGGCAAGATGAAAATACAACGAACAATGCAGGCGTAGATTATGATATATTTTATAGATGTAATCTTACTGGCTCTGGGTGGGAAGATATTCAGGTTCTCTCAGAACCTGTTCAAGGTAAAAATTTTAATACTGGAGAGTCTTGGGAACCAGATATTGCAATAAACGTTAATAGGAGCTGTGTAGTTTGGATAGATAATAATAATACAAATGGAGCAGGTTCAGATTTGGATATATTTTATAGGGGTATATTATTACCAATAGCATTAAATCTCCCGAGTGTAACACCGACCTTTGGTAATACAAGTATAGATTTTAATTTCACAGTAACATATAATCATGCAAAAAATATGACCCCAACTGAAATAACTATAAATATTAGCGGGATAAAATATTCAATGTTGGAAGCCGATCCAAGTGATGCAAATTACTTAGATGGAAAGAACTATTATTATAATACTACATTGCAGATTAGCGAGGACCATACCTACCAATTCCGGGCTTCTGATGATAAATACACTATCTTCACAGCTCGTATAAATAAACCTGATGTATACAATACCCCACCCAATATTTCAACTGAAAATATCCTTATCGCAACTGAAGACGTCTATTATCAGGTGAATTATGAATATGAAGATATCGATATAGCAAATGTAGGGCAATCTATATTTTGGAATTATTCTTCGAATGCAAGTTGGTTAACATTTGATAATGCGACTGTCTTACTTAATGGCACACCAACCAATGACGATGTTGGAAGCTATTGGGTTAATATCTCGATCAATGACACCTTGGATATAGATTTTACAAACTTTACATTGACAGTAATTAATGTAAATGACGATCCGTTGATTAATACCTCAAATATTGAAATAACCTATGAGGATGAGTTGTATGAGGTAGATTACAATGCCACTGATATTGATAGTTTAATTGAGAATCAGGTTTGGACATTAAATACCAACGCAACATCCTGGCTTGATATTGATTCGGCCACTGGAACTATTTCTGGTACCCCAACAAATGACGAAGTTGGTGACTATTGGGTCAATCTATCTGTAGATGATGGCGATGACGGTTTTGATTTTACTAACTTTACATTAACTGTTCTAAATATTAATGACAGACCTGAATTAATTACTGAAGATATTTTAGTAGCTAATGTGAGTGAATTATATGAAGTAGATTATAATGCAACAGATGTTGATAGTCTATTATCAAGGCAAACATGGTCTTTAGAAACTAATGCAAGCAGCTGGCTTACAATTGATTCGACTACAGGTGTACTCAGTGGCATACCTATGATTAGTGATTTAGGTTGGTATAATGTTAATGTAACTGTAGATGATGGTGATAGTGGTTGCGATTGGCATGATTTTATTCTGACAGTAACCTCAGAAGGTTTCGGGAACGACCCGCCAAAAATTACCACGATCGACAAGGTCAGCACAACTGCGGGCAAATCATATAATGTTATATACGAAGCAATAGATGATAGAACACCTCTTGAATCGTTATTATGGTCATACAATTCCAATGCGAGTTGGTTGAGTTTTAATAAGATCACAAGATCTCTCAGTGGCAATCCAACACTAAGCGATGTTGGTTGGTATTGGGTGAATGTGACTGTGAACGATGGCGAAGGTGGATTCGATTCACATAATTTTACATTGATGGTATGGGCAACAGCTAACCAACCACCAAATATTTTAACAGATAACGATGTCAATGCAGTTGTCGATGAGCTTTATTCAGTTAATTATGAGGCCGAGGACGACCATACTCCACTTGATAACTTACACTGGTCTTTAGAAACCAATGCAAGTGATTGGCTGGATATTGATCCAGAAACAGGTGTGTTAAGCGGTACACCCAAATTAGAAGATGTAGGTTCGTATTGGGTCAAGGTATCTGTCGATGATGGCGAGGATGGTTGGGATTTTACGAATTTTACTCTTTATGTTACGACAGAACCGGTTACCGATTTTAAACCTAAATTGAGTAATCCATCAGTGACACCTTCAAGTGGCGATACAGAAACGACATTTACATTTTCAGTTGAATATAGCCATCCGGAAAGCGACCCGCCTGATTCGATTCAAGTAGTCATAGATGATTATATTTATTATGATCTTATATTTAATGCAAGTAGCGATTCATATGAGTATCGCACGAAATTATCTGAAGGGGAACACACCTATTATTTCACAGCTGCTCTAGGTGAATATACTGTATCGACAGAAGCCACACCGATAAAAGTTTTAAAATTCCCCATTGATATTCAACCTGAAGACGGTGATGGTGACGATGAGGATAATACAATGCTCTATGCTCTTGTTGGTATCATTGTTATCATAATCGTAGTACTGATCCTGTTGTTCATCTTCCTCAAGAAAAAGAAAGGGAAGGAAGAGGAACCAGTAGTGGAAGAACCGCCAGTCGAAGAAGCTATGGCTCCAGCTCCGGATGAAGTACCACCTGAGCTACCACCTACGCCAGAAGTACCAGCTAAACAAGTACCGGCTCCTGAAACACCACCCCCAGAACAAACTCCTATGCCAGAAACCCCACTCGAGCAACCGCCAATCCCCGAGGTTACACCTCAAGTCGCACCCCAAGTTGAGCCCGCACCACCACCGGTACCGATGCCACAGGTGGAAGAACAACCTTTACCGACACCTCAGGTTGAACCACAACCGCAAGTTGTACTGCAGGAGTCACAGGGACAAGCGCCGGTGCCGAAGATCAAAACACAACCTACAATAAAAGAAAATAATGTCTGAGTCAGTGGTTCACCTCGTGCTCCCCGTCATTTAGGTTGTAAATCTCAATTAATGTCGTAGTTAAAGATTTTTCATGCTTAACAATCTAAATGCACGCTGGTATTTTCAATATATTCATTAGCTTTTGTCGTACTCGATAATGAACTAAGACAAAAATATCATGGTATAGTCAAGCCAGCATTTCAGAGTCTGGCTAAAATTCAATCAACTCCTAAAAATCATCGTATATTTCTTTGATCACTCTCTTTTTTTATTTTTATGAGAAATCGTTATATTTTCGTAGAAAATTACCGTAACCTAGAAGACAATGTAAGAGCAGAACTTCTAACCTCAGGTTGCAATAAAAATCACGTCAAAACTTAAATATAAGAAAATAGCCAGGGTGTACAAATCTTTTTACTAGAAACTACTAATATAATGCTCCCTTTAGTTTTTTCAATATTTAGTATTAGATTTAAGTAATCTCTTTGTGAAATATTGAGGGTGAAAAAATGAAGCGAATAATATCTATGATATATGGGGCGTTTGTAGTGAAAAAATTGGCAATTATATTTCTGAGTTTTATCCTGACGTTTTCAGTTATCAATTTAGGGACCTCAAAATCGGCGTTTCCACATAATTCAATTGCAGAATCAGAGAACGGCATTAACACATCAATTTATAATGAAGCAGAAGAACATCAAATTTTACAAGATCTTAATAGACTTGACGGTTATTTTACAGAGAATCGTGGACAAGTTGGGAATGACTCTGTTAGATATTATATTCAAGGTAAAGGTGTATGGTTTTTAGATGATGGCGTTGTTTTCGAGATTCAAGAGCCATGCAGGGTCCTCAGTCCTGAGTCCGGGAGTCCTGAGTCCGAATATTTGCCTTTTGATGAAAACAATAGAATTGAAAATTTGAAGCCTAAACAAAGTGTTGTTTTAAAACTGAATTTTGATGGATGTAATAAAGTTGAACCAAAAGGTGTGGGTTTATTAGCCTATAGAAGCAATTTTTTCTATGGCAATGATCCTTCGAATTGGTATACTAATGTAGCTGACTATCAAGAGTTCCTGTATGAAAATATCTATGATAATATAGATTTGAGATATTATACAACTGAGAAAGGTTTGAAATATGATTTTATTGTACATCCATGTGGTGACCCTAACGAAATAAGAATGAGTTACGAAGGTGTAGAAGAGATGTACATTGATTCTAATGGTAATTTAATCCTTAATACACCATTAGGTAACTTACTTGATTCTGAGCTTTATATATACCAAAATATCAAAAATAATGAAAATAAGATAGAAGGGAGGATTAAAATATTAGACTCGATGAGTTATGGGTTTAATATCATGGGTAATTACGATATTAATAAAGCAATTATAATCGATCCGCTGATATATTCCACATACATTGGCGGTAGCGGTGAGGACTATGGTCGCAGCATTGCACTCGATTCTATTGGCAATGCCTATGTGACTGGATATACACATTCATCTAATTTCCCGATAACTCCTGGCGCAAACGATACCACTCACAATGGCAATGCAGATGTTTTTGTAGCCAAATTAAATCCTGTAGGGAACGGCGTAAATGATCTTATTTATTCCACATTCGTTGGAGGTAGCAATATTGACCGTACCTATAGTATAACACTCGATTCTATTGGTAACGCATATGTGACTGGGTACACATATTCATCCAATTTTCCGATAACCTCTGGTGCAAATGATACAACTTACAATGGCGTTGTGGATGGTTTTGTATTCAAACTGAATACTACTGGCTCAACACTTTTGTACTCCACATTCTTCGGCGGTAGCAATGATGACCGCGGTCATGCTATCGCACTCGATTCTACCGGCAACGCTTATGTGACCGGTTACACAATGTCAGCCAATTTCCCGATAACACCCGGTGCAAAGGATACCACTTTCAACGGTGTCGAGGATTGTTTTGTGCTAAAGCTAAACCCAACTGGTTCAACGCTTTTATATTCCACATTCATTGGTGGAAGCACTGATGACCAAGGTCAAGGTATCGCACTCGATTCTGCTGGCAACGCTTATGTGACTGGGTACACATTTTCATCCAATTTCCCGAAAACCCCTGGTGCAAACGATACCACTTACAATGGCGGTGGGGATGGTTTTATCTTAAAGTTGAATCCAACCGGTTCAACACTTCTATATTCCACATTTTTCGGCGGAAGCAGTCAAGACTGGAGCTATTGTATCGCAATCGATTCTACTGGCAACGCCTTTGTGACGGGGTTCACATATGGATCTAATTTTCCAACAACCCCCGCCAATGCATACGATACTACTTACAACGGTAATGGAGATGGTTTTGCGTTAAAATTAAATCCAACTGGCTCAACAGTTTTGTATTCTACATACTTAGGCGGAAGCGAAGCGGATTGTGGTATTGGCATCGCACTCGATTCTACCGGCAACGCTTATGTGACCGGACGAACTCTATCACCCAATTTCCCGACAACCTCGGCCAATGCATACGATACTACTTACAACGGCGGTGGTGGGGATGTTATTGTGCTAAAGCTTAACCCAACTGGCTCAACGCTTTTATATTCTACATTCGTGGGCGGAAGTGAACCGGAAGATGCTTATGGAATCGTAATTGGTTCTACCAACAACGCCTATATTGTCGGGCGCACAGGGTCTTCATCCGATTTCCCGATAACATCCGGTGCATACGATACCAGTTATAACGGTGATTTCAGGGATGTTTTTATGTTCAGGTTGAGATTAGGTTCAAGTAACCCTCCTGTTGGGATAGATCTTAAAATTACAAAATCAAGTGTTCTAAGAACCAGTTCAATTTATTTATTTTCTAATGCAACAGATATTGAAGACTCAGAGATGAATTTAACACCTCATTTTGAATATAACTATGGAGAGCCAAGTGAAGAGATTTGGGAATCGACTTATTTTTCACTACCAATTTATAATAATTCACGCTGGGAAGTAATCTTCACCCCGCTAAAAAATGCAACTTTAGGTTTATATGATTTCAGAGTTAAGTTTAATGATACCGTTGAATTATTTAGTAGTTGGTTTTACCTAAATGACTCTCTTTCAGTATTAAATAACCTTCCTATAATCGACGATATTTCCTTATCGAATAATTCAGCTTTATTAGGGGATTCGATATCGATATGGATAAATGCGACAGATATTGAAGAGCTCGAAGAAAAACTCACAATAGAATTAGAGTATCGAGACCCATCAGAGGTTTCGTGGGATAAAACCTATCTGAGTACTCCCACATATAATAATGGAAGATGGGAATGTTCTTTCAATATATCATTTGATGCATTATTCGGTTACTATGATTTTCGTGCAAAATGTAACGACAGTGATGGTAATTATAGTGCTTGGCTATATTTAAATGATTCACTGGAAGTTTACAACATAGGGCCAAATGTATTCGATATGAAGTTATCAAAGAGCTCAATATATAGGACAGAATCTATATTTTTATACATCAATGGAACTGATTATGAAACCCCGGAAGATATGTTATCTTTTTATGTTCAATCCAAACCACAAAGCGAAGACGATTGGGTAAACTTAACAGGAAATTACCTGATTGATACATGGAAAGTTAGTTTCACAACTAATAAAGAATCGATTTTAGGTTACTATGACTTTCGAGTAAAATTCGAAGATAATGAATCTGTTTCAAGTGAATGGGGTTACCTTAATGAAACTCTCAAGGTTCAAAACAATCTACCTGCAATCTCTGAAGATTTAGATGATATTAGTGTCGGCATCCAACCTTTAATTCTTGATCTAACCCCATACGAAAGCGATATTGAGGATGATGATATAAATTTAATTTGGAATGTGGATGAAACCAAGAATTATAACTATCTTGAATCGGTCAAGATCATAGATACTATTAATGATATACTTGAAATAGTGCCTAAGGAAAATGTTACAGGTCAAGAGGAGATAGAATTAATTTTAACGGATAAAGATGGTGATATTGATGTTAAATCAGATATTACAATTCATGTCGACAGCATATTTTCTGAATTTACACCAAAGGTTACCTTATTATCTCCTTTAGATAAGGCTGTAATCAATACCTTAACACCGACATTGAAATGGGAATTGGATTACTTAGGTACTGATGAAATTACATATACCGTGTTTATTGATGAAACGACAGAGCCAACAACTGAAATAATCTCAGGAATAACCTCAATGACATATACCCTGACAGATGAATTAGAAGCTGAAAAAACCTATTATTGGAAGGTTATTCCAAAGGGTGGTATATGTGTATCAAAGCCATTCAGCTTTAAAATAAGTTTGGACCTAATTTATGAATTTGATGTCACTCTGACAGCTGAAAAAAATTATCTCAAATTAAAACAAGGCGATTCTACTGAAGTAAATTTAACTATTGAAAACGGGGGCAATACTATTGATATTTTTAAAATAGAATACAGTTCTGCAAAATTACAATCACAATTATTTATTGATAAATCCAATATTCAATTAGCAGCTGGTAATGATTCGAAAATTAAACTTAGTATCACTATTCCTGAGAATTTTGAACTTGGTTTATATCACATTACCGTTACTGCTACTTCATTAAGCGATGTCACTGTAAGTGATGAAGATTCTATCGATATTGATGTAATAAAAGATGGTGGAGATAGTAATGATACTGACGGCGACGGCCTACCCGACGATTGGGAATTAGAACATGGCCTCGACCTAAATGATCCAAATGATGCTTTATTAGACCCTGATGGCGATACATTAACGAATCTTCAGGAGTTCGAAAATGGCACCAATCCGCATCAAAAAGATACTGACAGAGATGGTATACCAGATGATTGGGAAATTGAATATGGATTCAAGCCCACAGACCCGGCTGACGCACAATTGGATTCTGATGGCGATTCGCTTTCGAATTTTAATGAATATCAGATTGATACAAACCCATTAGAAAAAGATACGGATGGCGACGGTTATCCAGATAATATTGATGACTTTCCCAATGATTTCAATAAATATCAGGAAAAAATAACAGATGATAATGCAATTCTTGAGAGCTATTTGCTCATTCTTATTGCAATAATAATAGTAATTATTTTAATTGTTTTGACTACTGTAGTTTATAAAAAGAGAAGGCAAAAAGGTGATTTGAGTTTTAAAAGCAGTGAGCAATTTGATGAACGTCAAGAAATACAAAATGAGGTAGCACTGAAAGAGGTTCATCCATCTATAATTCTTGACAATGAATCTGATAAAATTATTGATGAACTACAAAATGAAGCTATTGCAGTAAAAACACCAATCGATTTCGATTTAACAGATCAAGAATTGTTAGCTCAATTTGAAACGAAATATCGTGACGGCAAAATATCTGAAGATACTTATAATCTAAT
>CBDVCJ010000164.1:0-8677 GCA_965372445.1 uncultured Thermoplasmata archaeon | reverse complement strand
GTGATCTTAATATTCAAACCCAATTAGGTAATATTATTGATGCAGAGCTTTTTATATATCAAAATATAAAAAACAAAGTAGAAGAAATTGAAGGTGGATTTAAAATATTAGGTAATAACAAATATGGTTTTACGATCAACAATAAATATAATCGTGACCAAGAGCTCGTTATCGATCCATTATTATATTCTACCTTCGTGGGTGGAACGAATCCAAACACCGGTTATGACATCAAAGTTGATTCGAATGATAATATTTATGTAACCGGCTATACGGAATCTTTTAATTTCCCGACTACGAGCGGGGTGGTCGCCGAAACATTTAACGGAGGTAACTTGGACTGTTTTATATTAAAATTAGATCCGACATTCTCTTCACTATTATATTCTACTTATATTGGTGGAATTGATGACGAATTTGGGTCTGCTATCGAAATCAATGAAAATGGCGAGGTTTATGTTGCCGGGATGACTGAATCCAATAATTTCCCCACCACCCCAGGTTCATTCCAACCCGGTTCCAATGGGTGGCGCGAGGGGTTTGTGCTCAAACTTAATTCTGCAGGTTCATCGCTACAATTTTGTACTTATATCGGTGCAAGTCATTTTGAATATTGTCGCGGGCTCGTCGTGAATTCCGAGGGCTATATATATTTAACCGGCCAAACTGACTCAGATACTTTTAAAACCACCGCCGGGGCTTATGATGAAATAAAAAACGGGCTTGGCACCCAGTACGATGTCTTTGTACTGAAATTGAACCCATCAGCATCGACACTGATCTATTCTACTTTTGTAGGCGGCGATCTTGATGATATCGGTTATGATATTGCAATTGATCCTAATGGCAATGCATATGTAACCGGCCATACCTACTCAAGCAATTTCCCGATAACGCCAGGCGCATATAATTCTGTTGACACTGGCGTATTCGTATTAAAATTGAATCCATCAGGTACTGATCTAAGTTACTCTACATTTATTAACACAGGTTATGGTTATGGAATTGCAATCGATTCAACTGGTAATGCATATGTGACGGGTATGACAGACGATACAAATTTCCCGACCACACCCGGGGCATATGACACCACACAGAATGGCATACATGACGTTTTTATCACCAAAATGAACCCGACAGGTTCCGGACTCGTATATTCCACATTTTTAGGTGGAATTAACAGTGAATATACAAAAGAGATCGAGATCGATCCGAATGGTAATGCATTTGTTGTAGGCCATACACAATCGCCGGATTTCCCGACATCGAACAAGGGTTATGATACAACACATAATGGCGGTGCAGATGTCTTTGTGGTGGTATTAGATTCAATAGGTACATCCTTGATAAATTCGACGTTTATTGGCGGTCTTTTACATGATTATGGTTATGGATCGACTATCGATTCTAATTGTTGCGTTTATGTGACGGGAATTACATACTCAACAGATTTCCCGAGCACCCCAAATGCATATGATACTACAAATGAAGCGAATGATGCCTACATACTAAAGATACGGTTGAATAATCCGCCTTCGGTTTTGGACCTTTCAATCTCCGAGCAATCCGTTTATAGGACAAATTCAATGGAGTTATATTCAAATGTAATAGATAATGAAGATTCAGAAAATTGGCTGACACCATACTTTGAATACCAAGATCCAAATAGGCAGGTCTGGAATGCAACTAATTTCAGCGTGCCGCAATATCAAAACTCGCGCTGGGAAACGAGCTTTACACCCTCGAAAGACGCGGTGTTAGGGTTTTATAATTTCAGAGTTCGGTTCGAAGATTCGTTCTCAAGAAATAGTAGCTGGTTTTATTTGAATGGCACACTAGAAGTCTTAAATAATTATCCCACAGTTCAGGATCTTACGGTCTCAATTAATGCTGCTTATAGGGGCGAGACTACCTGGATTTGGACGAATGGTTCCGATATCGAAGACCCGGAAGATGAGCTGACTGTCGAATTGGAAATTAAACCCACAAGCAGAGGCGATTGGGCTTGGAATACTACCTATTTAGCTAAAACCCACCACTATGAGGATAATAGATGGGAATCCACCTGCACATTTCCGAAAAATGCGGTTTTGGACCATTATGATCTAAGAGCACGATTATATGATACCGATGGCGATTACGGTAATTGGGATGGCAATTGGTACTATTCAAATAGCTCGATCGAGATCGTTAATGTTGAACCGGAGCTCGTAGATTGGCAGTTATCTCGAGATTATGTCTATCGAACCGCTCCGGTATTCTTGAACGTCAACGGCACCGACCTAGAAACACCCGAAGAAGATCTGAAATTTTACGCGCAGTGGAAAACGGGCAATGTCGAGTGGACCGATCTGGGTTGCAGCTATTCCGATCCCAACAATAACTGGCAAACCGAATTCGCCACAACCGAAACTACGATGCTTGGCCATTATGATTTTCGGGTTGAATTTGTTGATAATGACCAAGCCTCGAGTGGTTGGGTTTACCTTAATAACTCCTTAGAGATTTTAAATAATGCACCGATGATCGAGGATATAACGCTAAGCACATCGGTTTACAGAACGGATCCCATGATCATTTACTTAAATGCCACAGATATCGAAAACCAGGAAGACACTTTGGTTTTTAACATCCAATACAAATCCCCCTCGGGTGATTGGTCAAACTTCGAATGGGTGGATTATCATTCAGACCATTGGGAACTGATCTTCACACCCACACCAGAAGCGGAACTGGGCCAGTACGAAGTTCGGGCGAATGTATCGGATCTGGATGGCGGCTATTCGGGTTGGACTGTTGCTGAAAACACTATTGAAATAAAAAATAATCTACCGGAGATATCGGGATCGTGTGATGAATTTAAGATCGGGATTGATTCTGTGGATATCGATCTAACTGATTATGGATCTGATATAGAAGATCGTAGTCGAGATCTGGAATGGGAGCTCGATGAAACCTCGGTAGACACCAGCTTGTTCTCGGCCATTATAACGGATAATTCTAAGAAAATATTGCACCTGGAACCGGAACAGAATGTTTTTGGCTCGGATAATATAACTTTAAGATTAATAGATAAAGACCATGGAGTCACCTTGAACTCGTATGTAACAATACATGTTGATAGTACCGCACTTTATGATGTGACCATTTCCATAGAACCTGTCTTAATAAAAATCCAACAGGGCGAAACTAAGAAAGTAATTTTGACGGTTAAGAATATTGGGTTATATACCGACGAATATGTCATCAATTTCAATTCTGATGATTTTAGTGTAACTAACTTTCAATTTGATAATAATTATTTAAACCTAAATCCGGATAATGACGGACAAATTACAGTTACGATCAATATTCCAAAAGACATGCCTCAGAATTATTATACAATAACATTCATCGCCCGAAGTGATAATACCTTGAACACCACCCAGCTTCTGCTGGAAGTATTAAAAGGCGAAACAGGAACAGGATCGGATACCCAGAGCGAAGACGATACTGTATTAATGGCAGTTTCGATTGGAATAGTGATTATAATTGTCGCTATTGTTTTGTTTTATTTGTTTGTGTTTGGAAGGGGATCTAAAAAGAAAAGTCGCCCGGAAAAAAAACTGACACCCATACCGCCCACACCAGTAATGTCCCAGCCCCAAGCATTACCTCAAGCAATGCCACCACCCTCCCAGCCACAAAGGCCGCCACCACAGTACCCCCCCCAGCACCTGATCGCCCAGAAGTTTGCACCTATGGCACCTATTGGGATGCCGCAGCAAAGGCCGCTGCAACCACCACCCCCTGAGGTTACACAGCCACAAGGACAAGCGCCGGTTCCCACTGTTAAAAAGGAACCGACAATTGAAGAATAGTTATTAAAAATTCCAAGATGCAAGAACCAACTTCCAAATAAATACCAAGGTCCAAATACAAAGGACCAAATAAATTCCACACTTCAATGTCTAAAAACTAAGTTTGTTTGGAATTTTGGAATTGGTACTTGCGGCAACTTACTTCGTCAAGTTGCCTCGCATTGAAAATCCTTTCAGGATTTCCAAAGTTGGAGCTTGTTTGGCTCTTGGAGTTTTGGTTCTTGGAATTTACTGTTTAAAAGGCATTAAGTTGAACAGCCACCGCAAGTTGAAGCTCAACCGCCAAATTCTAAAGTGCTACAAACCGAGCATCGTTTTGAACCATCATTACCAAAAATTGAAGATAATGAGGACTAATAAGATGTAACCACGAATCAACATGAATTATCACGAATCTTCTATTCGTGTATATTCGTGTGCATTCGTGGTTAATAACATTTGCAAAACTCAATTTATAAATAGCCAAAAATCTATCACGTTTAAAACTGGAGGCTTACATATGAAATCATTTGTTACCGGCGGTGCGGGCTTTATCGGCAGCCATTTAGTTGATAGCTTAATTCAGGACGGCGGGCAGGTCACGGTATTCGATAACCTGTGCTCCGGCAAACCCGAATTTATGGCGCAGCATGAAGACAACCCTAATTTCAAGTTCGTCCAGGGCGATCTGCTGGATCTGGAACTGTTAAAGGAACACCTCACGAATTACGATCATGTTTTTCATATTGCCGCCAACCCGGATATTAGATTGGGTACCGAAGTCACTGATACCGACCTCAAGCAGGGAACTATAGCCACCTATAACGTTCTTGAAGCTATGAGAGTTAATGCCGTTAAGAACATTGCATTTTCATCAAGTTCGACGGTCTATGGCGAGGCCGATCTCATCCCCACGCCCGAAGATTACGGGCCGCTAGTGCCGATCTCGTTATACGGCGCCGCCAAGCTCGCCAGTGAGGCGCTGATCACTGCCTATGCCAACACATTCGAGATGAATGGCTGGATCTTCAGGTTTGCGAATATTATCGGTGACCGTGGCACCCATGGTATTCTGGTCGATTTTATCAACAAATTGAGAGCCAACCCCCAGGAGCTCGAGATACTCGGGGATGGCAGTCAGGCCAAATCATATCTTTTAGTGCAGGAATGCGTCGAAGCGATCTTGTTTGCGATCAATAACTCCCACAAAAAAGTCAATATCTTCAATCTGGGCAGTACCGACCAGATCTCGGTCACAAGAATTGCCGAGGTGGTGGTTGAGGAATTGGGGCTGGAGAATGTGAGTTTCAATTATACTGGCGGAAAGCGCGGCTGGCGCGGCGACATCCCCAAAATGATGCTAGCCATCGCGAAGATCAATGAGCTGGGGTGGCAGCCCACCCACAGCTCGGAAGACGCGATACGCGTTTCGATCAAAAGTTTATTGGAGACTTTATAATTTGTGGGCCAACGAACATTAGTAATCCAAATGTGAATCCATATAAAGATATCGATAAAAATATTTATATTAAATAAAACAATACAATCTCTAATATACTATATTTATATATTAATAAGTAAATTTAATTGTCTCTTGTATATATCAAACTTAAAAGGGAGAGATTTTATGAAAAGATATTTCAAGCCAATATTAGGGGTGCTAATAGTTTTTGTTATGGTTATCAGTGCATTTGTTATTATTTTTGATAACAATACCCGTGCCGACGTCATAACTAAATTTAACCAAGATGCGGATCAAATAATAATACCATTTGATTATGCAGGTACAGACCATGAAAGTGCATATTTTCAGCTCAGTGTGAATTCCACAATAAAAAGCGGCTCTTTCAAGGTCAAAGGTCTTGACTACGGCGGCTATCCTTCAAATGTAACAATTAATGTTGGTGCAGACGAAGATTATGAATGGGCGTTTGTTGGTAAAGGTTATGGTGCGTTAGGTTATCAGAACCAATTAAATAATAGCGCCACCCGGAAATATATTTTTATTGACAATAAAACCTACCATAATACCGCAAGAATAAAATTGCCAAAGAATGCGAATGTACTTTCAGCAACTCTCACGCTCGACGGCGAGGGTGCAGGCAAAGAATTTTCAGGGTCACAGCCCCAGAAGTATGGAGGCAATTTTAAAGATGTTTACACCTACAACGATATACCGATAAAATACATAAAATTTGATTGCTACTCAAGCGACTCAGATACATATCACATCGATGTTCAAGGCATGAGAATGAGCGACAGTCAATGGGAACAAATATATTATTATCATGGCATACCCAATCCAGGTCAAAAGGAATTCAATTTTGACCCACCAGAATACAAGCGCTGGGAAATCTACTATTACGATTATGAAAATAACGATTGGATCTCCTATAACTGGGAATATCATGTCGGTAGTGCAATGATGAGCCCCAAGCTCGATGTTGGTGATAATGGGAATATTGATTGGAGCGCCAGCGGCGAATTTAAGACCGTAGCCCAAACGAAAAATCTAGCCATTGAATTCAATAAAATATTAACAAGTGGTCAAAACCCGGTCACTAAAGACAAGTATGGTAACGAATTCATTGATATACCGCTTAATTTTACTTGTAATAATATCGGTGGCGGGGTTGTCATTAAAGGTATTGATATCGAATACGAATATGCCGCGGAGGTAAAATTGACACCGAAAGGTGACCTTGCTATGGAGCTGAACGAGCATATAATGGAATCGTTCTCAGACCCTGCAATGATACCTATAATGGTATCTACCGATTCCTCAGGCAAGGTAAATCTTTTAGAGTTGGTGTTGGAATTCAATATTCCACCACAATTATCTGAGGCCATTCCACCACTAGAAGTAGATGAAGATATACCTGGTTATAACTTATGGAATTTAAGCGATAATTTCCACGATACTGACGAACCGTCATGGATGTTGAACTATACCATCAAAAGCAACTCGCAAAAAGCCAACTTAGAGGTTAGGATCAATAACTCGGATTATATCGAGACAATACCAATAACGAAAGATTGGAATGGTGAGGCTGAAGTCGTCGTCGCAGCGGAAGATAGTTATGGAAAATTAGTTTATTCTAATGAATTCAAAATTAAGGTGATTCCAATTAATGATGAACCTTATGCGAGCGAGGAACGAATTATACCGGATGTTGTCGTTAATCAAGGTAGAATAGATAAATCCATAGAATTAGAGAACATGGGCTATTTCATCGATATCGAAAATGATAAACTTTATTTTGATTGTGCGGTCGACCCGAATGATGAATATAAAGGTGAAAATATCACTGCCTATGTAAATGATGATAATGTTTTGTGTATAATTCCAAGTGAATATTGGCATGGTGAAAACGTTAAAATTTGGATCTATAGTGATGATGACGAAGATGTCAATACCTTGGAAGATGGAGGTTATTTCGCCTATCAGGAGATCGAGGTGGATGTCAAGCAGGTGAAATCAGCACCGGTCTGGGATTTTGGCGGCCTACCGGACATTTACCGTGATGAAGATGCAACTGTTGCAGAGCTATCAAATTGTATCGATCTCAAGGACTATGTAACAGATGCAGATACTCCGGATGAATTGTTGAAATTTACTATTATGGAAAATAGCAACGACAATATTTTTGTGCGTGTTAATAATAATAAATGTATCGATATTGAAGTGCCGCTCGATAATTATTACGGCTCGTCAACGGTCACAATTAGAGCAGCTGATAAGGATTATTATTCCGAGGTTACTTTTGACGTTCACATTGTGCCGGTGAACGATCTACCTAGAGTGCTTATCGAATCTCATGATGAAGGTGAAGAAGTTGATGGTGTAATTGAAATTTGGGGCGCTTGTTCTGATATAGAAGATACAGTTAATATCGTTGAGATTAAAATTGGTTATTATAGTTGGCAGCCCACACTTGGTATCAACAATTACACGACCTGGAACTATACATGGGATACGACAATGGTGGATGACTTTGGATATCTCATAGAAGTTCGAGCGTTCGATGGCGATGATTTCTCGTCGGCCTATGTAAATTTAACTGTCGCGAACGGCCTAAACAGGATCCCAAAGGTAACTATAAAAACCCCGAAATCGAACGAACATGTAAAGGGCAAAATCAGGATCGAGGGTACCGCAACTGACCTAGATGGCCAGATAGAAAACGTCGAGGTAAAGATCGGCAGCGATCGATGGTATACCGCCCAGGGCACCGAGAATTGGACCCTTTATTGGGATACCACGACGAAAAAAGATCAACAATATCCAATTTATGTACGAGCCTCAGACGGAACGGATTATTCAGTACAAAGAACTATTACAGTGGTTGTAGATAATGGCATTGAGGATGATGCTGAAAGAGCAAGCGTAGAAGCATTTATTGATTTTCTGCCGATCGTGATCTTAATTATAATTGTAATTGTAGTTCTAATAACGGTTTTAATGGTAGTACGCCGTCGTCGTAAAGCGGCGGACGAGGCCGCGAAGAAGGAGGTTAAAGAAGAGTCACGGGTCAAAAAGGACGATTTCACAATCCCTGCCGCGCCGTCGCCCGCGCCTGCGAAACTCGCAACGATAGACACCAAAGCTGACTTTTCAATTGAGAAAATGGGCGGTTATAAAGTAGCCATGCCGTTACCAATGGATGCCAAACCTGCTGAACCTTTAGATATTAATAAATAAATCCGCAAAATCATTTCAGAAGTTGATGAACATGAAAAAATTTCGAGTGTTATCAATAATATTTTTATTGTTTATTAGTGTGGTCTTGGTCAATATTCTAGCACCAACCAGCGAATCAGGACTTTTGACCACATTC
>CBDVCJ010000163.1:0-8707 GCA_965372445.1 uncultured Thermoplasmata archaeon | reverse complement strand
TTATATAGTTCAATATATAAAAAAATTTTTGTACACTTTTTTGTATATTATTTAAATTCTTCCCATATAGTAATTATCATGATGGTGGAATTCTAATTTGCTCATGTAGTATATAATAATAAATTCCAATAAATTGTATGAACTCGATATGTTATAGCATTATTTTAATTATAAGTGCTTATAGATACATAGAAATGTCATACTTTAATGAGATAGGCGACATTTTTTGATAGTACATTCACTATCGATTAGTGAATCATTTTAACTCAATCATCTTCCATTAGATCATATCTACAGTTCGGGCATACACTATCTTCGTCTGTGACTTTATTACCACATTCAGGACATTCCTCAATATCTTCCTCATCCGGATCAGGCAGGCAGGGTAAACAAAAAAATCCATCCTGAGGGGAATAATCCATCGGAATTTTATGAATTGGACATGATGGGTATAAATATTCACCTTCAAATTCGGTCAGCTTCTTGCTACACTCAGGACAGCTTGTTGCTTCAGGTGTGACTTCGGTACGGCAAATGGGACATGCACGTAAAATTATATATTCAAATCCACATCCTTGGCAAATAGGGATACCCTTTTTTTTATCCCACTTCACCTCAGTTTCGCAGTCAAAACATATTACATTGATTTCTTCCACCTCCCCCTCTTCAAGTACTTCGCCACAATTGGGGCACCGAGTAGCATCTGGGGTGACTTTAGAACCACAATCAGAACATACATGTCTAATTTTATACTCGGTGGCACAGACTGGGCAAATATGTGTATCTTTTCCTCGAAACCATTTAACGTATATTTTGCATTTTAAACATCTATGAAATTCTAATTTTCTTTTCTCAAGTTCCGACGATGGTGCTTTCTTTGGTGCAGGTGTTGGAGACTTTTCAGGGGCTGAAGATGTTGATTTTATGGGGGCTTGTATAGGTTGAGCTTGCTCATAGGATTGTATTGGTATTGACCTTGTCGTTGGCACAGTTGGTCGTATTGGTGATTGCTGGGTTTGCTGTGCTATCCTTTGTTTGGAGGGCAACATGGGCGATGGTTTAGGTTGCGGTGGTTTAGATGCCCCTCTCCTTGGCATTAGCTTAGGTCTTGTTTGTTGGTGCGATGGCATTGGTGCTATTTGCTCAGGTGGCGACATTGGTTGTGGTTTATGCCTTTTTTGCATAGGCTGTTGACTGGGGGGTGATTTACACTGCTGTTGGGACGTTTTTCGTGTAGGAGGTGACTTTAGGGATGGTTCAGGTTGTGGCTGAGGTATTTTTTGTTTGGATAGGGACCTAGGTGATGATTTGGTTTGTTGTTCTGATGCTATTTGCTTAGGTGGTGAACTGGGAGGCAATGGGGATAAGGATTGGATAGGTTGACTGTTCAGATCTGCCTTAGCTCGAAAACTCAATTTTGCAACTTTGATCCTTTTTTCGATTTTACGACCTTTGTCGGTACGTATAAATTCGTATGTTCCATCCCCCCATTTTTCCATAAATTTTACTACTCTCCTATCTTCAAAAAAATTATCAGGAATTTTATCAAATTTACCCCCTCCTTCGTATATATACTTCCATCTATTATCAATAAATTTCACTTTTTTTCTTAAATAATATGGCATGAAAATAGTTATGTGGTGATAAATATTTAATCTTTTTGTGTAAGCATAGATTACAATATTAACTAATATTAATGCACATTCTCACACGATAATTCTCGTAATTCTCGTAATTCTCGTAATTCTCGTACTCTCGTACTCTCGTCCTTTCGTCTTGTCGTCCTTACATTATGAATATATTAAATTATCATTGATACGGTCAGATAGGATTTGACTCTGTCTATTTCTAACCATTTTTAATAAATTAGATTCATATATGAATATAACTCTAGAAATTCTCTGTTCAATAATTTTTAATTAAAACGTTCGAATAAAATTATTCCAATATATTTGTTGAATTGGGAAGTTAAAAACTGAAACTAAAAATCTCAAAGTTCTATTTACCTGACCATTATTGAGATTTGACAAAGTTAGGATTAATAATTTCACAATCACCGGGTAGAATTGGCATCAGTGAATATATTTCCAAAATATCTATGATCTCATCTTTAAGATTAGATATTTCCCGGTATAATGTAATATTTCTAATCAATTTTTCAAAATGAGGATTTTGTTGTAATGTATTCATGTATTCTGATAATTTTTTTTCTAAACGTTTTGTTAGTTTTTGATCATGTCGCACTTCGGTTCTTATAAAAGGATTAGAATCCAAAGAGAATTCGGTTATGTCTGCGGTTAAAAATTTAAAGTCCCTTGATGCATAGAGATTAGGAATAGATCGATCTATGATTTTAGATTTCAAATTAATATTTGAAAATTTCTTTTTAAAATATTTACTATCATTACACTCTAAATATGATGCTCCTTCATAAATCCACCTAATTAGATTGTCGTCTACTGGATCGAAATCAGGGTAATTTAATATTTCTTGCTCAAAATAATTTTCTAGATTTTCCTTAATCTCCTCAAATAATTCATTCTTTTTTTCCCAAAATTCTTTACTTTTTTCTTTAAATTCTTCAATTTTCTCAGGTATGCTTTCAATATTTTTAAGATGGTTAGAAAAAAAATCTTTGTATAGTTGATGTTTTTCTTTTTCAACATTAAACAATTCACCGTTGTATTGAGATTTAGAAGTTTTATTTTGAGTAATATAGATGCCAAAATCCATTGTCTCAGGAAATTCCTTGATTAATTCATCTATGACTTCTTTCAAATCGCGGTTATGTTTGAGAATTCTATAATTTTTTTTAAAATCAATTTCCGATAGCATTCCATAATCATTTTTTTTCCTTTTACCTTGAGATGATGGTAGTATGGGGAATCCTTCAATTTTTAATATATTGCAAATATCAATTCCCAATTGAGTTGGGTAGTAAAATGTGTTACGCTTGTCGCTACTTTTTTTCTGATAACTTTTTTTTTCTATTAATTCTAATTTACATAACGTTTTACATTTACGATTAATAGTTTGGATTGGATATGTCTTCTTTCTGGCAAAATCTTTTTTAAGTTGTTTATATTCAGATGATCGATCATCTACTTCGGATACTGCTATTTTAAATTGTTTATCAAGCTCTTCATATTTTTCTTTATAAAGTTCCTTAGCTATATTAGTATTAGTCAGTCTTTCTTTATTGTTCAGATTATTCATTGTAGCCTCTTGGCAAATGAATTTAAGTACATCTATGCAGGGCTTTAATTCTTTTAAAAACTTATTATCTTTTAAAAATGCTCTTGCATCAGTCATAATTTTACCATCACTTCCTTAAATAAAAATTGATTGATTTTAGAATATTATCAATTAAATCAATTTTATGGTTAATATATCTATAGGTATATAATTAATTTTAGAGAAAAAAGGGGAGTTATTCAATGAACTTCAATGAAATGACATTAAATACTGACACGCACTCGAATGAAAGTCCGATCACAGGTGGTAGAGGTCTAACACTTGAAGAATGTCTCACGCTGTGTAAAGCACCGAGAAAATTGAAGGTGAACGCGACCAAATATCAGATCTGGAAGCATTTGAGAGATGAAATCTTGATCCGGCTTTTGTATGAAACTTGGGCTCGTATCAGTGAATTATTATATATCAATGTTGAAGATGTAGATTTCGATGAATGTGCAATCCAGATCAAACATCCAAAAGGCAAGTCTCTCTTCAAGGTAATTGATGGGAAAAGGACACACATTAAAACTGTGCATCCACCAAGGTGGGTATTTTTTGGCGAAGATACAAAAAACTTAACAATCCGTTATCTACAAGGAAGATGCAGAGGTCCTCTTATTCTAAGTAATCGTAAGAAAAGATTATCCGTTCGTGAGGCGGAACGGATCATAAATTTATATGCCAATATGTGTGGCATTCAAAAAATAATTGGCCATACAAAAGATAATAGAGCAGTTCGATTGGTCACATGTAAATCCCTGCGCGAATCGGGCGAAAGGCACACCGATGTTGCTGGAGCTGACCGCGATGCGACGGCTCGTATTGCTGGTCATACTGTTCGGACAAAAGAAGCCCACTACAAGCGTGGTAATTTCGAAGAAGATAGAGCTATTGTTAGGGCGCATCACCCCCTTATGAGTGACAAGGAGAATAAAAGAGATCAATTGTGACAGGAGTGAAAATATGAACCGGCACGGCCAAAATCGAGAGGGAATTTGTACCATTTCTGCCAAAGTCGATCTTGAACTAAGAGAAAAATTAGACGAGATAAGAAATAAACTAAATCTTAAAACCCGGTCCGAGGTTATAAGATTAGCAATTAAATCCTACATGTCCAAGCAGTAAAGGTTTATACCGCACCTAGCATCGCATGCGATACTAATTAATAAAAATATATTTGCGTGCTATTCTGCGCGGAATACGAGCCGGTATACCAATTTACACGACAATTGATGATGTATCATGAGGACGATAATCCTGAATAAAAATATGGATTGATTGTATGAAGAAGGGCAGCATCAAAATAAAATTGAATGAAGAACTTAAACACTTGCAATATGTATTTAACGCAGGTCATTCCCTTCATGTGAGACATTTACCCGATAAGATCCGATATAATCAATCTGGAAAAATCTTAGCCGGTGAATGCCAGGGTAACATTATTTTGATATATGAATCTGACGAAGAAGCTTGTAAAAGAACATTATATCATGAATATATTGAAGCAATATTTATCGTCCCTTTAGTAAAAAAATATTATGAAGTGCTGCACAATCAACAAAAAATGTTAGCGTATAAAGATAAAATGTTGGTGGAAAAAGATGAAGTCATACATCAATTATTGATGCACTCAAAAGAGGCCACTGTTGAAGCATTGTGCAACCCAATTAGGAAAATGGTTTCTGGAAAATCAGGTTCTAAATAGTCCTTTTTGTTATTTAATTTTGGTGAACCCCTGTAAAGACCTTTTATCATCTCACTCGTCAATTGCAGATACTTATTTCAAAGCCCGCATAAATACGATTTTATTTTCGTCGGCAAACTAACCAATAGAACTTGGGGATAGGAAAAAATCAATCAGAAATACCATTTGGGTATGGACTCCTAATTACAATCTTATGATTAGATAGTTCTTTGACTATCTCCCACCCCTTGTTTAAATAATCAGTCAATTTCTGTTCACTGACTATCTTATGTTCGTGATTGTTATTCTCAACTTTCTTGTTCATTGTTACATCCAGAACTGATCTCTGTAACGCTTCAATCTCTTCATCTATTGTTAAAGAAGTTCCTAATTCCTTTTCTTTTTCTATCTTTATTCTGGACGGGTCAAACCCTAAAATCTGACATTGTTGTTTCATAACACCTAACAGCAATTCCCGCTTCATGTTGTCAAGGTCGGGTATATTCAATCGTGAAACAGTTAAATATAATTCTGCCCGTCTATACGCTTCCGTTAACTGCTCCCTTGACGGGTGAGAATAAGCCTGGTCCAATTTACTTAAACTATGTCCCATCATGTATTCGTACCAGGCTTTTGCTATACCACCCTGTTCCATCGCGGTTTGCCAAAACTTTCGCAAACAATGATGGTGGATAGGATACCTTGAATGGCCATCAGCACTTTTGGTACAATTATCGTCCATCAGTCCAGCCTTAATTGCAGCACGCCGTACTAAAAGATTCAGCGCCTCCCTATCAACTGCTTTGAATGTGGCTTTTTCCTTTTTTGTCCCGCCAAAGCTTCGGTATTTTCTTGGAGTAACGAATAACGGACTATCATCTTTAAATTCATATCCTAGGTTTTCCATAAAATCAGTATAGATTCTTAAAGCGTTAATCGCATCACTACCGATAAAAAATGTATATTCCTGCCGGTTTTTATTTATTCTGTTTCCTTTTTTATCTTTCAAGTTTCCAGAAACATGAATACCGATCGGATTTTCGCCATTCTCCAACTGTTTCTTTACCATGCCATAAGTTATAGCAGTAATTACCCCGGACCGTTGGCCGGATTGAGCCGAAAATAAAATCGCAACCTTTTGTAGCGGTGTTTCACAAACATCGATCATTTTCTTGAGATCTTCAAGGGACGGAATTCTGTCTGTGTATGAAACCCAAGTTTTGGGTGACATTAATTTCAAGTCCACGTAATTATGTTTGTAAAACGATTTGATACTTTTAAATGAATTTACAGCAGAGTTTCGGCTTTTAGATTCTGTCAGTTTATTAAAATGGTCCATTAACATTTCCTCATGCTGTCGTTTTCTAGTCTCATCATCACTTTTCAGATGTGATTTTCTTTCAGCAATGATCTCATCAGGATTTTTCCCGATATCTTTACAATATACATTGAGATTAAATAGATAGATTCTCTGTGTACTTTTTGAACCAGTCTTACTTCCCACTTGTGTAAGCCATCTTTTAACACTATTATATTCTTTTAAATTCCAGAAGCTATCCTCTTTCATATTTACACCCAATATTAGTAATGGAAATAATGATATAAAAAGGCTTGGTTTATTCGCTATCGATAGACTATAAACACGAATTATCACGAATTGTTATTCGTGTATATTCGTGTGCATTCGTGGTTACAGTACGCACCTCCTCATAATTCTTGAGCCGCCGTAAATTGCATACCCGACCGGAGGAAGGGCAAGAATAGTGTGCTGGACGAAACCATTTTATGTTTCCTGGGTCCTGCGTCCTGTGCCCTAACTCCTGACTCCTGAGGGCGAATCCCGAATATGTTGATAATTGTACAACTCTGACCATACAGGGATCGACCAACCGCCACCAACCGTAAATTGTACAAAACTTTATTGGGATGAGGTGGAGATATAAGAATTCCAAATCGCAAAAACCGAACAAATTTGGGCGTAGACATAAGCCGAAGCCAGATATACGTCTGTTAAGCGAGTCCATTAAGACAAAAATTTCGAAGGAATTTTGAGTTGCGATTCCCCTGTTCACTTTTCGTAAATATTGTCATGATGGTCATAACCTTCAATTATCACTGTATTTCTGTTTTCGTCAATAGAAAATACCAATATGAAACTTTTATCAATATGAACCCGTCTTAAATGTTGAAGGGGCCGCCTTAGATTCTTATAATGTTGAGGATTTAATCTTATTTCCTTAATCTTATCATAGATAATTTCTAATTGTCTAGGATTCTTCTTAGCAAGTTTAAAAAATATTTTCTCCACAGATCTCCTCAATTCATAATCATACATTTTACTTCAGCCCAAAATGTTTTCTAAAGTTTTTCACTTTGACGGTAGGTTCCTTCGCTCTTTTTTGCATTTTCTCGATGTATTCCGGCCTAAGTTCCGGCTCAAGAAGCTCTTTCTCATACTCATCAATTATTAAATTAATTGCCTCTGATTTATTTCTTAGACCGAACTTACCCTTAACTATATTTAAAACTCTGTTTTCGTGCTCATTTAAATTAATAACAGCCTGAACCATATAATCACCTATTATGTTTAATAATGTTTAATAATGTTTTATTATAAATTATAATGTTTTATAATTATTTAAACTTTTTGATATCTAAAAGGCAAATCGCAATTTCGATTCGTATATTAACCTATCAGAATTTTTTAGTAAACTTATTTGTAATTCGAAACAAACGATATCTGGGTCTATCTTTTCGAGGTTTCCGCAATATATTCCGATCTTAAAGTTTATTTTGATTATCAGAATAACGAAGCTTATATTGAATTAAAAAAATAAATGAACTGCCGCGAATTGGACGCCCAATCGGACGGGGATTGAACAAGAATTGTTTTGTCACTTTTAAAACCACGAATCAACACGAATTATCACGAATTGTTATTCGTGTATATTCGTGTGCATTCGTGGTTCCAGCCCGTGCACCCATACCAAAAATCTTGTGCCGTCGAAAATTACAAACCAGACCGGACGTGGATTGGACAAGCCCAATGCGCAGAGCGGGGATGAGTTGGAAGTAACCAGACAATATAGTATTTATAGAGGTATTGGTAACCACCGCGCCCGATAATGGTTTTGTATTACTATATCGTGAATCCCCACAAAATTCACAATTTTTTTATATGCCACTTCATAAATCTATTGATATTTCTTGCATGTAAAACAAATCCTTTTTCCATAAATGCCAACAAAAACAGATTTTCTGCCTCTAACCCATTTGACGTGGCAACTATTGGATCTGAGTACTCTTGAATGATCTTCAAATTTCTATTCGCTTGACGTTTATAATACCTGTTACTTTTATGAAATATAAATTTTACCTTGGTTGCTTTCCCGAGTTTTTAGGTATAAAATCTTAAAAATCCATCTGTAATAAGTTCATTAACAGCATTTGCGGTCACCCAATGAAAATATTTCTTTTCAAATTTAACCTGCAATTGTTTGAGATAAAATATTTCATTAACATGGCTCTTATAAAATATTGTTAATTCAGCTTTCGCTTCTCTAACCTTAACGTCCTCTTGAACCAGAACCATCATTGTCCCCCTTGGTATAATTAAAACTTCAGAATTGATATAGACCTATAAAAATATAAAATTAATGATGGATTAAAAAAATAATCGGGTTAGGAATATTGAACCGATGCACCGACCGCCAAACGGGATCGAACTCCCTAACTCCAACACAAACTCGTCGTGAACTGGTTTCCTATTTGGATTTGGGGTTTGGG
>CBDVCJ010000162.1:0-8714 GCA_965372445.1 uncultured Thermoplasmata archaeon | reverse complement strand
GTGTTAAGTACTCTGTGTCTCTGTGGTTGGTTTATTGAACAATCATATGGAATGACAATAGAATTTAAAAACTTGGAGTTTGGAATTTATTTGGAATTTGGATCTTGGTTCTTGGAATTTATTTTACCAAGTTATATTATAGGTTCCATTAACATCATCGGCTTGGAATGCTTTAACAAATTGAATGAGTAATTTAAGCATACTATTTTTTTACCTTTTTTTTAATTATATATATCACAATTATTAATAAAACTAAAATTATGCAACTAATTATTACAATCATTAACAAATCACTGTCATCATTTTCCGAGCTCTCTTTTTCCCATTTTGAGGTATCCTCAGGGTATTCATCAAGCTGAAGACCTGAATTTGATTCCAATTGGGATTTGCCTGGGTTCCAATAATCGGGATAGCCATCGTCATCGGTATCAACACTCGCAGAAACGTCGGTTGGAAACTTATCGGAATTATCACCCACGAGGTCCCCATCTGCATCCGACCATTCTGTAGAGTTGTTTGGGAAACTATCAATATCGTCGGGATAACCATCTTTATCGGTGTCAATAGGCAACGGAGAAATGACCGTTACCTCTAATTTATTATGGATTTTATCGAGCCCGTCCGAGACAATAATCTCAACGAGTTCTGAGGTAATATTCGTAGGGTACAATAATTTTAATGTTTGATTTACGGCACAGTATTCAATATAATCGCTGTCTGTAGTCACAATAAGTTCTGAGGTTAAATTATCAATATCTAATAGATTTATAGATATCCATTTTGGTTTGTTAATAGTGACATTTATCTCTGATGGACATTCAAGTGTCGGTGGATCATTAACGCTTATGACCTCAAGCGTGAAATTGCGGAAGTCCAGGCCGCCATGCCCATCATCACATGAGATGTTTACCCAATATATTCCAATATCATAATTATTTGGAGTACCCTTTAATACTCCATTTGTTGAATTTAAGGATAACCAATAGCCATTAGTGGCTAAAATCCAATTCAATACATGTCCTTCAGAATCCACTGCATTATAATCAACCTTATAGACCAAATCTTCAGTAGCGCTTTGAGTATTTGATGTTACTATCTCTGGTGGGTGGTTTTTACCGCCTACTGGGATTGTCAGCCAGGGTTGAAAAATTACATGATCTGATACTTCGTCTCCGAGCCCGTGGGGGTTGGTTGTGGGATGATATGGCCCCGAAGCGTCGCCCCACCAGTTATAAGTTGCGTTGACCTGCGACTCTGGGTCTATTACTATAATACCATAATGAGAATGATTATAGATATTATTATTGATAATTATATTGTTTGTACTGGATAATTCATCAGAGGACAAATGAATACCATAATTATTGTTGTTGAAGATTGAATTGTTCTCTATGATATTCGAACTTGATGACATTAAATAGATGCCGCTCCCGGAATTCATACGAATAGAATTATTTTTTATTATATTTGAACTTGAATCTCTTGAATAAATGCCTATGGCGTTGTTCGAAATAGAATTATTCATTATCATATTCATATTAGAATAAGCTTCTAAATGTATACCGTCCTTTTCAATAGTATTATTTACGATCAGATTCGATCTTGAGCCATATAAATTAATACCTGCATCATTTTCCGAAATATAATTATTTGATATAATATTCGATCTCACTGCGTTCAGTTTTATGCCTGAACCTTTATTTTTAGTTATTACATTATTTATTATGTTAGTATTTTTAATAATATCTGAACCTGAGCAGATCCAGATTCCACCACCATTGTCAATTATTTTACAGTCAGAAATTCTACAGTTTGATGCATCACTATTGTCGGATGTTATTAAAACCGCATAATCATGACCCCATTCATATATTCCGGAATTTGTAACAGTGATTTCACTTACATTTACTCCGCTTCTATTTATTCTTAAAACATGGCCATTTCCACCACCATCAATTACAGTTTTTTCTTTGCTCTCACCAATCAAATTAATTGTTTTTCTTACTATAAGATTCTCATAATATATACCATTATAAACATATACAGTATCACCATCAGTAGCATTATCTATAGCCCATTGAATATGTGAATAATCTGCATTACCTGAATCGTCAACAGTGATCGTTGCAGCAGTAACTATTACATTTTCAGTTGGTGTGAAAATAACAATAGCCGCTAAACCACTAAAAATAATTATCCATAAGAACAATATTGTTAGTATTTTTTTCTTCAAATTTATTTTATGCAAATCAGAGTTATTGAATTTAATATAATTTGGCATGTTTAACCCTTCATAATTCATTTTGTTATTCATTTTATTAACCACCATTCTCCCCTGGTACTTTTCCCCCATTCAGATTTTGTTAGAAACCAACCGCAGAGACTCAGAGTGCACAGAGTCTTGACACAGAGATTAAATAAAAAATTATCTTCTCTGTGCTCTCTGTGACTCTGTGGTTTGTCCCTTTAACAATCATATGGGTTTGCAACGTAATTTATGCCCTTTGGATTTTGGAATTTGAAATTTTATTGGAATTTGCATCTTGTATCTTGGAATTTCTAACGTTTCTTCTTACGCTGCGATTTGATAAAAACCAATATTACCAGTACATTCACAATAATAATAACCGCCACTGCAAACCAAAGATAATCTAAAATTACCGGATCGATCCCTTCCTCAACCTTTTCAACTTTTTCAATATTAACATTCGGGTCGCTCGGATCCTGGTCGCCATTATTGCCATCAGGGTTATCGCCGAAACCATCCTTGTCCTTATCTTCCCATTGGCTCGCATCGAGCGGGAACGCATCTTCGTTATCGCCGTAACCGTCACCGTCGGTATCCTTCCATTCTTTACGGTCCAGCGGAAATTCATCGCCGTTATCACCCACACCGTCGCCGTCTGTATCTTTCCATTCGCTGGGGTCGTTCGGATATTCATCGTCGGTGTCCGGGCTGCCGTCACCATCTGTATCTATTTTCTTATTATTGATAATTAACTCGATCGCAACTTCCGCCGAATAATTTTCGCCGTCGAAGGCGCGAGCCGTGAGCTTCAGCTTTTGCTCGGTATCGGGTGCATATTCATAGGTATCCAATTCATATCGCCAGTAATTTAAACCCTCGGCAGTGTGCCATTCCTCGCCGGATTTACCGAAACGCAGCTCGATCGTTGTCAGTGTATCTTCAATATCATAGGCCGTTCCATTGATAGTTACATAACCGGACACTGTGCCTTTATGGAGCGGCGAGATTATTGTAACGGTAGGGTCATCATTCTTGGGTATCATATAAATATCGAACGAAATAGTATGGGAATAACCATCCATATCTTCTACTTTTAACCAAACCCTTGAAGTTTTATCAAAATTGGCTTCTGGATATATATCTATTTGATTGTTAGAATCAATATTAACATCAATATATCCACTATTTGAATATGAAACTATACTAAAACTCAAGTTCGCTTTGATGTCGTCGTAATCAGATGCATAATCGGTCAAAATAATCCAATCTTCAAGCACTGAATCCTCTGGAATAAAGACATTGGGTATTTCTTCCCAGATCGGTCCGTATTTACCATCTGCACTAACCACGTCAACCAAAATATCTTGATAAACCTTTAATAAACTTAGATTGGCATCTTCCGAAATAGGCTCGTCATCACAATATATTCGCAATGGTATATCTTCCGCATATTGAAACGAAATTTGAATAGGAGGCACTTTTTGATGTTCTTTTGTAAGTACCAAAACATTCTCTTCATTAATTGTAATATTCAACCAAGATTGATATTGAGTATCTAATAATTCAGCCGTAAAATATAACTCGCTACTATCGACATCTTCAAAAAATCTATTGGCCGGATCATCCAAATCAATATCTATATTGGATTGATACTCTATTACAGTTAAATTTGGCATCATTGCGCCGACGGTCGGCGCGTCATCGACCGGGTTTAGGTTAACTGTGAATTTATTCGAGTAGGTCTTGATGCCTTCATTATCGGTTGCAGACACTCGTACTTCGGATTCACCGTGCCAATTCGTGTTTGGGTACTTGGTCGCATTGACACTTAAATAATGGAGATAGGTGCTGATCTTTAAATAGCTGGAATTGGTATATTCCTCGACTTTGTACATTAATTGATTAGAATCGTCAAAATCATCTGAAAAATAATTGGAGAGGTCTTTCAATTTTTTGTTGTGGGTATCCTCATCCAATTCACAGCCGTCGATGTAAGTGGTGGTCGGGGCGTCATTATAGACAATGTCGAGGTCCCAGATTTTGAGCTTGCCCTGCGTTTGCGAGCTGAACCCTAAATAAATACGATAATTGCCATCACCTTCAGATGGGATGAGCTGGTTGAGCTCGGTGGTTAGATTCTCAAGGTTGGGTTTGACCTCTATTATCATTGTAAAATCATATTTGACTGATAGGTTCAAGATCCGGATCGCGCCGGGGCCTTCAGTTACAAATATAAACGGGATGATGACATATTCTACGCCATAGTCATCGGTACCAGTGGGGGTTGAGGTCGATTGAAGAAGCTGGTTGAGCTTCACGGTCATGTCTAAAGACACTGAGGTATTGAATTCGTCCGGGTACTGCCATTCCTTTGCACCGCCATCATTGCCAATATCCAAGGTCGCGTTCAAGCAGCCCATGTTTACTTTATAGAGGTAAGTATAATAGATATTATACGACGAATATTTCGGGCTGTACGTGATATCCCATTTAGTGTATTTGGGGGTGCTTGGGTTGTGTATTATCGTTTGCGGATAAGACCAGCCATAATAGTAATAGATCTGTTCCCAGGCGGTAGTGTTAGGATTCCAGCCTCTTACTGTAACTGTGCCTCCCCCTGAGTTATAGCAATTAACCTCGAGATAGGTTATGAATTTCTCGTAATGCGAATAATTAGCTTGAAGCGTTGAATGGGTCGTACCATCTTGCGGGTTCCTTCCCGATAAGGGTTTGGCAGCGCCGCCCTCGAGCTCCATTTGCGAGCTTGCGACCGAGGCACCCATTGGAAGTAGAATGCCATAATTTTGGTTAGGACCGGATTCGGTATATACATCGACTTTCGGTTCATCGGTATTAAACACATTCTGGTCACCTAGGGGTCCATAGCCGGTGCCATTATATTGCCAATCGACATCACCGTCCAAGCCCACATCTAGACTCGGTTTAAGTGGATGATCTCCATTATGCTCCATAGCAGTTAATTTCAGGCGCGCGCTACGAACCGTCCCTTTATGTAACGGGAACTCGAGATAGGTGCTGGCATCGATCAAAGGCGTTTCAGTACCGGAAAAAGTTATGGTTCGCTCGTCCTTAGAATCTGGGTTGCCAAATTCGGTGAGGGGTTCGCCGGCGGTATTATTGGTCAAAAAAATTAATATCCAGCCTGTAACCACTATATTTATAATAATTATTGTAACGATCATCCGGCGAAGCTGCATAATAGTACCTCTTGCAATCCCAAGTTTCGGTTAATGAGATCAATCCAAAATTTGGTAGTTTTTTAATTCAATAATATTGATATTTGTCTTAGCTTGACGTAATGCATTAGGTTTCCTTTTTATTTAGACTTAATTCTTTTTTACGTGACATAGCATAGGCAATGAAAATTAAAACATTGATAATTATGATGATCACAATAATAAACCACATATAAGGTACGATCGACACCTCATCCCCTTTATCGGTTGCGCCAGCCGCCGTTGAGGTCGAATGCGCGGTAGGGTCAAACGGAAACGCGTCGGAATTGTCGCCATACCCGTCACCATCACTATCCAGCCATTCAGTCGCAGTGAACGGGAATAGATCGCTATTATCACCGCGGCCATCTCCATCACTATCCGCCCATTCCGAACCATTATTGGGGAACATATCTTTATTGTTGCCATGGCCATCTAGATCGGTATCGGCCCATTCACTTGGATCGTTGGGGAACATATCGTCGGTGTTGGGGTAGCCGTCGTTATCTGCATCGATATTGACATTATTAACGATCAATTCAACAATATCCAGCTCAGAATAATTTTGACCGTCATAAGCCCTTACAGATAGCTCGACCAGTTTCGGGGTATCCGGTGCGTACGCGATAGTATCCCAGGCATAGGTCCAATATTTTGAGCCTTCAGCCACAACCCAATCACTACTTCCCGCGCCAATTTTCAGCTCGATCCGTTCTAATGTATCTTCAATATCATATGCCGCGCCTCGAATTATCGCGTTGCCTGATACATATTCGCGCTCTTTGGGGGATAGGATATTAACTGTCGGAAGATCGTTCTTGGGTATCATATTTATAGTAAAACTTTCGGTGTCAGAATTATATTCGTCATCCTGCACTCGTAGCGTGATTTTCGAAATACCGTCAAAATTAGCTCCGGGCAGTATATCTATAACACCCTCTGGATCTATTGTGATCGTCATATATGCACTATTTGAAACTGTAACTATACTGAAAGTTAAATTCGCCATTATATCATCCAGATCTATTACATGATCGCGTAAATTTAGCCAGTCATATAGAACATTGTCCTCATGAATAAATAATTGCGGGGGTAGGTCATTCCACATAGGTGGGGTATAACCACCCAGACTGGTAATATTCACAATGAACTCTTGAAATACTCCATCAGATTCGAAATTGGTGATCTGGTTCAGGTCGGATTTTGCGTCGGCACAGAAAACACGAACTGGCATATTAAGCTGATATTCGCCAATTGCGGTAATATTCAATACATTACCAGTATGGATCTTGACAGCCAAACTATTACTAGCAGATGGTGCAACAATTGCCTTGTAATATAAATTGGAACTATCAACATCTGTGAAGTAATAGCCGGGAATGTTTTGGATTTCTACCTCTTCATCAAGATCGATTCCAAGATAGGTTTGGTTGGTTGTTAAATTTATATTAGGTATCGCATAACCTATTTCGGGCGGGTCGTTAACTTCGGTTATCGTCACAATGAATTCGTTCGAGACCGTTCTCACACCTTCGGAATCACGCGCCGACACTACGATCGCGGTCTCGCCAAACCAATTCGAATTCGGATCTTGCTCGGCGTTCACCCCTATAAAATATTTATCGTAAACGTCAACATCCATATATTCCGAATTGGTATAACTTACAATTTCATAATTTAGAAACACGCTGTTTTGATAATCATCTGTAAAATATTGCGTTAGATTAATTAGATTTTCATCATAATTATCTTCTGGTAATGCGTAGGTATCCGGAATTTCTATAGCGGTCGGTGCGCCATTATATTCGATATCGATACCCGACAATCTCAGCTTGCATTTGGTGTCGGAATAGATCGCCACGTAGATCTTGGCTTTCTCTTTGCTCTTACCCGAGGTATTTATTGGTATCATACCATTCAAGCTGGTTGCAAGATTATATGAGTTCGGGGCCTTGTCTATCGTGGCATCTACCTGATATTTGATCACCAGATCGGTTACTTTTATACCGCCGGCAACTTTGGTAGAAAAGATCATCGGTACATCCAAATATCGATTGCCGTAATCATCTTCTGACCATGTATCATTATTTATAAGAAAATTATTGATCTCGTCGTCGAAATCGGTTACCGTCTCAGCGGACGAGAATACACCGGCATGTGCCCATTCATTCGGCCCCACATTATAGCCGATATTTAGGGTCGGGTCGGTCGGGGTCACGCCCCCGATATCGTATTCATAATCGTAGTAAACACTATGACCGCCATAATCCCTGAATTTGATCTTCCAGGCAGTAATATCGTTTCCCGGAAAGGTCGTTTGTAAGGGTGTGGGGTTCGAAAACCAATAATAATCCCACAGCATCGTCCACCCAAAGGTCGTACTGTAGGTTTGCACTTCTATATCATGATGCCATCCATCTGAGGTCTTACAATAGATCCAAAGCCGTTTGATCGGTGCATTGTAATATGAATAGGTAGTATCAAGCGTACCGGCATAAAAGCCTGTCTCGGGCTCGCGGCCTTTAATTGTTAATTTATCCAATACCGAAGAGCTAAGGTTCAGCTCCGCAGAGGTTACTGTTGAATCTTTTGGTAACCTGAAGCTGAACACCGAATTTTCGCTATTATCAGGAATAAAGGCATAAACTTGGTCCGCATCGTTCGAGAATCCGGTCTGGTTCCCAAAGTCACCAAAACCGGGCCCGTCAAACTCCCAATCGATATCACCGTCAAGCCCGACATCCACGCGGGGATTCACGGCAAATTCGGTGCTTCCGGATGCTGGTGAGATCTTCATGGTCGCACTTTTTATATGGCCGCGACTTGTTGGAACCTCAAAATAGGTCGTGGAATCCATAAAGGGTGCACTACTACCCTTTAGTTCAATTACACGTTCCGAGGGTGTACCAGAATTGCCAAATTCGGTGGTGGTGGCGGATTCAACCTGATTGGGTAGAGCAACAAGCGTCCACCCGGTAACAATAAAGTTAAGTATCACGATTGATAATATTATATGGCGCATTCTCATAAATAGCACCTCTTGCCTCCCTAATATCAAATTTAAACTTTATTTTTAATATCCAAAATATTGGTATATTATAAATAATTATAGAGGTTTTATTTATAACGTTATGGTTTCTTATTCTTTAAATTTTTTTCTTTCCTACGTGCCATAATATAAAATAAAAATGTCAATATGTTGATAATTACGATAATTGCAATAAAAAACC
>CBDVCJ010000161.1:0-8776 GCA_965372445.1 uncultured Thermoplasmata archaeon | reverse complement strand
CATTTTATAAACATAACTATGTTGATCTTAAATTAATCTCGCCCAAAACTTGGACTTCACACACGGACAAAATACCTTCACTTGAAGATCTCAAGAAAATGATCGATGTTTGTGAAACACCGTTACAAAAAGCGTTGATTTTGTTTTCAGCTCAATCAGGCCAACGGGCTGGCGTAATTACTGCAATAACCTATGGAATGATAAAGAAACAGTTGGAGAATGGAGATAATCCGATCAGTATTCATGTTTCTGGTGATTTAAAAGATAAAAATGGAAATAGGATAAACAAAAATCGGCAAGAATACATATTTTTTATAGGAAGCGATGCAATAAATTCATTAACTATGTACATTCAGTATATGGAAAACTTAGGTCATAAATTCAAAGATGATTTTCCATTATTTGTTACTAATCAAAAATATAGACGGTTTGGTGGAACTAAAAAAGAAAAAGCTACATTCAAACCTATAGATAGAGAAGCACTGAATATATTAGTAAGGCGTTCAGCAATTAAAGCCGGGTTGATGGATGATAATTGTTCAAAAGGTGCAGGTGGTCGTAAGAGGTATCCTATACATCACCACTGCTTACGAAAATTATTCCAAACCGCAATGGAGCAGGGTGGTATTGCAAAAGCCTGGTTTGAATATATGATGGGGCACAGTTTGGGGCAATTGGATAGAGCCTATTCTAAACCAACGGTTGAGCAGTTAAAAGAGGCTTATAGTCGAGCCGAACCATACTTAAGTATATCACGAATTAATATTCCAGATTTGGATATTATGAAAAAAGAGCTACTGCTTAGTGTTGTTAAACAACAGTGTCAAATTCTTGGATTCGATCCTGACAGAATTAAAATCGAAAAAGAAAAAGAAATTAATGGTAATATTAGTATTGATGATGAAATAGAAATATTACAAAAAGAGATATTAGGTGTAACTATTAAAAATAAAGTTAACAATTACAAATACGATCATAAAATTGTTACCGAAACTGAACTAACAGATTACCTAAACCAAGGTTGGGAAATAGTAAAAGATCTGCCTAATGGTAGGTTAGTCCTGAAAAGCCCTCTCCCTCAATGAATTGCATAATTGTTCCACTATGTCTTCTTTTTTATTTAGTAAGAGCTTAGTAATTATTTTATTTTGATAACTTATAATATAAAAACTGTCTTTCAGTAATGGGGTTATAAGGTACTCTAAAAATTCATGATGAAGAGCGTCGATAGCTTTGTCTTCTTTAGCTTCGTAGATTATTATGATATCATTAACAACTTCACCTGCTAATGGTTTTCCATTTTCAGAATATCTGATTTCATTTGGTAAGTATCTAACACTTAAGTTATAGCCTGTATTAAAGATGTTTTGTAATCGGTTAAGCTCTTTATTTAATTTAGCTTTTGTATCTTTTGATGAAATATTATTAATCTTTTTATTGGAGGACATTACATTTAACTCCTATCTTGGTGTTTACACCCCTACACGCCTATCTTATCTTGATTAATGATAAACTGCCTATTCCTTTGATTTATTGGTGTTTACACCATTTCTAAGGTATTTTTGAAACGAATGTAGATATTTATTTACGGCATTGCGAATTGTCGTAGCTCTATCTTTAAAACCTAATAATTTAGTTAATTTATCCAAATCGTCTTTTGTTTTGTGATCCACAACAGTCGAGATTACTACTTTACCCGGAAGATGTTTTCCGTGAGGCATTACATCACATCCTTTGAGATTTTCAGTTTTTTTTAGATGAATTTAGATATCAGGTAACCAAATTTAAAAATCACTATTAATGGCACAGGTTGAAAGGCAAATATTAAATATATCTTATTCTAGATTGTTACTTGGAGATGATTCACATTTCCACCGGAAGCTCGTAAGTTCTGTCAACGGGTCTTATGAGCTTTCCGGAAAACCCGTTGAGTGGTTTTGTATGCAACACCTTACAGAAAAAGAATATACCGAACTCGATAATGCAATTCAAGAAGAGCTCAGGTTATTAAAGAAGCGAGATCCTGACGGACTCGCCCCTTTAAAGTCCGATATATCTCGACAGATCCACGACTACATTCGATACATTAAACACCGGTGGTACTATGAGCTGTACTGCATAACCTGCAAGCGAGTGATCGCCAGGCAGTACTGCATCACTTGCAAGCGAGTGATCGCCAGGCAGCACAAGCGGAGGGCCAGGAGCTCACTGGCGTGGGCAGAAGATTTTTACAAACCGTATCTGTGCAGCTGCGGTGCTTGCAATTTCCTAACGGACGAGGATATATCCCTCCAGGAGATCCAGGTGGAGTTACGGATATTTCGAGATGGTCTTCATAGATTAGGTCAAAAGGCAACTCCGAAGGATGTTGCTCCTTTAGGTGTGAATATAGATATGAATAAAATCCAGAATGAGATTGTGTTAGGACGAAAAACAAGAGCTGTTTACCGTGAGCAGTATGAGGAATGGGGCGATAAATCAACCTGGAAATGTACTGTTTGTGGAATTGCCTATAATGGTCGTAATGGTCGTTTCGATAAGCACCATACCAATTATATTACCGGAGAACGAATTTTGGTTTGTAAGAGTTGCCATGGTAAAATTCATACTCGTGATTATGAACCATATTCTCAATACAAACCTGAAATTGATCGTGCCACCTTTAGAAAGATTAGGATGTTAATTACCGCTGGCAAAGGGCGTCTCGGTAAGGGGGAGGTGGATAAGGGTTGAAGACGCCCTTGAATCTAGTACAAATATTAATTGTGCTGTGGATCTCGAGGGGGAGAAACAGGACCTACGATACAGGAATGGTTCGTTTAACATAGATTACACTAAATATGGCTTAGAAGCACATGTGAAAGAAAAGGAGGTATCTAATATGGGAACAGAAGAAGATATCGAGGCCATGAAAAAGGCAGACGCAGGTCTAACTAAAGCAAAAGTTAAAAAAGTCACGGTAATGTGCCAAATATGTAAGGAAGATTGGAACGTTGATACAAAATTGACGGTGCCCTTTTCAGAAGATCCTGTTATATCTTATGAATGTCATCTGTGTGAAGCCGTATATAAAATAGAAAACCCTTATTTAAAATGTTGATGATGAGTTACCATTGCGATTATCCGCCGATTTAGTAGGGCGGGATATAAGTTCTCGAGCTGTACCTAGAGGTGAGACTATAGCAAATTGGGAAGGCATTGGAGAACCAGAAAAAAAGAGTGTAGGCATATCAAAGCTCAAAGATTCTATACCATATATTAATAGCTAATATTGGGAAATTAAATAAACCTCTATCACATTTAAGGTTCAATCAAATTCCAAGGGGGGGAAGGAAATGTTACACGAAATCCTAATAGAGTATTCGTTCGAAGATTTGCGTGAGCTTGCGCAATCGAGAGGTATAGATACTGATCATAAAACCAGAGGTGAGTTGATAAATAAAGACGCTATCAATTCAATCGACCCGAAGTTAATTCCTTTCTTTGCAATTTCTTTCTGAATAATATTCTTGTGATGCGTCAAATTCCAATCCTTCGTACAGGGTACTAGGTATGTCAGCCTTAAGACGTCTCATACCTTTTCTCACTTTAATCACCGATAGGATATATAATATTACTAAATATATTTAAGGTTTGTACAAATAATTATTGATACATTATCGATACATTATTAAATATGTTAAGGTTTGGATGAATGCATTATTAATTAAATGATTGATTTTCATCATGCACAGACGTCCAGATGCATAGCATATGCATAGCATATGCACGTCCTATCAACTGCATCTGCAAACCTAAATCCATCATTAATGCACCATTAATCCAACATTATTGGACTATTATTGAAAATCTGAACCCATCATTATTCGACTATTATTGCAAATTTGAACAATTTATATTTACGATAAACATCATATCCTTAACTACTATTAGTAGTAGGGGCTTGGAGATGATAAATATGGTGACTTGTAATCATTGTGTTATAGAGAAACAAGAAATTTTTAAAATCTCCAGAAATTGCCACTGCCTCTGTGAAATTTAATTTGTAAATCTTTATTGCTTCATAAGTGAAGAAGGGACAAAGTCTCCAGGAGATCCAAGAGGAGTTGCGCATTTACAGAGGTAGTCTTCTTAGTTCAGGTAAAAGGGCGACTCCAGAGGATGTTGCTCCTTTAGATATCCTGTAGCTCTTTCGGTAGGCCAGCATCACCCGTCCATAGGTACAAGACCCAGGAATAGGCAACACATGGTCTATTTCCGTAGCGTACACTATGGATGGGTCAATGATACTGGCCTACCGAATGAAGGATAAAATGTGGTATGGAGTTAAAAAGGTTGTTGCTTTAAAAATTCTAAATTAAAAATCCCTTTATAAATTAAATATTAGCAAACCCAAATGCCTAGTTATTATATGGTTTAAAAAATCGAAAAGATGTGTAATAGTGTACAGAGTAACGGTTATCAAACACCGAACGTGTAAGGATCATATAGTTTTATTATTTATTCTATGTGAACTACCCTGCGATAGCTGGGGGTAATTGACTGATGACTTGCAAGTGGACTCTGATGGTGATGGGGTTCTTGATGAAAACGATGCCTTTCCAAATGACTCCGATGAATGGGAAGATTTAGACAAATCTACATAATACCATAAGTTTTTTGCAATTGCAAAAAATCAATTCTACCCAAGTGAAAAGTTTCAGTACTCGGGAATTCTCTCCCGGGTGCAATTCCTGCAGGTACAAATAATTTGTAGCATCACCGAACTTCGGGGATGTTCCTATTCTGAAGGAAAAAAAAGGATTAATTCAAATTAAAAACTCATTATCTCCAAGCTACTATTAGTAGTAGTTAAGGATATGGCATTTATCGTGGATAATTGGATAATGTTCGCATTAACAGTGCCATAATCGTGAATCTTCATCAGAACTAAAGCACTACTAATGCACTGCATATGCACTGCAAATTTGGACGTCTGGCTCTTTTTGATGAGCAATTGATGAAGCAACTAAAAATATATTTATAATATATGTAATAATGTTTACATTAATACTAGATACCTCAGCGGTGATTATCGTGGAAAAGGCGTATTATGTGCCATTGAAACAGGTAGGTATGCAGAGGGTGCGGACTTCCCCGCAAAAGAATTGGAAGGTATATTCTTAGTTGGAATTCCATTCGATAGGATAAGTGTAAAAACGGATTTATATCTTGAGGATTATGAACGCCTCTACGGAAAGACCAAAGGTAATTTTTATGCATATATCGTGCCAGCCTTAAGGCGTGCCTCGCAATCCTTGGGAAGAGCATTGAGATTTAAAGAAGATAGGGTAGTATTCGTTAGTGGTGATGAAAGATATGGTTCTTGTAGATTTTTTAAATTACTTCCTGACTATATTCGTGAGAATACGCAAAAGATTGATGTTGATAAACTACCTGCAAAGTTAAGAAGATGGGTTGTAGGTGAGTAGAAGTCTTCAATTATTCCTGTAGACACAATCGGGCACGCCATACAAAATTTTAGAACAATCCAAATGAAATTTGCAAGTAGAAGAGGGCTAACTGAGAGACTAGTGGATCCGTATGAAATAAAAGATAAGATATACATGATAGGTTACTGCCATCTTAGAGGAGAACTGCGTACATTTAGAATAAATAGGATCAGAGACTTAATAGTTACTGAAAATACATTTGTAAAGCATTGATATGATTATTTTATTTAAATAAATGAATGATTCGAAAATGTCGCCTATCTCATTAAACTGCGACATTCCCATTGATGGTCGATCCTTCTAGGTTCTGTTCAAACGTGATAAATATTATTTGATCCCGAGTTCAACCCTTGAGTCAGTGGGAGTGGATTTGAACTTCGACCCAACTCGTGCAAATATGACCGAGTTGGGCAAGTTTTTCACGTTGCAGTTGAAATTCTCTCGTTTTTTTATTTTTTATAGTAAAGTTAAATATTCATTAAACCTTTCAGAAATTGTTGGATTATTATTCCAGGGGGCTCTGGCTTTGTTTAATAAATCTAAGACTATTATAATAACAATAATCTTAATTCTAAGTGGCTTGATTTTGAGTTTAAATTCAGGGGTTGGAACCGAAAATATTGAAAATGGATTGCATGAAACCTCAATTGCACGAACATTACCGCGCAGCAACGGTGAAATTAACTGGAGCCAGATCGAAGTGCTTTCTGAACCTGTAATAGGCCAAGATTTTAATACTGGTTGGTCTAGTGATTCATCAATCGCCGTTGAGAACGGTAATATCTATGTAGTTTGGCACGATGATAATGACACTAACGGTGCAGGTACCGATACGGATATATTTTATCGATATTTTAATGGCAATTTTTGGTCTGCAATCCAAATTATATCCGAACCAATAATGGGCAATAATATTAATGTGGATAATTCCGGATCTTCCGCAATTGCGGTTGAAAATGGTAATATATATGTGGTCTGGACTGATGAAACTAATACTAATGGTGCTAGTGGAGATTGGGATATATTTTTTAGATGCAATCTTACAGGTTCAGGCTGGGAGGATATCCAAGTGATCTCAGAACCTGCACCCGGCCAGAATTATAATACTGGTAATTCTTTACAGCCAGACATTGCAGTTGAGAGCGGTAATATCTATGTTGTATGGGATGACTCTAACAATACGAATGGTGCAGGAGCAGTAGATAAGGATATATTTTTTAGATGTAATCTTACAGGTTCAGGCTGGGAGGATATCCAAGTGATCTCAGAACCTGTTCCAGGCCAGAATTTTAATACTGGTGGGTCTTTGTACCCATCAATTGCAGTTGAGAGCGGTAATATCTATGTAGTTTGGCACGATGATAATGAAACGAACGGTGAAGGTACTGATTATGATATATTTTACAGACGTAATCTTACGGGTTCTGGCTGGAATCCAATACAAGTACTTTCAGAACCCGTTCCCGGACAGAATTTTAATACAAGTGATTCACTTCGTTCAGATATCGCTGTAGAAAACGATAAAGTCTATGTAGTTTGGCGAGATTATAATAATACAAAGGGTGCAGGTACAGATGATGATATATTTTATAGATATTTTGATGGAACTTCATGGACGGATATTCAAGTAATTTCGGAGCCTATACTTGGTAAAAATTTTAATACCCTTGGATCTGCGAGTCCAAAAATCGCTGTTGAAAACAGTAATATTTATGTTGTCTGGTCTGATCTTAATAATACAAATGATGCTGGCACAGATTGGGATATTTTTTATAGATGTAATATTACTGGCTTGGGCTGGGGGCCGATAAACGTAATTTCAGAACCCGTTCCCGGTCAGGATTTTAATACTGGTGGGTCTTCTTGGCCGGAAATTGCAGTTGAGAACTACGAAATTCATATTACATGGCAAGATACTAATAACACGAATGGTGCGGGAACGGATATTGATATTTTATATAGGAAGTCATCATCATTATGTCTGCTTTTCCCAAAGGTAACGCCAACATCAGGCGACACAAGTACATATTTTAATTTTACAGTGACTTATTCTCATATTGAAAATATAAGCCCAACGAAAATTATTCTGAATATCAGTGGGACAGAATATCCTTTGCTAGAAGTTGACCCATTGGATTTAAATTACATGGATGGTAAAGATTATTTTCTTAATATTACACATTTAGATATTGGGATTCATAAGTATCAATTTTCTACTTCTGATGGTAAAACAAATAGGTTTACTTCATTTATATATAAACCCGTGGTATATAATACCGCACCTAATATCACCATAGAAGATAATCTCACTGCACTTGAAGATGAATATTATGAAGTTCTCTATTTATATGAAGATATAGATTTAACAAATGTAGGTCAGCTCGGCACCTGGAATTACTCTACCAATGCAAGTTGGTTAGAATTTGATGATGCCGCTGCAATACTCAACGGTACGCCAATGAACAATAATGTGGGTAAATATTGGGTTAATATCTCGATCAATGACACTATGGATATGGATTTTACTAACTTTACATTGACAGTATTAAATGTGAATGACAACCCAATGATAAATACAACAAATGTTGAAATCACTTATGAGGACGAACTTTACGAAGTAGATTACAATGCATCTGATATAGATAGCTTAATTTCAAATCAAATCTGGTCACTGGACACCAATGCATCTTCATGGCTTGATATTGATCCATCAATAGGTATTATTAATGGCACGCCCAATAATAACGATGTTGGCGAATATTGGATTAATGTATCCGTTGATGATGGTGATGGTGGAAACGGGTTTACAAATTTTACTCTAATAGTGCTTAATGTAAATGACCCACCCGTGATAACAACCCAGGATGTTTTATTTACTAATGAAAGCGAATTATACCAGGTGGATTACAATGCAACTGATGTTGACAGCCTAATCTCCCAACAAACTTGGTCTTTGGATACCAATGCAACCTGGCTTTCTATAGACTCGTCCACGGGGGTGTTGAGTGGCACACCAGTATTCAAAGACTTATTTGTTGATGAGAATATTATGGTGGCCGGATGGTATGTGAATGTCAGTGTTACTGATGGGGATGGCGGGAGTGATTCTCATGAATTTATATTGGTTGTTTGGAAAAGCCAAGTTATTGATAATGAACCACCCGAAATTACTACAATCGATAAAGTCAGCATAACCGCAAGTACATCATATAACATAATATACGAAGCAACCGATGACCGCACACCAATTAGCTCTTTAATTTGGTCATACAATTCCAATGCAA
>CBDVCJ010000160.1:0-8838 GCA_965372445.1 uncultured Thermoplasmata archaeon | reverse complement strand
CCCAAATTCGGAGAAGATATCTTTTTTTTAAGCATCCATATATATATATTAACAAAGTATATTATCTAATTAGTGAATTATTAAAGTTAGGGATTGGGAGGATAATATTATGCCAGAAGAATTAAATCCATATAAGATTGCCCAGCAGCAGTTAGATAAAGTTGCAGAATTACTGAAACTCAAGCGTGGTGTGCATGAATTTCTCAAATATCCGCACCGTGAATTAACTGTGAATTTTCCGGTTAAATTGGATAATGGCGATATCAAAATCTTTACCGGGTACCGAGTCCAGCATAATAATGCAAGAGGCCCAGGCAAGGGCGGTATCAGGTACCATCCAGATGTATCGTTAGATGAGGTGCGTGCACTCTCGATGTGGATGACCTGGAAGACCGCAGTTGTGAACATCCCATATGGCGGTGCGAAGGGCGGTGTTATATGTAATCCAAAGGATATGTCTATGGATGAGTTAGAACGGCTTACTCGAAGGTTCACCTCTGAAATTTCAATCATCATCGGCCCGGAAAAGGATATTCCTGCCCCGGATGTAGGTACTAATGCCCAGACCATGGCCTGGATCATGGATACATATAGTATGAACAAAGGTTATTCCGTCCCTGGAGTCGTAACCGGCAAACCCTTACATTTAGGTGGCTCGCGAGGTCGGCAAGAAGCGACAGGTAGAGGGGTAATGCTAGTGATTCGCGAAGCCTTGAAACATATGGACTACAAGTATATCCCATTAAAGGATTACAAGGAAGAGCATAAAGAACACGAATGCGATTTCAGGGATGAACTTGAAGGTGTAAATTATATGATTAATGGTGCAACTGTTGCAATTCAGGGTTTTGGTAATGTTGGGTCGAATGCCGCAAAATTGTTACAACATAACGGTGCGAAAATAATTGCAGTCAGTGATACTAAAGGCGGCATCTTGAACAAAGAAGGTTTTGATATCGAGCAAGTCATAACCCACAAGACAAACACTGGAAGCGTGACAGGTTTTGAAGGTACCGAACCTTTAGACCCCAAACAGATCTTGGAATTGGATTGTGACGTGCTGGTACCGGCGGCCTTAGAGAACCAACTCACCGCGCAAAATGTAGATAATGTCGAGGCTAAGATCGTTGCGGAAGGTGCAAATGGCCCGACCACCCCCGAAGCAGATAAAGTCTTACATGATAAAAAAATATTCTTAATACCAGACATATTGGCAAATGCGGGTGGTGTAACAGTCTCGTATTTTGAATGGGTGCAGAGCCTTCAGTCGTTCTTCTGGTCTGAGAGAGATGTCAACTGCAAGCTGCGAGACATTATAGTCAAGGCCTTTCATGAAGTACTAAAAATGAGCCAAGATAAAGGTGTCGATATGAGAACTGCGGCGTATATGGTTGCAGTGAAGCGGGTTTCGGATGCGATCATGCACCGCGGTATTTTTCCTTGAGCCAGAACAGAAGTTCGAAGTTTTGTCATTTCATCGATTAAATGGTTAGGGTTAGGAAGCGGGTATGGAAGTTCGGTTAGGAAGTTCGGGGTGGGTTATTTTCGATTAAAATCCAACCACAAAGGTAAAAAACGATATTTTAGTAATTTTAATTTTTTTTACCTTAAGTGTTTCGTCCTACGGACTTCAACACCAGAGGCGCAGAGTACACAGAATTATAACTGACGTCGTGGTATAAAATTCAATTTTTCTATTCAATCTCTGTGCTCTCTGAGTCTCTGTGGTTGGTTTATTTCAAATTATTTTAAAAAAAACACGGACTTCCACACAGGCTTCAAAACCCAAATCAAATATCAGGCGTCTGCGAACTCATAACGTATATTTTTAATAATTTGCCGAACTACTATAAATTTAAATATTATTTGCCACTCTTGGGGATAGCAATGAAAGTCTATTTCGAGCCCTATGGCTGCACATTGAACTATGGTGAAAGTCGAATAATGGAAGAGCATCTCGAAGCTTCAGGCCATCAAACAGTCCAAAAAATGAATGATGCCGATATTTTAGTACTTGTTACATGCACTGTTATCGAGACCACCGAAAATAAAATGCTGCGGCAGCTCAAAGAATTTTCTAAACTTAATAAACCTGTAATTGTAGCGGGGTGTATGGCAGCGGTTCAAGCCGATACAATTTTAAAGACCTTACCCTCAGTTCGACTTATACCACCGGCTAAGATCAGCACAATATCTCAGGTCATTGATTCGCTATCAAAACAATATAACTTAAAAGATGCAGAAATTGTTAAAATGTGCCCCCCCAAAGCTATAACTTCGATTGATGCAGTTATACCTATTTCAAATGGATGTTTAGGTAGTTGCACGTATTGTATAACCAGGCTGGCACGCGGTGAGTTAAGGAGTAATCACCCTGATAACATTTTAGATGATATATCGAAAGCTTTATCACAAGATCTAAAAGAGGTTAGGCTCACGGCGCAGGATACTGCAGCATATGGACTCGACCATCAGACAAATTTACCAAATTTATTAAAACAAATTGACGATAGATTTTCAAACGAGCCTGAGTTTCGCATCCGCATTGGGATGATGAATCCGAACACTGTAAAGCCGATCCTACCAGACCTGATCGACCAATATATCTCACACCGAATTTACAAATTTTTACATCTCCCGGTCCAAAGTGGTGATGACGATATACTTCGTGATATGAAAAGAGGTTACAAGTTGGAGCATTTTTTAAATATTGTTGAAAGGTTCAGGCGTAAGTTTCCGGACCTGACACTTTCAACAGATATAATAATCGGTTATCCCGGCGAGACCGACCGCCAGTTCCAAAAAAGCGTTGAACTTATCCGTCAGCTAAAACCCAACATTGTCAATATAACACGATTCTCAGCACGGCCGGGTACCGAAGCTTACGAGCGTCAAGACAAGATCCACGGCAGGGTCCAAAAGGAGCGTTCACGGGTGCTCACGAAACTCCGATTTGAAATTAGCAAGAACATAAATGAGCATGTAATTGGCGATATGAAACGAATTTTAATTACCGAAGTTGGCAAAGACAATTCCGTTATGGGCAGAGCAGATAATTATCAGCCTGTGGTGGTTAAACAGGAACTGGCATTGGGAACATTTCAAGAGGTAGAAATAATTGATGCTACAGATTCGTATTTAATAGGTAAAATTAAGTGATGATTTTTAATAAATCCCAATACGACCAATATTCAAATAATCCAATGAAATCCCAATTGGCAATACTGGCAAATTTGGCAAGTACCAAGAACCAAACTCCAAGATCCAAAAAAGCTCCAAGCACCAAGTACTAAAAAACATGTTTGGAATCTGGACTTTGGAATTTGTTTGGAACTGCGGTAATGAACTTTATTCATTACCTCGAACTAAAAATTCCCAACGGAATTTTTACCCCTGCGGTAATTAGCTTCGCAAATTACCTCGCCCTAAAAAACCCTTCGGCTTTTTTACGGCTGCAGTAACTTGCTTCGCCAAGTTACCTCGCATTACGAATTCCTTCGGAATTAGTAAAGTTTGTATCTTGGTTCTTGGAATTTTGCCTTTGGGATTTTATGGTAGTATTTGGATTTGGGATTTGGGGATTCTACAGTCCCCATAGGCTAACAACGCCAACCATCGCCATCGTAATAATTACCCCCGCAACCAAAACCCCAGCGGTAATACTAACAAACGAGCGCTTGAGGTCCAGATCGAACACGTATGCAATAAGCGCCCCGGTCCACGCACCCGTAACTGGCAATGGGATCGCGACATATAGAGCGAGCCCGATCATTTCATATTTGCGGATCTTATCGGTAGCACGTTCGCGGGTGCGGCTGAACAGCCACTTGAAGAACCGTTCCCAACGTTCATAGCGGTTCGATAGCCATTTTTCGACTCTCCCTAAAAACAATAATATGAACGGTATTGGGATCAGATTACCAATAACCGAAATTATAAAGGCAGAGACTGGGTCCATACCATAAAGCCCGATAGCAACAGGTATCGACAGCCTGAGCTCGACGAACGGCATCATCGAAATAAATGCAACAACGAACCAATCCGGGAAGAACCCTAAAAATTCTGCTAGTGATTCTGCAATGCCCACTGTAGACACCTATGGTTTTAGGCATAAGGTAAGACTTAATTAATGTTGCGGCAATTGTGATAAGCATTGAGAGTTTGTGGGATTGTCTTAAGGTTGCCTTTTGGTGTGGGATTATCATTTAATTGAGTAATGGCGTTTGATTGACCATTGGCCAAGCTATCGCATCAACTAAATAGCAATCAGTTCCCACACCAAAGGGCATAAATTTAGCAATCCAACACCAAAAGGCAATAACTTAGCAGTCCCACACAATTCAGCAACCAGAGAGCAATCCCACACCTTATAGCAGTTGATAGCAATCCCACTTATCAACAATTATTTGCAGAATTTACCATAGCCTCTATCCCCTTCCAAATTGCCATCCTTGACAATAATTTCGCCGCGTACCATAACCATTCTCGGAAATACCGCGGTCATCTCCTCAAAAGGTGTCCAGCCACATTTAGAATGGAGCTCATCGGCTTTGATCTCAATCTCCTGGCGCAGGTCAACAACGATAAGGTCTGCATCACGACCTTCTTCGATATAACCCTTGTTAAAGCCGAAGAGCCGGTTCGGTTTCTCACTGACTGCATTTACAAACCTTTCAAGCGGTAGCTTATTGTGTTTCAATAATGGTAGCATTAAGGGCAGCATAGTTTCCACACCTGGAATGCCAGAGGGTGCAAATGCAAATTCATTATCTTCTTTCTCTGCGATCGTATGGGGTGCATGGTCCGAAGCAATAGTGTCGATCGTTCCATCGAGTAATGCGGTCCATAATGCGCGTTGATCGTCGGGTGTACGCAAAGGTGGATTGACCTTACAGAATGCGCCTTTGTCACAGCTCGAATTTAGAAATAGGTGATGGGGAGTGACCTCGGAAGTGAGATTTAAATTTGTATTTCTTAACTCCTCAAGATCAGGTATTTCTGAATTTGAACCCTCATTCTCAGAACCCTTATCGTGGGATGGTTTCGGGGTTTTTAGGGTACTTTGAATATTTTTCAGCGTCCTCACGGCTTCCTGTGTCGAAATATGGCAAAAATGTAAGTTTAATTTGACTGATTCTTGAAGGGGTTGGTTCTGAACTAAATTCAATATAAAACTAATGGCGGAACTTTCACATTCGTTCGGCCTATCACGTAAATGGTCGTCAAGAGTCTTCGAGTCTCCAGATTTATGTATTAAGTTCTGTGCTTCGGCATGTATCGCCAAAACCTTACCCGAGCTGGAGATCTGTTTGACTAGATTTAATATTAGCTCGGGACCTTTGCTGAAAATATCTTGCGCGTCGGTGGTTTCGGCCATATACAATTTAAACGCAGATGCAACTTGTGCTAGCGCATTTACATCAATATCTTCTCGCACCCCGGCATATAGCCCAAAATCGGTATAGGCTTTATTTTCAATAGTTCGTAATTTATCCATAAGGGTCGTACGGGTGAAAACGTTTGGGATGGTATTTGGCATATCCAAAACACATGTAATACCACCGAACGCTGCCGCTTGAGTGCCAGTAGCAAAATCTTCCTTATGCTCATTGCCGGGCTCACGAAAATGTACATGAGTATCTATGCCGCCCGGGAGAATGAGCTTGTCGCTAAAATCAAAATGGTTATCACCTTTGAGGATTTTTTTCAGTGCTACGATTTTTCCGTCTTCTATTCCTACACAGCATTTAATTAAGCCGGTTTTGAGATATACATTTCCCTCTACTACTAACTCTACCATTTGACTCACACCTGGACATAATGCTAAAGTCATATATAATTTTTTTATTTTTATTAAAGGATTGGGGATTGAGGATTAAGGATTTGGGTTGGAAAAAAGGATTCGAGTTTCGTGATTCGGGATTCCAGATAACCTTTGGAAAGGCAAAAGACGATAGGCGGATGATATTTTATTGCCCATGGCGGCAACTTACTTCGTCAAGTTGCCTCGCATTGAGAATTCCTTCGGAATTCCCAAAGCGAAAGACGAAAGGGGGTGGGGGGAACTCTAACGTTAAAAATTCCGGAGGAATTATTAAAGCGAGGTAATTTGCGAAGCAAATTACCGCAAGGGATGATATCCCCACCCGTCTCGAAGCTCGAATCTGAAATCTTCTCCATAGCCCCAACCCTCAATCCTTAAACCTTAAGCCTAAAAAAATTGCGCTTGACCACAATATACAATCCCAGCAATTTTTTCATTGCAATTTTTTCCTCACAACCGTCCCGCCAGGTTTTTTTTCACTAAAAATCTCGGCACTGAACTTATAAAATACGATATCGTTTTCCAACCAGCTATCTGGCAGTAGTCCGGCCTTCATACAGGTGTGCGCCAAGAATTCTTCAACTTCCCAATTCCATTCAACCGGCACTTGTGGCAACAGTAATCCACGATTCATACCACGTTCCACAATCAAGCCATCTTTGCCGATTTTTACCTTTTTTAAATATTCTTTCGGGTTTTTTATCTTGATAATTTCCGGAGGTGTCAATAAACTAACTTCGATGATAATTTGAGCCAATTCATCTTCGGTCACCGGGTTGAAGCGCGGGTCTCGAGTCGAGGCGCTTTTAGCAGAATCCATCAGTGCAACTTTCAATTTTTCATGCGGTTCGGGATAACCGATACACCCTCGTAACTGTTGGTTTGGATAAGTATTGAGCGTTACAAATACACCGGACTTGGTGTTGAATTTCGGTGGGAATTTGAAGTTCGGGTCCGATTTGCCGGCTAAATGGGCTTTGATCGTTTCCCGTGCGATTTTTACAGCTAATTTTCCATCTTCAATAGTATACATAAAGCATTTCCTCATTTTTATCAGATTATGAGATTTTATTATTGACCGATATTTCAGGGGGTGAATATAGTTTCCCATATAGCATAAATGTATTAAATAATTTATTGATAATTAAAAGAGTATTAAGATAGAGATATTGATTCGAGTTTCCTGATTCGGGATTCGAGGTGGCTAAAAGTAAAAGTGAGAAGTGAAAGGCAATAGGGGAGGGGGGAACTATAACTTTAAAAATTCCAGAGGAATTTTTAAAGCGAGGTAATTTGCGTAGCAAATTACCGCAGGGGATGATATCCCCACCCGTCTCAAATCTAAAATCTCCAATCTAAATGGTTAATATTTGGTGTCTTACCACTTAATTGATAGAAGTGAGCCGCAGGGGAATTTTCAATATGGTGGAAGTTCGAACAGGTAATGAGATTACGAAAAGTAATACAAGTATAATATGTAGTCCCGAAATGCGCAATTACTTTGACAATCTTGAGCGTAGCGCTCAAATATGTTATGATGTTGCCAGTAATGCGCGCGCCAAAGGCCTGGACCCAACCCTCGCCCCGGAGATCATCGAGACAGAAGATCTGGCGGCACGGGTAGAGGGATTGGTAGGTCCGGAGGGTATTGCAACGCGTATCCGTGATGTTGCAGCTGAAATTAATAATAGGGAAGTTCTATCTTTAACAATTGCCAAGGAAATTGCGACCGATGAAAGGTTCGGTCCCCGAAATAAACGGTTAGACCAAGCAATAAGGACCGGTCTGGCGATCTTAACTGAAGGGGTGTTGGTTGCACCGATAGAAGGTATTGCAAATATCCAGGTAGAAACCAACCCGGACGGTTCGGAATTTATTGCGATCTATTATGCTGGGCCGATCCGTTCTGCAGGGGGGACAGGCCAAGCAATGAGCGTGTTAATTGCAGATATTGTTCGCAGGGAATTGAAGCTCGCGCGTTATAAACCACTCGAAGCCGAGATCGAGCGCTATAAAGAGGAGATCCCGCTCTATAAACGCAAACAGCGCTTGCAATATACACCTACGGCCGAGGAAATAGACACCGTTGTGCGAAATTGTCCTATATGTATCGATGGCGAAGGTACCGAAGAAGCCGAAGTCTCAGGGTATCGAAATATAGCCCGTATAAAAACCTCAAGGCTGCGGGGCGGAGCGTGTCTAGTAATTGCAGAAGGGTTGTGTCTAAAAGCGTCAAAGATACACAAACATGTCCAGAAACTTGGTATTGAGGGTTGGGAATTTATTGAGAAATTTGTAACGAAAACCCAAGCAACCGAAAAGCAAGCGAAAAAAGAGAAGATCGAATTGCAGTTAGAAGAAGATTATCAAGCCCCACAGAACGAGCAATCGGATGACAGTCAAGATCTCCTAATGGCGGATGAAATAACCTCCGAAATGGACCTAGATCACAACGGAGATAATGATGAAGTTCCCGACGAAGAATATGAACCCGATACAGAGCCAGAGGTAACACCCAACATGAAATATATGCGTGACTCGCTGGCGGGCAGACCGATATTTTCGCACCCATCTCGTAAAGGTGGATTCAGGTTGAGATATGGTAATGCACGTACCACAGGCCTAGCCGCAGTTGCGATCCATCCCGCAACAATGTACATTTTAGACCAATTTTTAACTGTGGGTACCCAGATGAAGATCGAACGGCCGGGTAAGGCAGGGGCGATAACACCTTGTGATGTTATCGAAGGCCCGATCGTACTTCTAAGAAACGGGGATCTGATCCAAGTAAATTCGATCGAGGAAGCGAAAGCCCTAAATGATGACATTCAGAACATTATCGATGTCGGCGAGATATTGATACCTTTTGGCGAATTTGCCGAAAATAACCATGTACTGATGCCGCCCGCGTTTTCGACGGAATGGTGGGAGCAGGAATATCGCGCGGCCTCGGGAGAGGCCTTCAATGAAAATGTATGTGCAAGTTTGGCTACTACGCCACCCTCAACCACGAC
>CBDVCJ010000159.1:0-8880 GCA_965372445.1 uncultured Thermoplasmata archaeon | reverse complement strand
TTGGAAATCCTGAAAGGATTTTCAATGCGAGGCAACTTGACGAAGTAAGTTGCCGAAGACCCCTTTATAAATTGGGATTTCATAGGGTGATTAGCCATCAAACACATCACTAACACCCCAAGTGGGGGGGTTCCACGAGGTGAACCACTGACCAAATGAAAATTTGTTTTTATTATTCTTCGTTATCTTTTGTGATCGACTCTGATTCTTGCAGTGATCGTGGGATAACTTTTGGCGATACTTGTGGGATTGCTGTTGAGGGCTGTACAAGTACTTGCTTAGATTGATCAAACTGCCAATCTTGAGAGGGCACTATCTCAGGAATAAGCACTTCTTGATTTGGTTGTTCTTCTGATGATGGCGCGTTTAGTAATTGCTCTCCTTCAATGGGTTCCAGCTCTCTTGGCTTTTTCTTTTTTTGTACTAATAAGAATAAGAAGATTAAAACAACAATTATAATGATGACAATAATACCGATTCCTGCATACAGCATAGTGTTGTCTTCTTCGCCCTTCTTTGGTTCTCCGCCATCTTCTATCTTTTTATAATAGTGTGGATCTAATGGGTAATAATCTATATCATCATTATAACCGTCTCCATCAGTATCATATAATAATGGATCAGTACCAATTGCACCTTCTTCAATATCCGATAACCCATCATTATCATCATCAGGATCTGCATTATTTCCAATTTTGTCATTATCAGTATCTAACCATTCTTCTGAGTCATTTAGAAATGCATCGCTATTATCGCCATAACCATCATCGTCTGTATCTAACCATTCTGTTGGGTCAATTGGAAATGCATCGCTGTTATCGCCATAACCATCATTATCAGTATCCAACCACTCTGTTGGGTCGTTTGGAAATGCATCGATATCGTCAGGATAGCCATCATTATCTGTATCGTTACCGTCAACTACAGGTCCACCATTTGTTGGTCTTGATTCTGTAGTAAAACTCCAACTGTAAGGTTCATCTAATGGATTAGCTGCCAAATCAGTCGCCGTTGAATCAATGGCTATTGTATATGTAGTATTGTACTCTAATTCAGAATTTGGGTCAAATTCCAATATATTTTCATTCCAACTAATAACTCCAAACGCGGAGGGATTAATTGAAAATGCAGCTTCAGTTGCCAATTGAAGCATAGATTCACTAAAAGTGATTGAAATTTCTTCATTGACTAATATGTCACTTGAATTAGGTATTGGAGATACGGATTGTATTGTTGGATTCTTGTTATCAACATGAAAACTATTTGACATTCCAAGGGTACCTTCATCATTATCACTCGGAGTTATTTTGATTTTATAATCATTTGCATCTTGTCCACGCTCATCAATATTTGACTGCCAAGTTAATTCTCTATCAGTTCCTGGGTCTACATAATAAAGAAATTCTATAATTGATGCATTCGTCCATTTATTTCCTACTGATCCACCTTGATATTCTACTGTTAAATTACAATAATCATTTTCCAGGTCTAATAACTCAAAATCAATTTTAATTTCATCCGACCCTCCTGAAATTTGAATATTTGAAATTATTGGAATGTCGTTGTTATCCACATGAAACGGTAATGTAGTTCGGGATACTCCCATATCATTATCTTTCGGAGTAATTCTAATATAAATTGTATCATTATCAATTCCATTTAAATCAATAGTAGAAGCCCAAATATAAGTATGTAACGTCCCTTCAGAAGACGAAATTAAATCATTTATTTCATCTCCACCTGTTCCTTTTGAAGCTGGCAGAAATAATATATTATCTGTACTATACTCAACAATAACATCACAATTTTCAGGAGTAATATCAAAATCAAATAGATAATATTCAATAGTAATGTCTCCTTGTTGTTCACCAACTGGCGTTGTTATTGTCACTGATGGACGATTATTGGAAGTGATGGTAATATCATTCAGTACTGGTGTTTTAGATGCATTCAATGTGGAAAAAAAGGCTTTATATTGTATCCAACTTTCATTATTATGTCCTATCCAAATATTAGCCGGAGTTGTATTATAAAAAGAAATAGAAGTTCCATCAGGACCTATATAATCTTTTAATGCCAAGCCAGATTGGGTTGTAGCAGTTCTTAATTGGAAAATAATATCGGTATCTTCCGGTTTATCCGCAGTCCAGCTCAATGTTTTCCATTTAATATTATTGCCACAGTCCCATGGTTTTGATTCTAATGTTCCTGAAGTAAAATATTGCCTGTATGATAAGCTAATATATTTTAAAACTGGAGCATTCAAATTATTCGAAGTAAAATTCATCTTGTAATAAAAATTTGAAGAATTCCAACAAAGTGATGACAAATAAATTGAATTGGAACCATTGAATAAAATATCCCATTCATTTAAAAACCCTGAGGAGTTATACCAACTAAGATTATCCTTTGAAAATTGGACTTTTATTTCTGTATTAATAGGAACATATACCGTTAAATTAAATGTTTTAATTAATACAATGTTCTTTCCTAACAATAAATTGCTTGATATTAAGTCACCATAACTGAATAAAATATTCCCAGTATTATTTGTTTTAATCAACCATAGATCTCCTAATCCAGGGCCAAAAGATGCTGTACGTCCAGTAAAAACATATCCTCCATCTGAGGTCTGTTGGACTGAATATCCTTGGTCATTAGAAATACCCCCAAATGTTTTATTCCATTGCACATCACATGAGGAATTTATTTTTATTAACCATATATCATAATCTCCTGCACCATATGAATTCGTCCTTCCAATAATTATAAAGCCATTATCAGTAGTTGGTTGAATGGAAGCACCCCATTCAGAACCAATTCCTCCGAATGTTTTATTCCACTGTTCATTGCCTAATGAATCAGTTTTAATTAACCATATATCATATGAACCAATGCAATACGATCCAGTATATCCAATAATAATAAAGCCATTATCTGAGGTTTGTAAGACTGAACGACCATCATCGACATTTACTCCTCCGAATGTTTTATTCCATTGTTCATCACCTGTAGAATCCGTTTTAATTAACCATACGTTTGTAATTCCATTATTTACGGTATGCCCTGTTATTATATATCCTCCATCAGAGGTCAGTTGAAGGTCCCTTCCTTGGTCATTTGAACTTCCACCAAATGTTCTATCCCATTGCTTATTACCTGATGAATCCGTCTTAATTAACCATATGTCATCGTACCCCGCACCATAAGAATATGTTACACCTAAAATTATATAACCCCCATCGGCAGTTTGTTTTACTGAATAACCATAATCAGAATCAGATCCTCCAAAAGTTTTATTCCATTGTTCATTACCAGACGAATCAGTTTTAATTAACCATGCATCACGACCAATAGCAGTATAGGATTCTGTAACCCCAATTATAATATATCCATTATCAGAAGTTTGTTGAATTGATTTACCATGGTCGTCGGGAAGCCCCCCAAAAGTTTTATTCCATTGTTCATTACCAAACGAATCAGTTTTAATTAACCATACATCGTATGTTCCACTCCCATATGATTTTGTACTTCCAAGAATCATATAATTGTTGTTTGAAGTTATTAGGATTGATTTCCCAAAATCGTTGTCCTTACCTCCAATAGCATGATTTATTTTTAAGAGTTTAGCTTCACCTGAATCAGTGTCGATAAACATATTCTTTTTAAAATTAATTTTAGACTCATTGATAAAATTATCTTCAATATATTTTGTATTTAAGGCAAGTTTTACTTCGCCAGTTGATGTTATATCCAAATTGGTTGATGTTCCCGTATTAAAATCTTCTTGGGTGGTATTTATCCAACTTGATTCCGCTGTAACATTACAAACTAAGGGATCTTCTGAAAAACTAATATTCATCCCAGAAAATAACAGTATTGGAAATAATAAAATAATGATAATTTTTCTCATTCATTTCAGCCCCCTTGACTATCATTCTGGCAAACTCTAAAAAGAAGTACTAACTAATGAATTTTGCTATTAAATTCAATAAAAATAAAAAAAGAGAGAGATTTTCAACTGCAATTATCGTTCCCAATGCTCAAACCTTCCACATTTAACCGCTACTTAGTAAACTATAAGTACTAAGTAAACTAATATACTTAATAGTGATTATATGCTAAGTAAAACCAAAATCTCAAATGGCAACTCCACAGTCATCCCATCCGAGATCCGGCATAGGCTGGATATTACAGCCGGTGATATACTTCTTTGGGACTTAAAGCAAGATAAAATAGTGGTCGAGCACCGCAAAAAGGTCACCCTCGATGACGTCACCGGGCTAATTTCCCAAGGTGGCGATGCAGTTGCAGCCAAAAAGAAACATCAAAGTGGAATGTAAATGATAATTGTAGATTCATGTTATTTTATTGCACTGGCAGATACCCGTGACCAGTGGCATCAACAGGCTGTTGATCTGAAGGATTATGTTGAGCAAAACGAAATATTAGTTACAAATTTAATAATCTCAGAGGTTCTAACCGAGATCGGCCGAAGAAAAGGCGGTAAAGAAGGTAATACATTATACAATTATTTCAAAGATAATTGTACAATCATTTTTCCAACTGAAGATGATTTTGACTGCGCTGAAAATATTTACTTAACCTATGATGGCGAATTATCAATCCCCGATTCCCTATCAATTCATTATATGAACCAGCATTCAATAAAAAAGATCGTATCATTTGACTCCGATTTTGATAAAATTAAAAATATTACCCGAATCTTTAAATCTTAATTGTTTTGCCGACTATAATCAATAATCCCACAAAGGCAAAACCAGTCGATATAAAAAGATGGGGGTTTGGGGGAATTCCTTCCCCCGACTAAAACACAAACTCGCGCTCCACCCCAAAATCCACGACCGGGCACGGCCCCAAACATTTACCGCAGTGTGTACATTTAGTTTCATCAATTTGCACCTGCCCATCAACGTCCAATGCATCATTCTCACATCTACCCGGACACACCCCGCACCCCACACATTCTATTGCTCTGATTATTATATTCTTGAGCTTGGCGGCAGACTTGTCCACTTCCCGTTCGGTTTTGCCTTTTACCACAACCGCACCTTCACCGTATACATCTGCTAACCCATTAATTGAACATGAATCTGAATTTCGGTCGATATTGACCTCGCCCAGAATATTAAGGAGATTGGCCACTCTGTCAATATCCAATTTCCGGTCGAAGACACCTTCAAGACTTATACCGTTCTCGCAGGGCACATAGCCACTGCCCGAGGTATAAAAATTTATTATCCCAGCTGCCGAAGCTTTGGGGAGCTCGTCCGGACGCGCTTCGGATCTTATTGTCAATCCTAGCTCGTTGACCAGATTTTGCATCGAGTTTGGCAGCCGCTTCCAGCGCCACATACCATAATCCACCCAATCTTGAGTATACCCTTTATCCATCGCATAATCATTCAGGAACTGCTCCCAGCGTTCGTAATCCGGAAATTGCTCGCCGACCAGCACCAGATCCCCAAGATCGTTCGCAGGGCACAGCCAGCACCCGATACGCTCCATGCCCTTTTCGTACCATGAATTATATTCTACGCCCTTTTGGAAAAGATACAGCCACACATGAAACGCGCTCCAGGTCTGGATCGGTGACGCGCCGAGCTGGCCCGGCACCCAGGGGTTGTTCCAAACTCTATGACTTTTTGAACGTGCCATGGATTCATAGCTGCGCTGACCTATGAACGCCAACACCCCATTTTGAAAATGGTCTTTTATCAGGCGTGTCGCAGGGCCGAGCTTACAAGTTTTACAGCACCACCTGAAATCTTTGCCGGGGGGCCCGAAATAACCGACGGCATCCCAGAATGCATCCCCTGCACGCTCTTCGATAAGTTCAAGATCGTATTTGTGCGCGAGGTCTCTTACATGTTCCACAGTTTCAGGAAATTCCAGGCCAGTGTCAATAAATAATAATTGGGGTTTGATACCGGCCTCCAGAACCAATAATAATGTCGCCAAACTATCTTTTCCACCGCTGTAAGAAACCACTTGGGGCATATCATATTTTTTTACGGTTCTGCGGATGAACCCGACCGCCTCGGCGATCTTCTGGCCCAGAGACCTTTGGTTGGCATTGACTACAGTCTCCCAGTTATTTTCAACTTTATTTTGAGGTTGTGCAATTTCAGAATTACGGGCAGTCCACCGGACTTTTACGGATAGACCTCGTGTATTCTTGATCATATCCAGTCCAGTCATTTTCGCCGAACCAACCGCTAATGGGGTCCGGTCCTCATCAAACACAATAACTTCATCTCCAACCCCGATATTTTTATCGGCAGTAATTACCCCGGGTGCCAATACATTTGCTTTGTTTAAAACTGGTTCAACCGCACCTTTATCAATGATCACGGAACTCTTGCTCAAGGTCGGTGCGAGCGCTTGTGCTGCGCGCATTCTGGCTAAGAATTTAAATTTGCGGGTTTTAAGGTCATACTTTAATGCACCTATAACCTCGCCATCAATAATGACCTCATCCATCCTATCAATATCTGGCGCTTTGTTCAGTATCACGATCGTTTTGGCGGGCGGCAGCACAAGATCTCCAGTGCCTTTCCCGAATTGATGGGTGATGACCTCTCGAATCTGGTTTAGGTCGTAATTAAAGGCCGGTCGGATATCGCCTGGGGGGGTGACTTTGACCTGTTTTGTTACCGAACCGCAGACCTCGCAGGTTTTGGACTCCAGGATAGGTAGATTGCATTGGTTGCACCATCGAAGCACCATTTTGCCCAATCTGACTATTGGCATACAAGGCACCGATTAGGCTCTTAATATTTATATATTGAGTACTGTGGCAAATAAGTTGTGAGTGTTTGTGGGACTGCTATGATAACGCCAGAGGATGTGGGGTTGCTTTAGGTTTGCCATTAGGTGTGGGATTCAGCGTCAAATGAGTGATTTGTGGGATTGTTATAGGGTTACCATTAGATGTGGGATTACCATTTAATTGAGTAATGGCGTTAATTTGAATATTAGCCAAACTATCGCATCAACTTAATAACATTAAATTCCCACACCAATTGGCTTAAATTAAACAATCCCACATCGTTTGGCAAGCCGCCAGCAATCCTACACCTAATGGTAATAACTTTGTAGTCCCACACAATTTAGTAAACTGTTGGCAATCCCACGCATAATGACAATAATTTGACAATCCAAAATAACAACAATATTGCCACAAACTCACAACTAAGAAGGCAACCAATAATCGCTCTTGCCAAAAAGCTTTTAAATAATAGAAATGTTATCGCCCTCACATTTCCTATATGTATGGTTTATTAAGGAGGAAAAAATAATAATGAAGAAATCTGTCAAGACGAATCTTGAGCTAGCCGAATTGATCCGGAGTCTTAAGAAATTATCCTGGGAGAAAGACGCGCCGATCTGGCGTGACATTGCTAAACGTCTTGAGAAACCTGCGAGTTCATGGTCAGAGATAAATCTAAGCCGGATCTCAAGAAATACCAAGAAGAATGATGTGGTAGTGGTACCGGGCAAGGTTTTGGCCACGGGTACACTTAATTTTCCGATAACAATAGCGGCCTTTAATTTTTCCGAACAAGCCCAGCAAAAGATCGCTGGGTCCGGTAGTAAGAACTTGACAATTAAGGAACTTGCCAAAAAATATCCGAAAGGAACGGGGATAAAGATCGTTGGATAGTTATTGTGTTTTATGTATTGGGTGATAATGTGAAGATTATCGATGCTGATGGATTGGTGCTTGGTCGGCTGGCGAGTAAGGTCGCCAAACAAATTCTCGACGGAGAAGAAGTTATGATAGTGAATGCCGAGAAAGTCATCATAACCGGTTCGAAACGTGCAATAATCGCAGAATACAAAGACAAACGCAGATTAACGCATGCCCGTAAAGGCCCGCATTATCCGCGGATGCCGGACCGGATTTTAAAACGTACTGTTAGGGGTATGATACCTTACCAGTCCCCACGCGGTCGCAAAGCATATAAAAACTTAAAAGTATATATTGGTACCCCCAAGGAAGTCTCGAGCAAGAAATTTGAGAGCATTATGGAGAGTAAAGAATTGCCTGCAAGATATATGACTTTGGGAGAGATTTCCAAAGGTTTAGGTGCAAAATTCTGAAGATCAAAATATTTAGGTGCTTAGATGGAACCGAAAGTAGTAACAACAAGTGGCAAGCGCAAAACTGCGATAGCGCGTGCAACAATCAAGGGTGGTAACGGCAGGATCAGAATAAATAAAAAACCGATCGAGATCTACGACCCGGAACTTGCACGCTTGAAGATCATGGAACCGCTTGTACTGGCGGGCGATAAAAAGGTCAATAAGATCGATATAAAAGTCAAAGTCAAGGGCGGCGGCATCATGGGCCAAGCCGATGCGGCACGAACTGCAATTGCGAAAGGGTTGGTGAAGTTCTTCAAGGACCAATCCTTGAAAGAGCTATACTTGAAACATGATCGTAGCCTGTTGGTCAACGACCCGCGCCGTAAAGAGCCCAAGCACCCACTAGGTCGTGGCGCGCGTAAGAAGCGCCAGAAATCATATAGATAAAAATTATAGAAAAAAAAGAGTGTGAAAAAATGATCATTCCAGTTAGATGTTTTACATGCGGAAAAGTTATCGCAGGACGTTACGAGGAATATAAACGCCAAGTCGATGGTGGTAAATCGGCAAAAGAGGTATTGGATACATTAGGTATTGATAGATATTGCTGCCGACGGATGTTTTTAGCTCATGTTGATCTGATCGATGACGTTTTACCGTTTGGCTGAACATTATTTTTTTTTACTGATCTTGATGGTCAAGCCCTCGCTCTATCCAAAGCTTTTAAAATTATTATGCTATTATCCTGTCACAAAGGGACCGTAGGGT
>CBDVCJ010000158.1:0-8902 GCA_965372445.1 uncultured Thermoplasmata archaeon | reverse complement strand
GATCAGGTGGAGCTAGAAACCCGACGGAAACTTGCAAGATTATAGGATATGTTAATAATACGATGGGTTTTCCGCTTCAAAATGCCAAAGTGAAGATCGTTGATAGTTCATCCAATGGCAACGATACCAATGCTGATGCTGCAGGTCGATATGAGATCCAGGTCATACCTGGGATGACAAAGATCACTGCCTATTACCCAGGTCATCGAGGCCAGAACACCACAATTAATGCCGTTCCGGGTTTTAATTCGTATATTAATTTCACGCTATCCAAGTTAGAGCCCGAACTGGCCACGATCAAAGGTTATGTAAACTCCACCACCGGACAACCTCTTGAAGGTGCAATAATCTACTTAACCGACATTGAAAGCTGGGAGAACGCAACCTTAACTGATGTTAACGGGTATTATGAGATCCATTGTGTTAACGGGTCTTTATTGCAGGCCGCAATAATGGACGGCTACCATTTCGCGATAAAATATCCGACTGTAGTTGACTACCAGGTGCTTACCGTAAACTTTGTGCTCACACCAATACCCGAACCGACCTCGGTAATAAAAGGGTATGTGCAAGTTGAAGCTGGCGACCCGGTTACCAATATCGACGTGGGCGTTCATAATAAAACTCACCAGTTCCAAAATAATACATTCACCGATAAATCGGGATATTATGAACTGGGCGTGATCGAGGACTGGTTAACGGTATATATTGACGAAACCGGTTATTTTGTGTTCTATGATTATTTTTTCGTTGAGGATTTTGAAACTGTATGGTATAACATCACGCTATACGAAACTGGCCCGAGAACTGCACGCTTAAGCGGCACGGTCGTAGAAATAGTCACTGGCATACCTATAGAAGGGGTTGAGGTCAAGGCCGAGCTTGAGGAATACAACTGGGAAGACAGTGTGCAAACCGATGCAAGCGGCGAATATGAAATATATCTCTATCGAGGAAATTACACGATCCAAGCTACCGCTTCCGGTTATTTCGATAACAATTTCAAGCTCGAGTTTGACGAAGGTGAAAGCGTTGAAAGAGATATCGAACTTGAACCCACCCCTCCAGAAAACTCAATGATCAAAGGCAACATCCGCGACGACCAAAATAACCTCATAGATGTCGATATTGTATTTGTATTTGACATGAAGAACGACACCCGACGTATGACCACTACAACTAACGGCTACTTCGAGATACCTGTATGGGGCGCCAAGTTCCTGGTCGTGGCGATACTTCAAGACTACAGCATGGCAGGCGAGAACGTTATAGTCCCTACCAATAGCGTTGTTTGGGTCAACCTCACAATGTACGAAGCCACTGCTCTAGTCTGCGGTTATGTAAAAAATGTCGAGGGCGACCCACTCGAGAAAGCCACGGTGAATTTAATTGATGACAAATCCATCAATCTTGGAGGTTATACAACAGATGAAGATGGCTATTTTGAGGCCCCCACGCATCCAGGCGCGTTTATTGTGGTGGCAAAGGAAGAAGACGTCGAATTTTTGGACAGCGGCGAATATGACACCTATATCGATGAGATCATCGTACCGGTAGATACCACCATGTGGGCGAATGTCACCTTGCATGAAGCCGGATCATCTTTGATGGAGGTTTCACTTACGTTTATTGATTGGGGACATTTGATCGAAGAAGGTCATTCAAGTATGTCGTTCAACCAGACTGCCGAGACAAGATTATTTTTTGATAGTTTTGTGGGAAACGGCGACCTGAGTTTAAGCCAAGAAGAACTAGCAGAAATCACTGAGATCTTACTGGAGGATATATTAGAAGAGGATGATGACGATGATGAAAGCGGTTTTTTCGATAAGAACACCACTGATAGATTTTTTTTAGACGATGTTTATTATTTACTGGATGAAGATTCTGTTGAGATGGAGTTTAAAGGGTTGGTAGGTGCGTGGGATGCAAAAAATGATGCCGAAATGCGGTTTTCATCGGAGTATACTAGTTATACTACCATCGCAACCAGCCTCACCCATGATCTGGATATAAACCAGAGCTGGAGGATCCCTGATAAAAATGAAGAGATGGAATTAACTTTAAATTTCCCAACCGGCTACGGCGCTATAGATTGGGATGTGGTGGCGAACTTCTCAATGAACGGTTCTAATCCCTGGGTAGTTGTACCGGGAGCTAACCCCAACCCCGGTTATCATGACGAGGACGAAGACAAGATCGAAGGGGTGGACTATATTTGGGCACATACATTTGTAAACCGGACCTACGAGATCATAGATAATTCCGATGTTCAAGGCTATTGTGGTGAAAATTTAAATTTCTCGATTGAAATTATGGAATGGGCTGAAGTTGAGGCTCTATCCCTTGAGTACAGGTTCGCGGGAGATCCGAATTTCAATAAGGTTACGCCAGTGCGTTCGGATGGTACTTACACACATAACATAAGCATACCGGAAAATGAAGATCGGGATATCGAATACAGGTTTATTATCGAGATAACCCCTGACTTTATACTCACAGTTCCGCATCAAGGTACAAAAGTCATTGAAATTGTGGACGGGATCGACCCTGTTGTGATTCTTGAACCGCCTCACCCATGGGCGAACATCGGTACGAAAGTGTATTTCGACGCCTCCGGATCTTATGATAATATAGGTATTACAAGTTATAACTTCAGTTTTGGCGACGGGGCATACCTTGAAAGCTCGAGCGCGTCGGTCGAACATATCTATACTGATATGGGCACTTTCAAAATGTTTTTGGAGGTCACAGATCAAGAGGGTAATACCGCCAACACGTCCTTTATGCTGAATATTGTCAATGATAATTTATCGCCGGTCGTGCACTCCACAGTACCTACGAGCGGTGCCGTAGACGTTGACCCGTCTACACCGATCGAAGTTGTGTTTTCGGAAGATATCGATGTGCTTACGATCGAGATTGAACTTGCTGGTGTTGAATACGACCATTCATACACCAACAATGACAACTACACGCTTCAAATAGATGTGAACGGCTCGTTAGCCTGGGGGACGCAATATATAATCACCCTCAGTGCGGCAGATCTGGTTGGCAATTGGCTTAACGGCTACCAGTTCAACTTCACAGTTATCACTTTTGAAAAATACGATTCAGATGGCGATGGTTTCCCCAACGGCGACGATGCGTTCCCCGATAATCCTATGGGTGCAATGGATACCGACAACGATAACAAACCTGACAGCTTGTTCAATGCGACCGGGTGGAATGGTACCACGCTCGTCGAAGACCTGGATGACGATAATGATAATTGGACCGATGAACTGGAATTGATATACGGGACCGACCCAAAAGACCCGTTGGACTTTCCCGCAGATCTTGACGGGGACCATATCCCCGATATTGACGACCCCGATATTGATGGGGACGGTGTGCCCAATAATAAAGACGAATACCCTTATGATCCAGGTGTTGGTGAAGAGGAGGAAGATGATTATTTATGGGCGATAATTGCCGGGGTGGTTATAATAATCGTTATTATCGTATTAGTTATATTCTTCATGTTTCTACGCCCCAGGTTCAAGAAAGGCGATCAAGATCAACCGGTGGGACAACCGTTAGACCAACCAGGTGTTGTCATGCCAGTCCCAGGGCTGCAGCCCCTGGCACAACCAGGTGAACCCCGACACGCGGAGCCGGTGGTTGGACCGCCGCCAGTTCAACCCGGTGAGGTGGTGCCACGAGTTGAGGGCCAAGTGGCGATGGCACGGCCGGTAACTGAACCCAGGGTTGGTGGACGGCCAGTACCCGAAGTGGTACCCAGACTGGGGGCGTACAGGCCCGAAATTGTGCCTGGAGTGAAAGACGCGAGTATTATTGAGGATAATAATGAAGAGGATGAAGAGCTGAAAACGTACTAAGGCGGTTTTTGTGGTCCTAAGTCCTGCGTCCGACTGAATATCTAATATGTTAGATTTATACTAACTGGAATTTGTAAAAGAATTACTCTGAATTACCAATATTATGTCCCTGGTTCCCAGTTCTAAAGGACGGATATTCTTATTCATAAACACCTTGTAGAAATGATATTAGTAATTGACCCTCGGAGACTGGTTTTTTATTACCCCAAACTAAAAATATTCAATTGTTATTACCGTGTTGAATAAATATCCATTTTATATGGGAGAGGTAGTACTTATGCCAACAGATGAACCAAAAGATATATACACAATTTTATCCGAGATAAAAACTGTAGAAGACCTGAACAAAAATGAAAAACTGATACTAGAAACCACAGTTAGCGAATTCGTGGCCGGGTTGGAGGCTATGAAAGCATTAGCGAAAAGTCCACGCCCCCCACCAGAAGTCGTGATGGAATTCGAACAGATCAAAGTAGATCAGGAGGCATTAAAAGCCGATATCAACGAGCAGTTCGATCGTATAAGTCAGATCCCAAGTGCGGATGATATAATACTATCGATCCGGGGCGAGCTCGTAGGACGTATGGGTGCAATAACCAGTCAAATGATGGAGGTTTTTGGCGAATTGATGAGCGGCCCGTTATCAGGTGGTTCGATGAGCGAAGCGACGCCCAAAAAGGAGTATGAAAAACATGTGTACACTGGGTATGACCTACCTGAAGGCGAAACGATCGAGGCCTTGGACACGGTCAGATCGATCAGGTCGAAAGATGACTTTATAAACAAAAAAGATAAGCTTGTTAATCAGATCCATGAAATGTATAAGAGCGAACTGACGAACGTTATCGAACTTAAAAGCATGGAGCTACCGCCTGAAGAACTTAAGGCAAACGCCAGGAAACTTCAGACACGTGTGGTATATATCGCGATAGAAATGGCGAACGAATTTAACAGGCTCGACGCTTTAATTGGCTCATCTGATCTGGTCATCGAACTTAGTGAAGAATTGGCAGCCAATACGCAGCCCATTGCAGAGCAGATAATGCAGGTTTTTGAGGAGTTTGGTCTGGGCAAGATGGAAGAACAGAATATCGAAATGAGCAGTGAGTATGAGACCGTCGGCGAAGAGCGCGTTGAATTAGCTGAACTGACAGAAATCTACGAGGTTAATTCATTAGAGGATTTCAAAGAAAATAAAGAAAAGTTATATGACTCTCTCCAAAGTTCGCTTGAACGCAACTTGCGAGTGCTTAAAGATGTCAAAGATGGCATTTTCCCGCCTGAAGAAGTTCCAGAGAAGGTTGCAGAGGTCGATAAGCATATGAACGTAATTGGAAGTGAAATGGATATAGAACTTAGCCGAATTGAAAAAATTCCGGGTGGTTTGGAATATGTAAAGGCATTCAGGGAAGAGTCAATGACCCGATTTGGACCTGTTGCTGAAGAGATAATGAAACTTTTAGAGGAATTGAAGAATAAATGATTCGTTAATCTTGGATTCGATTATCATTGTTAGATTCGAAATTTGGCTTTTAATAATTACCACAAATTAAAAATAAACAAACCACGATTCCCAGCTGGATATTTAACTTAAATTTTGGGGGAGGCAAAAGTTATGTCACCAGAGGACAAAGAAGATGCTTTTAAAGTGTTAACTAAAATAGAAACCTTAGAAGATTTTGAAGAGAACAAGAAAATAATTGTCGATCTAGTGTTGGGTGAGTTCAAGGTATTTGTTGATGCAATGAAATCGTTGACCGATGGCTCAATGTCACCAGAAGAGATCGAGACAAAAATCACCAGTATAGAAGGCGGTCGCGAAAAATTGGAGCAGGAGATGGAAAAAGAACTCGAGCGAATATCTAAGATCCCCGGTGCGGAGGAAGTTGTACTTTCGCTCAGAGGCGAGATGACGGATCAAATGGGCGCCCTGGCCCAGGAAATGGCTCAGACAATGGCGCAGTTGATGGGCAACCTATTAGGTGGCGCAATGGGCGGTATGATGAGTGAAATGACGGATGAAATGGGCTTCACCGAAGAGAGCTACCAGAGCTATGAGCTGCCAGAGGGTGAAACGATCGCAGCATTTGAGCTTGTAAGCTCGATCGACTCCTTGGAAGAGTATAAGAAAAAAGAGAATGAATTAATAGATGCCATGGAAAAAATGTATAAGGAAGAATTGAAAGTTGCTCAAGAACTAAAAGGTTCGGACCTTCCCATAGAAGAGTTGAAGGAAAAAGTCCACACCCTAAAAAGCCGCCAACTGTATATAATTAATGAAATGGAAAATGATTTCAGCAAACTCGATTCAATACCGGGCATCCAGGAATATATGGAAAAGCAGGATGCAGATGGGCTTACCGAAAAAATTGCGGCGCGCATGGAATCTACATTAGATGAGCTTATGCAAACAGTCAATGAGTTAGAGCAGAAGGTAATTATGGCTAGCGCTGAGGAACCCGTCGAACGCGAGGTCAAATATTGCCCGGAATGCGAATATGCAGTTGATGAACATGACAATAATAAGTGTTCATATTGCGGCTATCATTTAGATGATCATTATGAAGGTCGTGTAAGGTCAGATTTACTTGGCGAGCTCTATAATATGCGTTCATTGGATCAATTGAAAGAATTAAAAGATGGTTTCATTGAATATTTTCCCGAAGATCTCCAAGATTTTATTTATACACTTGAGGCGATCGATTCACCTGATTGGATCAATGATAGCCAGGAAGATGTCGAAAAGATCGACAAGAAACTGAAAATAATTGAGAAAGAATTAGAAGCGCAATTCGCCAGGCTCAAAGCCATGCCGGATGCCGCTAAGGATGCCGAGGCGTTCGAAAAAGAAGTAATGGAAAAGATCGAGCCCAAGCTCAAAGAAATCAAAACGCATTTGGAGCGAATTCATAAGGATGCTTCCTGGTATAATAAGTGATAAGTGGTAAGATCAATATATGATTACCATAGTGGATTGGAGATTTTAGATTCGAGACGGGTGGGGATATCATCCCTTGCGGTAATTTGCTTCGCAAATTACCTCGCTTTAATAATTCCTCCGGAATTTTTAAAGTTAGAGTTCCCCCCACACCCCCTATCGCCTTTTATCTTTCATAAAGCGAACTCTAAACTCCAATCTCTAATCCAACTAGACATATTATGGTCTTACCACTTGCATTAATTTTATAAATATAAAAATAATCACAATGATTTCAAGGACTTTTCGGGATAGCCATTGGCGGTACCGCAGCGGCTCTTGCCTGCGCACGAGCCTGTTCGCGCACCACGCTGGCTTCACGCCACATATCAAGCTCCTCGTAAAGCTTTGCAGCCTTATCGAAATCCTGGGCCTTTTCATATTCTTCGGCTTTAGCTAACTTGAGCCTTCTCACTTCTTTTTTCATGTTCAATTGTTCATAGATCGTCAAAGCATCGTCAGCTCTTAGAACATGTTCTAAATTCTGGGCGGTTTGGTATTGCTGGTTGCGGTTGTGAAGTAAGTTTTGTACGCGGATAAGTTCATTGTTCATATTCAATTCATGATAAATTTTCATAGCTTCTGCAAATTTGCATTCATTTTCGTAGATTTTGGCCTTTTCCAATTTATCAGATCTTTTACTAATCAAATGAGTTAAGCGTCTGACTTCCTCGCTCATCTGGAGCGCCTGATAGATTTTCAATGCATTTTCGTATTGGCATGCGTTCTCAAAAGCTTTAGCCCTTTGAAACTCGCCGCCGCGCTCTTGGATCATTGCACGAATACGGTTGGCGTCATCGGGCATATTCAATTGCGTATATTTTTGGATAGCCTCGGCATATTTATTGCGCGCTTCAAGATCTCTCGCGAGGTCGATCTCATTATATACTTTTTGAGATTCGATCTTATTGATCGAAGCTTCGACAATTTCGCCGACCGTTTGTTTGGTACCATCCGGTGTATCAGCCAGATTCGCGTCGTTAATCAGATACTTTAAAGACCAGATCACCTTTGGGTCCTGAAACTCGCCGAGCGCCCAGGCGGCACTGGCGCGTACTACGGCCTTACGGTCTTTAAGTAAATTTAGTAAATGGCCCATCGCACGGATATCCTGGACCTCACCAAGCGCTCTAGCTGCCGCAGCCCTTAATTTCGGATTGTCTTCATAAAGTGCAAAAATCAAACCGTCAATATCATATTCATTGACCATTTTCTCAATATTCTTTTCAATACCAGATTTAAATAATGAGATTATATTGCCCCCCAAAGTCTAGGTTATTATATGAGTTACGAGATATTAAACTTTTTTGGATTATTTTGATGATCGGTTATAAAATCGTGGTAACAGGCTCACGATTCGGATTTGTTCGTGATGGGGTTGATCAGGACTTGGTATTATGGTCTTCAGCCTTTTTTTTCAAGCGTGGCTTTTTGCGCTTGGTGGCTTGCAATTTATGGCCACATTGCGGGCATAGTTTCCAATCTTTTTCAACCGTTCTCCCGCATTTCGGACAATTACCAGCACCAACATTTTGCGCTTGCGGCACGCCATAATATGCAGGATAAGGCGGCGGATATGCAAACGGCGGATACGATGGCAGTGGGGGATAGGCCGCGGGTAGGCCAGTGTAATAACTTCGACAATCTGTGCCGCACCATTGACAGATCGGTGCATAATAATCTATAAACTGCCCGCATCTGAAACACATTTTATTGGCGGGTAAAATTCCAAACTGGTTTTGAGATGTAAATGATAATATGAAAAAGATCGCGCCGATAATGAGCAATGGTATCCCGATAATGCAGCCGATCGCCATTGCCCACCAGAATAACATAATGATCACTAATCCAATAATCCCTAATACTATTCCAATGATCAGATAATCAGTTCTCATTATATCGGACATCTTAATATTGTTTATACGATTTCAAATTATCGAGTGAGTATAAAGAAATTGGAGTTTGCTATTGGAAAGGCGATGGGTGACATTTGTGGTCAACAATCGGGAGTCTACGGCAACTTGCTTCGCCAAGCTGCCTCGCT
>CBDVCJ010000157.1:0-9038 GCA_965372445.1 uncultured Thermoplasmata archaeon | reverse complement strand
TCGAAGGATTGTATTCGATCGAGCCATTTACTTGCTCGTTATGAATATCATAAACCGTAATTGTCTCTTCCAACCAAGGCAGCCCAGTGGTACCTGTTGTATTCGTACGGTAGATCGTCGTGGGGTCTAATTCTTCATTAAATTTAGCCCATATCACAGTATCGAGGTTCACATCGAAATCACCGTCCAAGGGACTGACTGCGATAACCCTGGGAAGCAACGGATCGCCAAGCACATAGATCTTAATTGTATCAACATCAAAATTCCCTGCCGCGTCCTCAACATTCAAGGTGATCTCGAGCGGTTGTGGTGTTGATCTGTTAAATCTGAACTCAACTTTTTTATCATAAAGAACAATATTTTCACCATGGTAAACGAACCTCCATTCATAATTTGCGGTCGTTTCGAATTCGGGGTCATTATCAGTGGAACCGGACGCGTCAAACACAACAGCGCGCCCTTGAAGTACTGTACGGTCATCGCCCCCATTTGCAACAGGTTTGGTGAGATCTTGAACTCTAACTTGCACTATATCAGTATCAACATTCCCGCTACTATCTGTGACCTTTAATGTAGCAGGATATTTGCCGGGTGTATAAAAAATATGATCTACCTTAACTCCATACAATGTAATTTTATTGAGGTCATAACTACCATTTTGAAAATAATAATCTTCAAAGGTCCATGTGAAATTGCCGGTTTGGTTAAATGCAGGATCGTTATCTGTGGAGCTACTGCCGTCGAATTTAACAATGGTATCTTCGTCGACCTCAAAATCAGGCCCGGCATTAGCAATAGGCGCCACGGAATCGCGCACCCATATCCAAAAAGTATCCGACCCCCAGTTACCAGCCGCATCTGCAACCCTGAGCGTGACTGTATAGTTACCAATAATATCAAAATAATAGGTCGGATTTAGGCCGTATAGAATTACCGGTGTATTATCAATGAGTTTGAAGTTCCATGTATATTCGCTAATGTAATTATATTCGGGTATCGGGTTCGTATCGTACGAGCCGGAGCCGTTAAAGGACACGAGCGTACCCTCATTAACAGTACGGTTACCGCCGCTTAAGGCCACGGGCAACACGGTATCGCGCAAAACGGTCTGTGGGTCTGACGATGCGCCCGGCCCGTTCCCCGCGGAATCGATTGCCTTGGCGGTGATAATGTTCTGGCCTTCGTTAAGTTCGACATCGATATTGAACAGCCCGGCATTATCAGTGCTGCCTCCTGCAACATTTTCATCATCCAGGTATATTAGAATGGTTGCATTTATTTCGCTTTTACCGGCCACATAAGTAGTAGTGCGGTTGGTCGGGTTGGGGATGATCGTGTAGAGTTCCGGCGCGGATGGCGCGGTATTATCCACAGTCAGGTTATTGACCAGTACGGAACAGTTATTTTGCGCCTCGTCGTAAGCGGTGGCGTTCATGATCACGCTCTTAGCATCGCCGGGCCCCACGCCACCCATACTTTTACCGGTAGTGTTCCACCAGAAGATCTTATCTGACAAATCGGTATCTTTACCGATCTGTTGCCAGGTGTTGCCGTCATTATCAAATCCATCACCGTCGGCATCGAGATAGTAACTAAAGTCTACCTCGACGGTATCAGAACAGTTGATGTAATCGATCGTAATATTACCGCCGAAAACCGCGCCTGATGTGGGATAAATAACTTGTAAAGTTGGCGCTAGCGTGTCTAACGGAGTGCCGCTCGCGATGTTCGAGAGTTGTGAGGTTTGGTCGAAGATATCGAATGCTTCAAGTGCATAAAAATATTGTTGACCATTAACCAGATTTTGATCTGGGAAGGTATCAATGTCATTATCAACTAAAGTAATAATTAGATCATCTTGGGTAAAGCTTGCGGAGCCGTTTCGATAGATACGGTAACCCACAATATCCGAGCTTAAACAAGGTATCCAATTCAGATCGAGCGTATTACCCTCGGCGATCGGGGTGATGGTCAGGTCTTTAGGCGCTAAGATCTCGGCGGGATCGACCCCACCGTTAACGGCAAATGCAAAGGGCTGAGGGCCATTAGGTATATTATTACCGCTTATTCGAACAGTATATCGTCCTAGCGCAGGCGAGTTGAGGTAAACGGATTCAACATTATTGATATCGTCATAACCATCTAGGTTTCTATCTTTATTAGCATCGGCATCATTATCATTCGACGACGAAAAACCGTCTTTGAAAACGTTGCCTTTATATGAGGTCTTGCCATCCGGGGCAGTAACATTTAACTCTAGATCATTAACCAGGTTGATCAACGCTGAGGTAAGGCTTGGATAGTCGCTCCAAACAAGCATGATTTTTAACGGCACCGAATTATCCAGCACATCAAATTGATATGTGAAATCCTTGCCTGTTTGCAGGCCTGTGACGTTGTCTTCGAACCTCAGGATCTTCGGCGCGTTTGGAAAGATAGATTCACTGAGGTTGACCCTCCCCCAACCCTCCTCATCGTTGGGGATCGGCGGGGTGCCGCCGGAGGGCAGCATATCCATTGCACCGTTCAAAAGTGTGGCCTTGACGAGTGCTGCACTTGGCGCATGTGAATGCTGAACGCTATAATACTGGCGGATGATCGCAGTACCCCCAGCGGTTATCGGGGTCGACATGCTGGTGCCGCCTGCGTATGCATATAGACCGTTCAAGGGCACGGGCGCTATGCCCCACGGATAATGATCGTCTTCAACTATCGTTGAGCGCGTGGAGAGTATACCAGTCCCGGGCGCAACGATATCAGGTTTCAACCTCCCGTCGTTACAAGGGCCGGGCAGGCTGAACGATGCAAGCTCTTCGATATTGTCACATTCGTCCCCATAATTTGGCAGATCAGGGCGGTTATTTTCGGATGCACCAACGGTTATGCAGTTTTTGGCAGTTGCCGGTGCTGTAACGCGAATAGTAGTGCCTTGAATATTACCAGCCGACGAAAGGATGACCATATCGGGATGGTTCCAAACGTATAGGTCGAGCTCTGCAGAATTGATGGTATAGTCGCCATTGGTCAAAGGGTCGCCCCAGCTGTTGGTATGGACCCGCGAGTTATCATTACTGTAAGGTGGATTAAATAAATTAAACAAATTTGCGGGTATCGCAAGATCCCCATTACTCGTCATCGTAGATTGGAACACCATCTTCGCACCGTTCGCAATGCCTTTGATCGCGCCGCCGGTATTCGCGCCGATACCGACCACCGACCCCGCAACGTGCGTGCCGTGACCGCCTACAGGCTCCAGGTCCGGGAACGGGGTATGGATGTTATCGTCACTCCAATTACCGGGACGGCCTAAGGTATAGGTTTTTAGTAGCTTGCCGTTAAAATCGGTGTGGAGCGTGGAGAGGTTGCCGGTATCCAACCCGGTATCGCAAACCGTAATGATCTGGCCGGTGCCGTTCAGCCCATGATCCTGCCAAACACCAGTTGCATTGATGACGCCTGCGGATTGGTTATTGAAGATCCGATATTGCGGTGCCAGGTCGATCCAAAGAACATCGGGTTGGACTGAAATTTCGTTGAGAACTGATCTTAAATTGATGGTTGGTAGAGTTAGTAGAAATTTATCTGTGGTAATTGAATTCCCAAAGTTAGTAATTTCCAATCTGATCTCTGGATCACCTGGATCAGAGGCCAAGCTTTCAGAAGTTAATTCTAAACGTTCTATGATTCGCGTCGAGATCTTATATTCGGGTCTATATTCTCCGATCCATCGTATAAAAGGTAGATCCTTGATCCCAATAATAGTCTGGACATCCATCTTCACTAAATATGCGAAGTCCGGGATATAACCGTAAATGGCGACACCTTGATGCAGGAGCGCTTCGCGCCATGAGTTAAGAACGGGGCCGTCGAATTGGATGAGATAATATCCATATTCTTTTTGGGAAGAAAGGGAGAGCGATCGCAGCTCTTCAATTTGTAACGGGTCGAATATGCCGGCCTGTAAATATATATATATTGACCTTTCATCATATTCAGCAAAGTCAATAATTATCGGCTCTTCAGTTGAATTATTATCTGCAAGCTCCGTGATCGTCGTGGTGTTCGACAAAACTTGAACTGGAATTGCAGCAATGATCACGAATATCGATAATAATATCATTATCCTTTTAATCAATTCAAAGCTCCCCTTAATAATTATCCAATATTTTTTCAAATCTATAATGATGTATAATATTCTATTATTGGTTAAATTTATTGGTACAAAACTTGAATTTTTAGAATATTGAGCCTGTTACTTGAATTTTTACAGCCATTTATTACCACAATAGGAACAAGAAGAACTTCCATCTGGGTAGGTGGCAATTGCATCACTCTGGCACTGAGGACATACAACACCTGTTGGTTCTGACTCTAACTCCTCCGCCGGTTCCTCTGGAGGCGCAGGTTGGTCTTCGAGTTGCGATGGCGCTTCGTCCACTTCCGGCGGCTCTTCTTCAGTCTTGAGCTCGGGCGTTACGACCTTTGGTATTAAAAGTGTTTTAAGTTTTGGAACGGGTGCGATAGAAGGTTCGGGCACCTCAGTTGGGGTCAATGGGGGTTCGGTAACAGTAGGCTCTTCCTCGGTCAAGAGCTTTTGTTTGAGCTCTTCATATAACTCTTGGTCAATATCACCTTTGATCAATCGCTCTTCAAGTAACTTCAGTTTCTCGTCCTTGGATAGCTCCTTCTTTTCTTCAACCTGAGCGGGCGGTAAGCCTGGACGTATCGTGGGTTGAACGCCTTCTAATGCTGGGGTTGGTGGCGGGGCTTGAACCTGAACCACGGGCGTTGGTGTTACGGATGGCGTTAATTGCCGGGGTATTGGCACCGTTGGCGTTGCGGGAAGCGGCTCAGCACCCGGTTTGCCAACGATCTCAGGTATCAATGCGTCTGATTCCGCTGCTGCTTTTTCTGCTTCCTTAGCTTGTTTTTTACGTTTTAAAACCCCAAATAGGATAATTAAAATTACAATGATAACCACGATAACGATCAGGATCAGCCACCATAGGTTCTCGGTTTTGGTTGTGCTTTGGGTTTCAACATCCGGTGGTGGGGGTGGATCTGTCACAGTAATATTGATCGAATCTACTGCAATTTCACCGTCATAATCTTCAACCTCAAGTGTGATCGTGTGAAAACCTGCGACTAATGTTTTGTTTGTTAATATTTCGCCTTGACCTAATTTACTGGTGGAATGATTTGTGTACCAGGTAAAAGTCAAATGTTCAGTCGGCTCTGGTACATCGAAATCGACATCAGACCATTCGCACGAAAAATTAATGGTATCTGTGGTTTCAAATGCAGAACCGTCAGTCGGATATGTTATTTTAACAGTTGGTGGATCATTAGTATTTTGGATCTCGATCTCGAGGTTTTGATAGATCTCACTGCCGTTATTATCGCTAACTGTAACATTAAGGGTAAGCACCCCGACGTCATCATTGGTTGGAAGATATGATATTATATTGCTTTCTATGAATAGATTACTTAGATCATCCAATCCAATTTTATCCGTGCGATTAGTTGAATAAGTTAGGTCATCACCATCAATATCATAGGCATTAACAGTTAGATTCAGCCATTCATCTTCATCGGTTTTAATTTCGATCAACAAAGACGGTAAATATGTCTTTTTAGGACCTATGATTTCGGTCAAAACAGGTTCATCATTAGTAGGTAAAACCTTAACCACGACACTGTCATTAATTTCTGCAAGGTTATCGTTGGCGTAAAAAGTTAAGATCTCGCTTCCGAACCAATTTGGTTCCGGTATCAATTCAACAGTACCATTCTCGAAAATATTCACCTCGAGTTTATCATCACCCTCAACCTCAAAGATCAGAGCATCAAAATCCGAGTCTTTGAAGGTATAGAATAAATTTAGAGAATGATCAATATTATCTTCAAGAAATGTTATGCTTAGTAGTGAATGATTGATCTCCGGGGGTGTATTTTGGATCGTTATCTCGGCTTCACCTGACGTGCCGTTTTCGTTGCCATCGTTAGGGGTAACGATACATTTCCAAACCTCATTTTGGGCGGTATTACTTGAAGGTACGAGTTCGGTGTTCAAACCCGGTTGAAGTTCGCCATCTTTGTACCATTCATAAAAGTAGGTAATAGGCTCATCTTCAATATCAGTAACATTAAAAACATTAACAATAAGGTCATCAAGGGTCTTTGGCTGGGTGGGTGTAATTACAACATCTGGTTGGGTGGGGGGATTATTAAGAACTGTTATTACATCATAGAAAATTTTATTATCGAATTCTAGAAATGAATCGTTGCAAGAAACATTAAAGGAATATTCACCCAGTTCAGCATTTTTAGTGGGGGTGAAATTGATTAACCAGAAATTATTTTCATAGTGTTGGTCTGTAAGATAGGAATTATACCAGTTTAAATTAGTTGGTGATCTATAATAAATATCAAGTGTTAGATTTTCTATTGATTCTTCCATATCAGAAATATTGATAGTGAACTGCGTAGTGTTCGTGCGATAAACTATGCTTGAGGATGTTTGAAAATCCAGGACTTTTGGAGGTGTATTCAAGGTCCAATTTATCGACCAATCATGAAGAATCGAGGTGTCCTCAATATTTGATTCAAAATTGGCTTGGAGTTTAATTGAGTTATATTTGTGGGGATCGATCGAAGATACATCAATTGTTGTCCCAGTAAGATTTTCGAACATCGGAATAGGTTGATTTGTAGTTGCATCGAGAATTGTTACGTTTAGATATGTATAAGTTGGTTTTGTTTTATTAATAATGAGTGTATCCCACCAATTATTTGAGGGAATAGTTATTGTGGTTGAATTTAAAACTGCATCTCCACTAAATTTGGATTTCGCGAGACCAATTTTGGATACGCCTTGTGACATACCTTGATAATATAATAAATATTGTCGATTTTTTAATATAACAAAAGGATAAAAGACGTGATCATCATCCCAACTAGAAACGCCTTTTTGAAGAACTGGATTATTTGAATAATTTATCCAATTAATACCATCAGTGGATGTGGCCTGATTAATCTTCCAATCACTTCCAGTGTTAAAACTATACCAGCCATGATAACGATCTTTTTCTGGGAAAACAGATAAATGGTTAACTCCAATATTATTGCCGCTTGGGCCTACTAATACCGGATTATTAGGATTTCGAGCCCAAATAATGCCATTTGAAGATGTTGCTAATCCAACTTTTAGATGATTGTTTGAATTTGCACCTCTGTACCACATTTTATAAATTCCGTTTGCATAATAAACAAAAGGATTTGCAACAGATTTACTCTCCCAAGATCCTCCTCCGCTTACATCAAATATCGGATTACTAAAATGTTTTTGCCAATTGATGCCATCAACAGAGGTTGCGTAGCCGATTCCCCAATCCGGAGAAATAGTTCGACCCATATACCACATTTTGTAAACCGTTCCATCAAATAATACACTCGGACACCCAATGGCTTCATCATCCCAATTTCCAACTGTACCTCGTGTCATAACTGGATTGCCACTATATTTTGTCCATGTAAGTCCATCTGATGATGTTGCAAAACCAATATCCCACCCTGAGATCGCAGGTCGTCCTTCATACCACATCATGTAACCGGTGCCATTAAAAAGAATTGAAGATCTCCCAACGCCAAAATCATCCCAACCACTTGAACTTATTGTTAGAATGGGGTTATTTGGATATTTATTCCAATCACTAGGTGAAGGGCTTGCCCAAATCTCGCCTTCACCTTTGGTTAAATTATTATAAGATCCTTTAAGATCACTGAAGAAACTATCACGCCACGCATTAGTAGCATTCCAACTTACATCCCAATAAAATAAGATCGGTGTTGCAGATCCATTCCCTCTAAAGGTCGCATTTAATCTGATCGAAGGGTATTGAACCGCGTCAATATAAGAAATATCGAACTCGCCATTATCAATATATTGGGGGGTACCAGGAATTTGTTGGTTATTTGATGCATTTTGGATTGTTATGTTTAAGTATGTATTTTCAGGTTGGGTTTTATTGATTATTAGTGTATCCCAATGCATATTAATTGGAAGATCTATAGGGTTAGTAGTAATGTTTGCAGTTTTTTTATATAATCCATAATTTATTGCAATTTCCCAAGGTGTCCGTGCGTTATTAGATATCCTAATTTCATCAATTTTTCCACTGAATGGTAAAGCAGAACCTCCAAAATGCTTGCCAATATAAACGGGACCTGGAGTGCTTATTGACCCAGTCGTGGGATCTAGACAGAGACTACTCAAGACACCATCAATATATAATATAAACAAGTCCTTACTTGTATCACGAACTACTGCTATGTAATGCCAATTATTATCAGTAATTACATTACTACTATAAAGCCGATTTGTTACGGTATTTGTACACTGAACTTTAAATTGCACTAACCCATTGGACATTGTATACAATTGGTAATATCCCGGAGTACCATCGACGTATTTACAGATAATATTGTTTTGTTTCTGATCGGTTTTTACCCAGGCTTCAATAGTAAAAGATTGTTGAGCCCCAAAATTTAAGCTCGGATCTGAAGCTACATCGACTCTATCATTACCACCATTGTAACTCAAAGCGCTATTGAATTTACCAGTGGTCCAAGAAGGCCCATTTATATTACCATCATTATCATTATTTGTTTCATCATAGGTGATTGCTCCACTTCCTTCATTAAAATGCCATAATGTCATTGTATTGCTATCTACCTTTAGAGGTATTGGCACACCTCCACCAATTTTAACCTTATCATCGCTAAGATTTAACTGATCCGAATTAAGCCAATCGATCCCAGAATCATCTTTAAAACTATCCAGCCAGCTCCCACCATGTGAGTTTGATTCCCTTAATGTTCTCTCACTGCTTCGAGCTTCAGTTGCTATTGAGGTACTAATTGAATCAACGTTTTCAAATAAGCCAGGATCACTCTGGCATTTAGGCTCTTGATTAAAAAATAAATTCAAATAAATTTATTTCAATTATTGGCGCATTAACAAACCCGGTGTGTTTGCG
>CBDVCJ010000156.1:0-9126 GCA_965372445.1 uncultured Thermoplasmata archaeon | reverse complement strand
CAACCAAACCTAAATCCCGACTCCTGACCCCTGACTTTAAATGACATATAGTAGTAAAACTGTTCCAAAAACTTTATATTATCTAAAAATGCTTAGCATTTAATTTAATATATCTTAATGATATATTAATAACATAAATATTATGCCGGGGGACTATTAATGAAAAGGATATTAGTAATATTTGTAACCCTATTGTTTATAAGTGCAGCGACTATAGCAATTATCGGAAATACCTCAAGCACCACGATAACCGAATTTATTGACCGGGATACCGAAAAAATGTTCAACTTTCCCAGCGGTGGCGGAAACATTACCGAGAACCTAAAAATACCGCGAAATGTACCGATCCACATGGCGTATTTTAACGTTTCGAACGTGGATGACGGTTCTGGCAATTATCCTACCAATGTAACTCTTGATGTAGGACGAGATGGCGATCTCGAATGGGCGTTCTATGGTACCGGCTACGGTGCAATGGGCCGTCAGAACTATTTCTATGATGGCCTGCAAAGCCAAGATATCGTGTTTTATTCCGGTGGCACGGATTCGTCATCCAAATTAAAACTACCCGTAAATGCGTCCATCACCAGTGCAGGCTTGAGTTTGACCGGTAAGATCAAAGATCAGAGCGAACGGAACTATATCGACGCAAACGAACCCTATATTATGGATATGTGTGTTGCCGATATCGATAATGATACCGACGACGATGTCGTGATCACAATTCAAAACTGGATCTGGGGGAATGGGACAGTACAATGGTATGAGAACGTCAATGGTGACGGCACGGTCTGGACCGTACATATGATCGATTCTTCGATAAGCGATTCATACCAGATCGCAGCTGGGGATCTGGACGGTGACATTGATATCGATATTGCAATTACCTCACCGAATATTAACAATGTGTATTGGTATGAGAACCTCGACGGCAAGGGCACATCATGGTCATCTTCAAAGTCGGTTGGTATTGTAAACACACCACTTGGGATATTTATTGCCGATATGAACAACAATGGTAATTCCGATATTCTGGTGACAACTTACGGCGGAGCCTGCGACGTTTATTTGTTCAATAATACCAATGGCGATGGCTCGTCTTGGTCTACCCAAACTCTGGGCTCGTTGACCTATGCATTTGGGCTTACCGTTGGTGATATCGATAGCGATGGTGATAACGATACGGTCGTAACGGATTATAGCTGGAACTGGCCAAACCAACTTGTGTACTGGTATGAGAATCTGGATGGCAACGCCACTTCTTGGTCGTTGCCACATTATATCGACCAATTTACCCAATACCCGATGGCAGTTGATGTCGGCGATATTGATAAGGATGGCAACCCGGATGTAGCGGTCATTACCGACTACGATATCGCATGGTACGAGGCCCCGAACAACCCGACTACCACCAGCTGGCCGCGGCACTTTGTTGATAGTGTCAACAGCTGGGCACCGTATGGCGATGTGTATCTCGGCGATCTTGGAACGTCGCTCGGGGCACCGGATGGAAATTTGGATCTCGTCGCCAATTCTTATGGTGATACTGAAGTACGCTGGTATGAAAATGACGGTACACCTACAAATGGGGGGTGGGGCAAGAGTGTGATTGAAAGCGATCCGTTAAATTGGACAAGTTTCAATAATGTATTCTTGGGCAACATGGACGGCCAGGATTATATCGATATTGTAGCGACTGCCGACACCTCAGGTGTAAAGGATATCATGTGGTACGAGTTAGAGAGCTTCTATCCCACGAATGTAACCCTGGATGTTGGAAGTAATACCAATATCGATTGGGTTGGGCCCACGGGGATGTTCGATACTTCAGATACTATTACCGACCTTGCGAATGAACTTAATAATATTCTAACTAGTGCGACCATCGTTACTTCGGATGAATATGGGAATTGTTTTGTCGAGATCGACCTGAAACTAATCTCTGAAACGCCCGGGATTGTTACAGTTGATAATATTGATATCACCTATGATTATAGCACAATGGTCAATCTTAATCCATACACAGGTCATCTAGCGAATGAGCTCGAAGAACTGGTGTTTGGCGTGCAAACGCCCGAAGTTACTATCCCCTTGACCTTTTACTCCGAGACCGAGGGCAAATTGAAAGTTGATGGTATCTTCATAGAATACAATGCATTTCCGACCTTGACACGTGAGTTACCTTCAGACCGGAGTATTGATGAAGATTCGGTTGATGATCGTGTCATGGACCTGAGCGAATATTTTAGTGATGACTATCTAGCTCCTACAGAATTAACATATAATGTTGTTAAGAACTCCAAATCATCGATCATTGATGTTTATGTGACCGAATTAGAGCCGCTCGGCGGTGCAGGTGCAAGGGCCACCCGCCCGTACCTCGGTGTGGATTGCCTGAATGGTACTGGCAACGATAATTGGTTTGGGGCGGTGGAGGTTAGAGTTAATGCTACGGATGACGAAGGACTGACCGTGGAATCGAACGATTTTATTATCACGATCGACCCCCTTAACGATGAACCGATCGTAGGTGCGGTAAAGATACCCAACATCACATTTTATGAAGGTGGAATAAGCACATCGGTATTTCTAGCAGATTCTTATTATTTCTACGATATTGAAAATGACCGTTTATATTATAATTACACCGTCGACCCCGATAATGAATATCAAGACGAGCAACTTGAGGTCGATATAGATCCCACCACCAACGAATTACGCGTTGCCAGCCTAAATGATTGGTGGTATGGCGAAAAGATACCGTTGAGGATCTTTTGTGATGACGACCCGAGTTTCGAGCCTGCCGATAATCCTTATCAGGATATTTATGTGAATATTATCGGATTAAATGATGACGCACCTCAATGGAGCACGATCCCGGATAAACACATACCAGAAGATACCCCGACCTACGACGCGATCGATCTTGAAACATATGTGACCGATGTTGATGATGCCGTTGAGGAACTAATTTTCGCGGTGATCTCAAATTCGGAATCTACCAAGCTCAAAATTTCATTAGGCGCAGATAATAAACTCGATTTTATCCCGCTTGAAGAAAATTATACCGGCTCTGCTGATGTTACGGTGAGGGTTGTGGATAAAAGCGGTAATTCTCAAGATCAATCCTTTGTGGTATATGTTGACCCTGTTAATGACCCGCCAGTCGTCATTCCGATCTCGCCGAGCAATAACGGGATTGTGAACACACTTGACGTCACGCTTTGGTGGAGCACTCTCGATGCCGATAACACATTGGAAGATATTAGTTATGATATTTACTTTGGCACTACCGGATCCGCGCCATTATCCCAAAGCGGTTACTTAGATACCACCTATAAATTAGAAGACCTTACCGATGAGACTACTTATTATTGGCAAGTTCTACCAAAAGATGACACTGCAACCGGTACTTTTATGGGGGGCGTGCACAGCTTTAAGATCGATACGAGTTATCAACTCCCAACCACAACTTTGTATTCGCCGACATACGGTACCGAGATCTCGAGCAGCTCTGTCGAGCTATCTTGGGTCGGTAACAGCCCCTATGGGACCGTATTGACCTACGATGTCTATATTGATACCGATCCGACCCCAACAACATTAGTGGCAAATAATCAAAAGGAAACAAGCTTTAATTTTAAAGGTTTAAAAGACGGGGCAACCTATTATTGGACCGTAATCCCGTTCGATGGGAATACGGATGGTGCTTGTGTTAGTGGTATTTGGGAATTTGATGTGAATATCAAGAATTACGGAATTAATGTCAGTATGACCGTAAACCAGATCACGATCCGCCAGGGCGCCCAGGCAACTTATGAGGTTTATATAACCAACAATGGAAATGATATAGATCTTATTATCCCGGGCCTGGATGCCAACCGGCTTGGTGATAACATCCAGTTAGAAAGCATGGGCGAACTGCTATCGCTCGAATCAGGTGAAGATATAACATTAATTCTCACACTCAATATCCCTGATCAGAAAGCCCCCAATACCTATATCATCACAATAACCGCGACTTCCGAAGGGAGTGGTTTATCAGATTCGATCGATATCCCGGTCAAAGTCATAGAAAGGCCTGTAAGAGTTGATGAAGATAAAAAAGGGGAAGGGCTAGTATATATTGCGATCGGAGTTGTGATACTAATCGTATTTTTCATTCTATTGTTTCTATTTAACCGTAAGCGTAGATTAGACGCCGAGGAGAGCGAGCTGGAGGTGTTGCCGGGTGTTGGCGCCCCGGGTATGGGTATGCAAGCAATGCCGCCGATCGCGCCGCCGCCAGGTGCGGGGCTGCCGCCGGCGACCCCGCAGCCGCCAATGCCTCAATACATGCCCGCACCGCCGCAGGTACCGGTACTACCGCCCGCGCCGATGCAACCGCAGTACCCGCAGCAACCTCCTCCTATGACACAACCGGAACAGTATCCACCTCAATACTATGCACCTCAACAACCTATTGAATTGGGGAACGCTCCTACTGGATATTATGACCCACGCCAACGCGAATTATATTAAAATTAGGTGATCTGGATGATGACTGGAAAATCAAACTATAAATTAGTTATTGTGGCAATAATAACATTATCATTTATTTTCGGAGTGTTTAATAACCTGCCTGTTATAGAACAGAGAGATGGTTCTGATATTATTGAAGTTGATAATGATGCATCCGAAAATAAATTATCGCCAAAAACAGATCTTAATTCAATTAACTCGCCGGGCACCCGCGGCAGTACGATCAATGTTGCGATCTACGATCATGCTAATACCGGCGATGTATCTTATTGGACCGGTGGCAATGCGAATTCGTTCAATACCTACCAGAGCATTCTAACGACCGACCCGCAATCCAGATTTAGTGCTGCCATAATAACGACCTTGACCCCCGGCGTTTTAGCAAACTACGATGCGCTTATTTTACCGGATAATTCTGTACCAAATATCCATCTCACCTCTGTGAGCAATTGGTTTGGCATAAACAAGGGTATAATTTGTGCGGATAGTGCAGTTTGTTATGCCGCGTTCTCCGGGTTTATGTTTCCCCCTAGCGCCGGCTCAAATGGTAATGGAGTATATTGGAGTTATAGCAGCACAGTGAACGACCAGCAGATATTGATCTCTCATAAGATCACCGAAAATTATGCGGTCAACCAGATCATAACTTCTCAAAGTTTTGATGCCGAAATGTTCTCGGCGATGATGCCCGGGGATTCGATAAAATTAACGGCCAAATCGACAAATAACAATATGATATATGTGGGTGCGCGAGATGTTCCGAGCAAAGGCAAAATTGTGGTGTTAGGGCCTTATGACGACCCGATCGCACCGACCTATAATAATCTATATGACCTGATCCGCGACGCGGTCGAATGGTCGGTCGGCAACCCGAACACCCTCGAATTGGACGACGGTGGAGGTGCTAATAGCGACACCTGCTATGCAAAGTATAAGGCCTATACCTTCAATGCAACAATATTAACCCAAACCGGTCTGGCAAATGTTTCATATGTAAATATCACTTTAGATTACGGGCCGGGCGAAGAAAACCTAAAATATTCGTGGGACGCAGTAACAGATAATTTTACTGAAATATCTGACCCCAATGATTATGCCGAGATCAAAAGCACGAGCAACGACAGTACAAACAATAGTGTTGATAAATGGTTTATTGATTTTAAAATTATTTTCAATTGGACGTATCCAGACGAACAGCTCTCCGACGGGTTTCTTGAGATCACACTTAAAAATAATAATTATGATAATGCCACATATATTGATCTATTCAAAATCGAGAACGATATGATGTTCAGAGGTACTTTGAGCGTGACCGCCCAGTACCAAGGCGCATTATCCAAGGGCGATTGGGTGATCGGCAACGAGCAGATCAATTGGACTGGCTACAAGGTTACTTATCAAGGCACGACAAATGTTTATGTGAACGGCTCGTACTATAATGTTTCGATCTCTGATGACGATACTGGTGCTTGGAAAGATTCGCCGAATACCAGCGAGCCTTTCTTGATCACCACCCAGGCCGACCCGCTAAACGATATTTCGGACGTTAATGACATAGATATCGTGGATCTACCGGCTGGTGCCACAGATCAATCGAAGAAGAACTTCACGGTGCGTGTGGATACGATCAATGTAACCTTTGCCGATCCTGTACCGTATTCAGGTGGATGGGCAACCGGTTTCAATCCCACCTGTAAAATTACGATCAATGATACTGCCGGCAGCGGGGTTAATGTCAGCAGTATCGAATATCGCAACTCGACCGACGGCCCCGGCAATTACGGGCCCTGGCAGAATGCGAACCTTACTGGCTCTGGCACGAGCTATATCGCGTCCGCAAATCCGTCGTTCATTGTCGGAAATAATAATTACATTCAGTGGCGCGCGAAAGACGCTGTCGGGAACGGTTTCGAAAACTCAAGCGATATTCAGGTCAAGATCGAGATGATACCTCCCGACAATTCGGGGGCAAGTATTACTATTGATAACGGTGCTGTTTATTCCAACGATACGATCTTGGATTTTGTATTTTTAGGCTTTACGGATGGCGGCGGCTCGGGCTTAGAAGGCTACTATTATGCATTCGCTAACAACGAGACCACCACAAACGGCACCTGGGACCCGGACTCACCCGGCCAGCTCGTAGATGCGGTGCAGGGGTTGGTTTATGTTTACGTTTGGGCAAAGGACTTTGCCAATAATTTGGGTAATTCGGTCAGCGATTCGATTTTCGTAGATTCGAAGAAGCCGAAGCTCGAAGATATTTCGCCCACACCCGACCAATGGCAAAAGTCCGCGATGGTCGCGTGTTATGTATTTGTGAACGATACCGTTCTGGGTAGCAGGATCAATGTTAGCTCGATCGAATATCGGATCTCTACCAATGGTATTGGCAATTACGGCAACTGGCTCAGTGCAGGTGCATCGGGCTCCGGAACTCAGCTGCCCGTGACCGTCAACCCGACCTTCGCGGAAGGTACTAACAATTATATACAATGGCGTGCCAAAGATATTGTGGATCATCAGCGCATTTCAGGGCATAACCAGCTCAAGATCGATCAGATCGATATAACTTACAGCAACCTCCAACCTTCGTTCTGGCAGACCAGCCAAAGTGTGACCTGCAGTGCAAAAATTGAAGATCTTGGCGGAAGCGGGGTTGATACCAGTACGATCGAATATGCATTTTCAACGACCGGCCTTTCTGGTTACGGGGGTTGGCAAAATCTAGGTAAAGCCGGGGTGGTACAGAGCACATATGTCTATACCACCGAAATATTTGGCGAGGGCACGAATAATTATATTAAATGGCGCGCGTCAGACCAGGCCAACAACCAATTAACATCACCTGATATACAAATAAAGGTGGATACCATCAACCTCACCTTTACCGACCCGATCCCAATAGATGATGTGCAATGGCAAACCGACACGATCGTCACCTGCGGGATAACGGTCAACGATATCGCTGGAAGCACGGTCAATGCAAGCTCCATATCATATCGATATTCTACTTCCGGGATCGGAAATTATAGCGAATGGATCTCAGCGCAAAAGATTGGGGACGGTGAGACAATTATCTGCACAGAAGATGTGAATTTTTATGACGGAACTGATAACTACATTAAATGGGGTGCTAAAGATCTTGCCGGGAATTGGTACGAATCGCTGGATTTTAAGGTCAATGTAGATACCGGCAATTTGACGTTCTCGAATGCGGTGCCACAATTTTATCAATGGAATCTGGTGAGTGATGTTGAGTGCGGGATCGACATCAAAGACACCGGCCCCAGTGGCATAGATACAAACTCGATACAATATCAGATCTCAACTTCCGGCATCACAGGTTTCGAAGCTTGGCAGAGTGTTGATAGTAACGATATTTCCGGTACCGGCGCCGAAGTTGCAGTTAACATTACCGTAACTTTAGCCGAAGGTAAACAGAATTATATACGGTGGCGCGTAGCAGATCTTGCAGGTAACTCGAAGGTCTCAAATATCTACCAGATTCTTGTAGACACCGAAGGCATCGTATTTCAGGACCCATTGCCCATAGGTTCGGCATGGGAGCATACCCTCACCATAACTTGTGGGGTGACTGCAACGGATGCGAATAGCGGGGTGGATGCTGGCACGATCGAATATTCATATTCCATCACCGGCACATCTCCTGAAAGTTTCGGTGGTTGGACAAGCGCAAAAAAGATCAAGGACGGTTCCAGCGTTACCTGCACAGCGGATCTTAACTTTGAAGAAGGCACTGAAAATTATATTCGGTGGCGTGCAAAAGATGTTGCAGGGAGTAGTCATACCCTTTCTGATATCTATCAAATAAAAATTGATACCCAGAACATCGCGTATAGCGATGTTTCTCCAACTGGTGAAGTTTGGCAGACCGCCACACTGGTTGAATTCCAAATTACAATTGAGGATAATGCAAAGGGCAGCGGCCTAAACCTCAGCACTATACAATATAGTATTTCTACGAAAGGAATGGCTGGTTATTCAGAATTAGATTATGGTGATTGGGTCCTAGCCAATACCGACCCTAGTACCAAATTAGTACTGTCCAAAGACGGTCTAAGCTGTATTGGCACTTTAGACCTAACACTACCGGAAGGCGTGAGTAATTATATCAAATGGTATGCTGAAGATTATGCCGGGAACGGGTTGGAATCTGAAGATTATCGAATTATGGTAGACACAATTGGCCCTGATTTTTATGAACCCTACCCGGAGCCACAAGAATGGCAAACCGGAGGACTATTGGTAACTTGTGAAATTTTCGTTGCCGATGTTGGTGAAAGTGCATTGGACCTCACGACGCTTGAATTTAGTTATTCCAAGACAGGCCTTTCAGGGTTCGGGAATTGGCAAGATAACTGGCTCGAATTATCTAGGATCGAGGACGGCACTAATATAGACAATACCAGTGGTATTGAAATTGTGAAGGTCTCGACCCCGACCTTAAAACTTCAAGAGGGGACTGAAAATTATATTCAATGGCGTGGGTATGATAATGCCGGTAATTATCAAGAGTCAGAGCGGTACCAGATCATGATCGATACCGAAGAACTAACCTATCGCGAATCAAAAGTAAAGGAT
>CBDVCJ010000155.1:0-9130 GCA_965372445.1 uncultured Thermoplasmata archaeon | reverse complement strand
GAATATCTAATTTTACAAAATAATTTTCAGGTGATTTTAAATCTATTATTTTTTTTACAAGATGAAATTTGTGTCAATGATTCAAGTTTGATAATTTCATTAAATCCGTCAATATTAAAAGAAACTGAATTGAAAATTATAGAACGATTCATGGAAGTTCTAACCACTGATGATATTGAGTGAAAATCTTCAATTCACCAAAATAATTTGAGCGTTAAGGGTGAAATGCCGGGAGTCATGAGTCCCCAAAGTAGCTCACCTCATTGTAGTAATATCTCTCCGAATGAATCAAGTAAATGAAAACTTTTTTTGGCTCTTTGGACTCACCTTCAAAGATTCATGGCTCTCGGCACACAATATCGAAAAATTATGACCTGCAATTATAATGACGATTTTGGAGTTACGAAAAATATGAAAAAACCTTTGATAGAATATAATAATCAAATCCCTCCGGAAAGATATGAGGAGATATTGACACAGACAATGGATGGTTCTGAAGATTCAAAGAGGGAAATAATTACATGGTTAAAAAAAATTCTTAATGATACAAAAAACATGGGGTTAAATGTCGTAGCGGTAGATCATTATATTCAAGTAGGTATAAATGCAATGAACTCGAATAATTGGGAGAAAGCATTGACATATATAAACCAGATTATTAACACTGTAGGAAAACTTACCGAAATAAGTTTTCCTGAATTAAGGCTGAGAAAAATAAAAAATATACAATTTCAAGCAAATAATTGGAATAAACTGGATTTAGAGATTATTAACATAGGCAATATTCATGCAAAAGATGTTAAAATATTTTTTAATGGTGAATTCAAAATAAAACTTTTCCCTTCAACCGCTTCAGAAACCAATCGAATAATTAAGGTAAATGAAACCAAAGTTTTACCTATTGAAATCTTTCCCAAGAAGAAAGGTAGGTACCCATTGAAAATCGATCTATCATGTAAAAAAGTTTTTGATGATTCTGAGTATAAATTTGAGGACCGATTATGGATCCAAGTTGGGGATGGACTTGGCAATACAAAATTAAAAAGACAGTTTGGATATCATAATGGATATCTAAAATTGGAATTAGATATAATAAATGAAGATCCAATGGATATTAAGGATGTAGTGCTAGACCTGATATACGATGAGAAGTTATTAACATTAAGCCATATTAAGCCAATATTTACAAAGCTGGGTAAAAAACTTCAGATCGGGCCGATTGCACCCAGTGATAAGAAAAGCATAACAATTTATTTTGATCCATTAATATGTGCGGATACATTTATTGGCGGTGGCCTTTCTTTTAGAGACTGGCAAGATAAAGATAAATATATTATGTTATCACCCCAAAAAGTACGAATTTTATGCCCCATATTGTACACCAACGAAAGTATTGGGTTGAATGAACTCAAGGGTTTGTTAAAAAATGAAGTGACTAATAACGGTAGTAAAGTTATTGATATACCTCTTGGGTTAAATATTGAGCGAGCACTTAGGATTTGCAAAGACCTAATTTTTATGTATAATGTAAAACTAGTTCAGGAAATAGTAAGTGGTAATCCCCGAAGAATAGAAGTTTGGTTTTATGGTACAACCGAAGATCAGAAAAATAAATTTGCAATAAAACTAGGAATAGATGAGGATACGAATTGTATTGAATTATATGTTGCAAGTACAAATAATGCGGCAATTACCGGTTTACTAACCGACCTATTATCTAGTTTAAATAAAAATCTTATCAATAGAGGAATAATTCAAGAGCAATTAAGACAGATTGAAAATGTAGCGTTAAAAGAAAATATACTATTGGCTAAGAAGGATTTAATATTTGATGAGATTGAAATTTTAGATAAGAAGATAGAAAAAGATTATGCACAGGAGATAAAAGAAAAATGTAAACCGTTGATCGAAAAATTTGAAAGCATCACCAAAAGGGAGCGTTTTTTAATGAACCAGTATCGAGATGGCACACCAAGAATACGCTAAAGTTCTGTAAATTAATAATATAGAAGGTAACCAAAATGAAATTAAAATCTCAACTTGGTAAGCAGCGTAATAATGAATTGATAAAATTACGAAAACAGATTATTAACTTGAAAGAGCCAATCGAGCTCGAACTTCAATCATTTAAAGCTTTTTCAAAGGATATGTTGATTGACCCTTTAATTGGTGTTTATATTCTACAGGACGGTAAATTTGAATCGATCAACGCCCAATGTGAAGAACTTACGGGGTATAATGACGCCGAGTTATTAGGGATGGAGTGGTTAAAACTAGTCGTTCCCGATGATCGTGAGTTGGTACTTAGCCAATCGAAAAAAGCAATTAATGGTGAGTGCTCGACACCATATGAGTATCGGGTTTTGACCAAAGACGGTAAAATTAGGTGGGTTTCTGAGATCGTCACACCAATTAACTATCAAGGCAAACGAGCCACTTTAGGTTATTTTATGGACATTACCGATAGTAAAGAAGCTGAAAAAGATTTGGATTATTTTTCAAGTGCAATCCAAGATTCGGTGGATAGTATCTTAATAAGTGACATTGATTACAAGATCATTGATGTGAATGATGCGACTTTAAAATTATATGGTACGAGTGACAAATCCGATTTAATCGGCAAAAAGTCCGTTGATATTATTGTGCCAAAAGATCGTAAACGTGCCATGCAAAATTTAGAACAAGTTTTGAAAAAAGGTGATCGCCATGAACGTGAGTATGATATAGTGATAAAAGACGGAAGCAAGATCCCCGTTGAAGTTAACGCTGCAGTTATGAAAGATAATGCCCAGAACCCTATTGGGTTTATTGGGGTTGTGCGTGATCTATCCGAGCGTAAACGTATGAAAGAGGCCTTGAAAAAAGTTCGGCATGAAGTGGAGCAGGCAATAGTTAACCGGACGAGCGAGTTAAAAAGAGCCAGTAACAAATTGAAATTAGAGCTCGTGGAACGTAAAAGCGTGGAGGCGACGTTGCGCGAATCCGAAAAAAAATATGCAACTCTTGTGGAAAAGGGAAATGATGGTATTGTTATAATTAAAGATGGTATATTAAAATTCGCCAATTCCAAAATTAGAGCGCTCACTGGTTTCTCGGTCAAGGAAGCAATTGGTAAATCTTTTATTGAGTTCGTTTCACCGAAATATAGGGATCTGGTAATAGATAATTATAGGCGAAGATTGGCGGGTAAAAGAATTCCAGCTCGATATGAGATCGAACTTATTTCGAAAGGTGGCCAAGAGATCCCCGTCGAGATTAATGGTGCGTTGATAGAATATGAGGGCGGCGAGGCCGATATCGCGATAATTCGTGATATTACGGAGCGCAAACGTGTTGAGGTGGCTTTGAAAGAAAGTGAAGAGCGGTATCGATTAATCTCTGAATTGACCTCTGATTTTATTTTCAGGTTGAATATTGCACAAGACGGCCAGATCGAATTGGATTCGATTTCAACTGGTTTTAAGTGGGCTAATAAATACAATTTAGATAATATTTTAAATCCAAAAACAGGGTATAAATCTATATATCCTGATGATCTAAAAAGTTTCCAAAGTTTCATACAAACCGTAATATTTGAAGGTGTTTCAAACGAGCTTGAATTTCGTGTTTATGTAAAAAGTAATAAAATTGTGTGGCTACACGTTATAGCACAACCACTCCTATCACATTTACCAAAGCGTGTAACTACCGTTCTCGGTGCTGTAAAGGATATAACGGAACGAAAATTAGCCGAGGAAAAGATTCAAAGCTTAAATGAGGATCTGCAACATCATACCGTACAACTGGAAGCAGTTAATAAAGATTTGGAGCGGTTCAGCTATTCGATCTCTCAGGATATACGTGCAACCTTAAAAGCGATAGATGGCTCATTACGCATTTTATTGAAAAATGACGTCGGTCAACTTGATGAGAAAGGTCAACATCTATTCAATGTAATTGAGTACAGCTCCAAAGTACTTGGACAAATGGTCGATAACCTTATTAATTTTTCAAAAATGGGTGGAAGAGAGCTGATTCGCTCTGAAATTAATATGGATGAGCTTGTAAAGATAATAATCGAGGACCTCAAAACCACAACTCCGAGTAGACCTGTGAGTTTCAAAGTCAAATCACTTCCTCCTTCACAAGGTGATCAAATAATGATTCGGCAGGTATTAATCAATCTTTTATCTAATGCAATTAAATTCTCGAAATATACAGAGCATGCCTCGATCGAGATCGGCGGGAGAGTGAAGAAAAGCGAGAACCTCTATTACATAAGAGACAACGGTGTTGGGTTTAATATTATGCATGCCGACGAGCTTTTTGACGTTTTTAAAAAGTTGCACAGCCAGGATGAATTCGAAGGAACAGGTATCGGGCTTACGATTGTTAAACGCATAATCACTCAACACGGTGGGAGGGTTTGGGCCGAAGGAAAGGTCAATAAAGGTGCTACATTTTATTTTACTTTACCACGAGGTAAAGATGAGTAAGAAGCATTTTAAATTTTATTTTAAAGTTAGAAATTAGAGGTGAAAAAATGGTGAATGAAAAAATATTGGTGGTAGAAGATGAAAAAATTACTGGAATGGATATCCAGAGTACATTAGAGAATATGGGATATAATGTTATTGGAGTTGCATCTACTGGTGAGGAGGCAATAGAAAAGATCAGTAACTTAGCTCCAGATCTGATACTTATGGATATTGTTTTAAAAGGTACTATGACCGGATTGGATGTCGCAGAATACGTTATGAACAATCACAATATTCCGGTAGTGTACCTTACAGCGCATGCGGATGATCTGACTATGCGCAAGGCGAAGACTACCGTGCCATATGGTTATATAATCAAGCCCTATGAGAAGCAAGAGCTACAGATGACGGTTGAAATGGCTATTTATAACCAAATTAAATGTAATATTTTAAGAGAGAGCGAAGAGAAATATCGCAACATAGTAAAGTTCGCTAATGACGGTATATCTATTATTCAGGATGGAATAATACGATTTGTAAATCCACGGTTTGCGAAAATGTGTGGATATGAAAAGAATGAGCTTATCGGCAAACCATTTACAGATTATTTACATCCAGATGAAATCGAAAAAGTACAGTATTTTGACCGATTGAGAATAGAGAGCAAGGACCAAAAAACGTTGCACCAGACAATATTAATGAATAGAAACCGGGAAAAGCTGCCTGTCGAATTAAATATTGTAGAAATCCCGTATAAGTGTAGCTATGCGGATCTTGTCGTAGTACGTGAAATAACACAGCGCAAACAATCCTAAGCTAAAAAAGGAAGTTGAGGTCCAAAATTGTGGTTTCGGCAGAGGTATGAAAATGCAAAAAAAGAGTGATGATAATAAAGATAAGATCTTTAAGATTCTAATTGTGGATGATGATGAGGATATACTTGATGCATTGCAGTTAACCTTATCAAATGTCTGGGAATTTAACAGCGAAATTTCGACTACCACCAATGGTGAAACTGCATTAGCTGAAATGGTTGAAAATAAATACGACCTTATATTAGCAGATTATAATATTCAAGGAATGAATGGTATAGAATTACTAACCGAAGTCCACGAGAAATATCCTAAAACAGGCCGAATACTACTTACTGATTTTTCCGAACTAGAAAAGGCAAAGGCCGCCACCGATACCCAGAAGGTTGATAATTATATTGAAAAACCTTTGTATTATGACGAGTTAAAAACTAAAATTTGTGGTGCGTTAATGAAAAAAACTGGCCCTGAAGTTATAGGACCGATCAATATTGATAAATCCGAAGAGGGGTTGGAAATTTTAAAAGCTGCACTGGAGCAGCAACCTCGAACATACACAGCTCAAAATCAGTTACCCACCATAATAATCATCTTCAATTCTCGGGACGAATATAAACGATTCCTAAACCAAATTAAGTTTATGGGAAATGTATATATTGAAGCTCAACAAGTTTTAAAAGACAAGTATATTGTGACTGTCGGGCTGTTTTTGAATGCGTTTGACAAACAAATTTAAATTAAAGTGCATGAAAACTATATGTTGGATTAAACGTCGACAGTTAAGTTCGTGGGATAATTACACCCAAAGTTTGATGTGTGAGAGAATAGCGCCAATGGTTAAGTGCGTGGGACACGGCGTCATAACGTTTGTTCATAGGATAATAACACCAATGGTTTGGTTCGTGGGGTATTTACGTCATAAGTTAAGCGCGTGGGATACAGCGTCTTCAGTTTAGTTCGTTTGACGAAAAAGTTTTAATTGACGTTAAAACGAACTAACTGGTTATCAATGTAATCCCACATTTTCACTTTTTTCATAGTTTTTTTCACAATCATTATTGAATGGGAAACCGTTGTATAAACCGCACGTTTGGGGTCTAATTCAGTTAACATCTAATGCACCCGCAACTCATTCGAAGAGAGGATTAAAGTGTACACTATTGATTTGAACTATTGTAGAGTGTCTCATATTTTATGTGATACAAAAATGTCTAACCCTTTATATCTATTGCGCCACGATTTTTATTGTTGTAAAATGACCCCCCAAAGGTTTGATCAAATAACAATATCTACTCTCACACACACTAGGCCCAAACGTGCCTTGGTCGGTATGCATTGGAACTTGCCTAAAGTTATTCCCGAACCTAAGCTCAAAAATGCAGGGCCAAACCAACAATTGATCATTTTTAATTTTAATTCGTATGGGGGCGTGTCAAATTAATTTTAATGCTATTATGATCAGTTGGTTATTACTAAATATTATAATTATATTTATGGCAATATGGTTTGCAAGTTTGTATTTTAAAGATAGGGATAAACGCAAACTTATGTTCTCAATGGCGTTTATAGTATGCTCGTTATCTTTTCTTATGGTCGCATTTGGGATCAATGATGAAACATATGGGTTACTTACCTCGAACATTTATCAGTGGACTACGTTACCCATTATGATTGCGTTACTTATTGCTGCCAACGAAAATTTATACAAAATAAAAGGTTTTGATTTACTCTTTAAATTATTCCTGGCTTCGATATTAATATCAATATTAATGATTTTTGCGCCGTTTAATACAGGAATGATTTTTACGATACCAAGGATGATTATTGCGACTGAGATCATTGTGGTCTCATGTTATGCGTACCTTAAAAGGCGCGAGTTCTCCAGTTTGATGTTTTTGTTTTCATTGGTTTGTTTTACGATCGGGAGATTTTCCTTAGGAGAAAACAACGAGTATTTATCAATTTTCTCTTTTTTTACAGCCCACATGTTATTAGGATTGATTTTCGTCTATACTTCCACAACGAAAGATAAACAGGGTGTGGGGTCGTACTTTTCATTACAGTCTAAATTGCATACCTTAGAGAAAAAAAATAAACGAGCTACCCAGAAATTATTAAAAAATCTAAGTGAAGCGTTGGAACAACGTAAACGTACCGAAAGCGCGTTACGCAAAAGTGAAGAAAAATATCGAGATTTATTTGAAAATGCCAATGACCTAATCCAAAGCGTGGATAAGGATGGTAAATTTTTATATGTAAATCGAAAATGGCTGGAAGTAATGGGTTATACCAATGGAGAAGTTAAAAAAATAAATTTAATGGACATTATCCACAAAGAGCAAATACCACATTGTCAGCAACTATTTAAAAGAGTTTCTTTGGGTGAATCCTTTGAAAATATCGATACGGTTTTTGTAAGCAAAGAAGGCCGTGAAATTATTGTTGAAGGCGCAGTTAATGCCAAATTTGAAAATGGTGAATTTCAAGCGACGAGAGCGATCTTTCATGACGTCACCGAGCGTAAACTCGCTGAAAAAGAGTTACAAAGAACGGTGAGAGACCTGGAACGGTTCAATCATCTTGCCGTCGGGCGAGAGCATCGGATGATCGAGCTTAAACAAGAGATTAATGACCTTCTGGGTTCAATGGGTCAGGAAGTAAAATATGAAACACATTCCTCGGAAAATGTTATGAATAAAATGAGATGTTAAATATGGAAAAGAATGTTAAAGAGATTAGTGTCGGTGAAAATAGATTTTATCTCGGTGAAGATAATATACTGTGTCTTACCATTTTTTGAGAGGTTAATGAAAATAATGCAATAGCGATGCGTGACGTTTTTTATTCACTTCTTAGTAAGGTCGATGACAAAGCGAATATCTTTGCAGATAATAACCGAACTAAGAAGCCTTCATTAGAAGCCAGAAAGATATTCCAGGAAATGATTGAATATGAGAAGGTCGATAAAATTGCCATACTTGGCTTGCATCCGGTTGCGCGTATGCTCGCAGCGTTTATGACTGGACTTTCCAGAAATAAAAACATTCGGGTTTTTATGAACCGCGGTGAGGCGCTTGAATGGCTTAGATCTTGACGTTTAATATCCTAAGAGAGGTGCATGAGAAATGATTGGTGAAAAAAATAAAGAAATTTGGGTGAACAAAAACCGATTTTATATGGATGATGATAATATTCTCAAAGTTAAAGTAATTGGGAATTTTAATGAGAAGATTGCAATTGCATAGAAGGAAGCAATTTTAGGATTTAGAAATAAGGTCGACGAAAAGTTAAACATTATTATCGATCTAAACCAGGGCGGCAAGCCCACATCAGATGCCAGAAAGATATTTCAGGAATTGCATGAACATGAAAATGTCAATAAAATCGCCTATTTTGGCTTTCATCCGGTTGCAAGAGTGCTAGCATCGTTTGTCATTTCGGTATCTCGTAACAAAAATAGCCGTTTTTTTAAAACCCATAAAGAGGCGCTTACGTGGCTGAAGCAATAAATAATAAATATCTGAAGAGAGGAGAATGAAAAATGATAGAGGAGAAAGATAGAGAGATATGGGTAGGTAAAAATAGACTCTATCTGGGTAAGGACAATATAGTCTATATTACTCTAATCGGCGAAATGGATGACAGAACAGCAATTACTTTAGTCAAAGCATCTCAAAAATTTGAAAATATGGTTGAAGGAAAGGTAAATTTTCTTGCAGATTTAAACAAAGCAGGAAAGCAATCGCCAACGGCAAGAAAGATGTTTAGAAACCGTGCCGAGCAGAGTGAAAAACTTGGGAAGACGGCGGTAGTTGGACTGCATCCAGTCGCAAGAGTGGTTGCATCCTTTGTTATTGGAAG
>CBDVCJ010000154.1:0-9133 GCA_965372445.1 uncultured Thermoplasmata archaeon | reverse complement strand
CGATACCCCTGTCTTCACACATGCGTAAGAAAATTATACGGTCTATTGATCGCTGGACTGCAAAATTAAGATCATTAACTGATAGCTCAGAGTTTCGAAGTGCGATATTTTTTGCTAACATTTCACGCCAGGATTCGATTTCAGTTAAGAATTCGTCATCGACTTCTTGGGTACCTCGTTTTTTCTTGACAGATTCAATATATTTGTCAAATGACCCTTGAACTATTGCCCGATGTGAAAAAATATCTGCAATTTCATCCCATTTTTCCACATAATCCTTGTAAGTCAAATACATGATTCTTTCAACACTGGCCTTATCTTCTTTTTTCGGTTTAACCCGTGATTCATATACCGCAAATTCTTCAAAATCTGTTAATATTGATAACGGTAATTTTGCGCTCCATGCATATCTTCTGAGTTGATAAGCTGGGTGGATATCTCTTTTTATATCAACAGACGGTTTTTTAGCCTCAACGAAGAATATACGTTTTCCTGAAAGTGTAAAACAGTAATCGGGGGCGTTTGTACCTTCCCCAATCTTAATCGAATCTTCAAAAATTACATCTCTATACTGAGGCGCAGCACCCTTTTCGTTATCAACATCCCATCCTAATGCCTTGAAAAATTTATTTAAAAACTCTTGCTTTAATTGCTCCTCTTTATAACCAGAGCTTTTATAGGCATCAATATTGCGGTCGAATTGTTCGACCAATTCTTTAATTATTTTAGGAGCTTCTGACAAGTTCTTTCCCCCGATTATGGATATTAAATGCATCTATAAATCATTTATTCATTAAATCTGAAAAATATTTCTCAAAACGTTCCTTCGCAGATTGAAGTGATGAGAACTGTTTCTCACATACATCCGAAAATCTCGCAAGTACTTTCCTGTTGATTTCCTCTTGATTCTCAAAAATGGCGCCAGCATAAAAGTTGATCCCGAACTTTTCGAACTGCAGTATTGCAATTGTTGCATCCCGACATTTGTCATCATTTAAAACTGCAAAGAGAAAAATAGGCCTCGGCTTAGCTTCGATAAGGCAATCAACAGGATATAACGCATTTGGATCATGTGTCAGGTCATGATAATCGAAGGTTATCTTCTCCTCTGTCACTTGGGATGAAACAAATGTATGAAACTCTTCCTTAAAAGCAGACCTTACACGTTCTTGTTTCAAATATGTAACATCTGAAATGTGGAGAATCCCTTGTATGAATGAATAAAGTGCATCGCCATAAGATTTGTCAATAATATTAAGTACCAACTCTCCATCTTTATTATTAATCTTAAATGAAGTGAGCGATTTATCAATAATAATTTGTCTTGTTTTTGTGTCTAGATCAATATCTTCATATGATAAATGCATGAATGTGTGACCTTCGTCAGTTAATATCCAGTTATTTTTTCCGTCCTCTTTTAATATTATTTTCAAATGATCGCCATCGTCAAAAGTAAATGGTGTATGAACTACGAATCTACCTATTCCTTCTGAGAGCAATTCAATTTCTTCACAGACTTTCTTCTTAAAATCCTTTCTGAAACCGTCCAACTTCAATCAACTACCTCCAAATTCCTTCAAAGTAGTCGCTGATTCCGGAAGTTCGATATGAAAATTATAGTCTTTAAGGAACTTTTCTATCGCTTCATTGAATGTTTTATAGGTTTTTGTAACTTTTGCATATGTTTCAATTCGTAACCCTGATTCTTGATATCTTTGGGTCGCAATGTGGGTATGAAAGTCATGAAATGAGTTGCCTTCTAATGTATTCGTATGGAAATGTTTACCATTATATCTTGCAAGATTATGCCAAATTCCAGTCAATATGTCCTGATAACGTAAAATAACAGAAAAATCTTGAAAATCAATTCTATTTTTTCTCAAGATAATTGCGAATTTATGGCCTTTCTTACCTTGGACTATTAATTCTCGCTGTTCATGTTGTAATCCACTTTTTGCTTTTGTTTTGAGTTTTTTAGGATAGTCCTTGGGTAAAATTTTTTCTTCTTCGAATAAGATCTTTATATCATCCTCAGTCAATATTGTCATCATTAAATCCTCACATAAGTATGGAGTAACCATTATTTTTTAATTTTCTTTTTAATTTTTAAATTCTTTATGCTTATAAGCCCATAGTAATTTAAATCTTTCTTTTTTTATTCTTTTAAATTTTTATAATATTAAATTTGGTATCATTTTAAAAAATAAGACTTTTAATTGAGGGGGTGACTAAAAGTAATCATTTTCACATAAAAACTTTCAACCGCTGAGAACGCTAAAATCGCTGAAGTTAATTCAGCGTATTCTGCGTTCTCGGCGGTTAATAAAAAAAAAGTCAAAAATTATTTTATTAAATCATTAAACTTAAGTTTACCACAAATCAAATCCTTTAATATTTCAGGCAGCTCCTCGATCTTAACCCTAACCTGCTCGGTACTATCGCGCTCGCGCACGGTGACGTCCTCATTTTCCAAACTCTCATAATCTACGGTCACGCAGAACGGTGTACCGACCTCGTCCATGCGCGCATAACGCCTGCCGATCGAGCCCGAATCGTCGTAATAAGTTATCAATTTCTTAGCGCGTAAGGTCTCATCGAGTTCCTGGGCTTTTGTGTCCAACCCGTCTTTTGTCATTAACGGAAATATTCCCACCTTGAGCGGTGCAACGCGTGGGTTAAATCTTAGAACCCGGTATTCTTCACCTTTCTCATCCTGTTTCTCAAAATAGGCGTGCTCTAGTAACGTGTATACAATTCGATCGATACCGTATGAAGGCTCGATCACATTCGGGATGATCCTCTCACCAGTCTCGGTCTCTTGGACCTTTTCGAGCTTATAACTATCGGGTTCTAATTTTAGCTCCTGGCCGTCGATCTCTATTGTGATACCTTCTTCGGGTTGAGCGAGCGTGCTGGGGTCCAATTCCTCCAACTGCTGCTTGATCTTACCAGCCTCACCCTTATATCGAGGCCCAAGCACATCCATGTTCGGTACCACCGCGCTCTTGTCAACCTCCCTCGGCGTCTCAAACTTTTTGAACGCAGTTAGGTCCTGCTTGGAATATTCTATATGACGCTCCAGGTCGTAACAGGTACGGTCTGCGATACCAACGATCTCGATCCACCCGAACGAGGTCTGGGCCTCAGCGTCCCAGCATTCCGATGCATAATGCGCCATCTCGGTATCCAAATGCTGGCGGAATCGTAATTTGGATGGATCCAGCCCGGTATCAGTTAAAAAGTTAAATGTTAAAACGATAAAATACGCTAAGGTCTCGTTTCCGATTATGCCCTTGTCAACAGCCTCCCCCACAGGGATCTTGATATCCTCTAATGTTTTCGGCACCAGTGGGATCACTATATCTTTCACATTTCCGAACTTCGAAAAGCTCTTATCGTTTGGGTCGACGAAAATCTCGGCTTCTGCCATATTGAACTCCCGCAGTCTTATCATACCCTGTCGCGGCGAGATCTCGTTCCTGAAACCTCTTCCCAATTGCACTGCACCGAACGGTAATTTTTCGCGAAAATATCGGTAAAGTAAATGAAAATTCGTGAAGATCCCCTGAGCGGTCTCCGGCCTTAGATATGCTATCCGTTTGGCTTTGGCGCTGGGCCCGATCTGGGTCTGGAACATTAAATTCACTGAATAGGGCGCTGTGAGCTCGCCCTTGCAATCCGGGCATCGCACATTCTCTGTGATGATGAGGTCTTCGGTCTCGGTGGGCGATAACGTGTCGGGATTATCGTGGAGGTCGTTCAATAAAAAATCCGGCCTGAACGACGCTTTGCATTTCGTACATTCCACGATCAGGTCCGTGAACTCCTCTATATGCCCCGAAGCTTCAAAAACCTCTGACGGTGCGATACTTGCGGTATTGACCTCGCCGTAACCCTCGCGTATCACATAGTATTCACGCCAGAGATTGGTGATATTATTTTGTAACAACGTGCCTAAGGGCCCGTAATCGTAAAACCCAGCGACCCCGCCATAAATTTCATATGACGGATATAAAAAACCTCGCCTTTTCGCTAACGCGATAATCTTAGAAAAATCCGGCATAATATCTCCATTTATTCATAAAGTGATGCAATTATATCCAAGTCATAGACCAACGAAATTAAATGGTCTTTTGGATCTGCAATTGGTAATTGTCCAAAATCGTTTTTCCACATGAGTCGTGCTGCTTCACTTACATTCGTCTTCTCCATGATCGATGTTGGGTTCTTCACCATTATTTCTTTGACCGGTGCATTTGGCAGATCAGTTTTGGATTCTTCATAATATAATTTCATAATGTTTCTTAAACCTTCCCAAGTCCATGCATCTTCGTCCTCGCCCAGCCCTAATTCGGATAAAGCAATTTTCTTGTCAATAAATCCAAGATTGAATAGGTCCCTATCGGTTACAATGCCTACAAGCCGCGCTTTTTTGTTAAGGACTGGCAACGCATAGACTTTTGTTACATTTATTACTGCAGCTGCTACTGCAAGCGGTGTATCTTGATAGATCGGTACACATGGGCTACGCACATATTTATTGACTGGTGCCTTCAGGTTCTTCTTCGCGATGATCTTTAATAGATCGGTAGGGGTAATGAGACCTACGAGTTTATTGTTTTCTACTACCGGCAACCTGTGTATATTATGGCTGACCATAAGTTTCGCAGCTTTACGAACAGTATCTTTAGGCTTTAATATTGGCGGGTCCCAGACCATAAGTGATGATATTTGTTCTTCGTTCGGATTGTCAAATATATTTTTACGTGTAATAGTACCTACGAATTTGTTTTTCGAATCCAGTACTGGTAATCCAGTCTTTTTATGCTTTACCATCAAACCAAGAATTTCACTACGACTAATAGGGATTTTCGCTACTATCAGGTCGGTTGCCATTATATCTTTTGCATACATTCTTATTCACCCCGTTATCTTTTACCTATTTTCAAAGCTTGTGTTTGGATTTATCTCTACACCATAAAAACTCATTTCCAATCGAGATCACAGAAATGTTTTGTTTATTAATTTTATTAACAACAATTTGTGTAGGATCGAGGTCGTTATATTGTATCTCAATTAATATAAACTTTGCCTTTTGTCCTATCTCAAGTCGCTGTTGCGGAATATTATATTTATGATTTAAAATTTTCCTAAAATTTATTACGCCCATTTTAAAAATCTCTGATAATTCTTTGGTCGTGGATTGGGCGCTAACTATATCATATGCAACCCGCATCTCATGAAATAGACCCGGGGGGTTCAACATAACATTGTCGGTACCTAACCCAATTGTTACTTTTTTCTCCAACATTCCCGAGATATCTGGGGTATTACCAAAGAACCTATTCGAACGTGGACACAGAATCACCGGCACATCTTCAGCCGCCAAAATTTCGAAATCCTCGGAAGTGCCCTTCGTCATATGAATTATAAAATCAGGTTTCAGGTTCAAGATCCGGTCTAAATCCTCGTGGATCCTTTCACTTGCATGAAGTGCAAATCTTTTGCCTGAAGATCTAGTATGTTTTGAAATCTTTTCCAATTCACTATATTCATAATCGGAAATACTGCTTATACCAATCCCATCGACTTGCTGCAGTAATGCGTCCAGTTCTTCTTTATCATAATATTGACCTTTTGGCCGACCAAAAATTATTGTCTCTATAGGCAAACCTTCATTTGCAGCTTTCAGTTGCAAAACGCCTTTCAAACCCTCTTCGCGAAAATCACAAAACCCTGATATGCCCAAGTGTAGCATCTCTCGTTGGGTATCGCGCATTGCCGCTATTAATTCCGGCTCTTGGGCGGCTCGCAATAGTTTATGCTTCAAGCCATCCGGTGGTGCGAATAATGATTCGATAGTGGCATGTGCCGGGAATTCAAATCCTTTTGCTATCGAATCTCCGATATGGGTATGAGGATTAATTAAGGTTGGAATGATTATACCTTTACCCAATATATCATCCTTATCTATAGTTGAAGGTGGACTTCCCCCCGAAATCTCGTGAAGTACTCCATCCTCAAACCCTAAATAACCTTCTATGAACTCGTAAGGCGCGTCATCTGACGATTCAGGTTCATGTAATATCAGACCTTGAACATATTTCATGGGGTGATCTCACCTCAATTATATCAATATCTAACATATGGTTACGTAAGCTTAACCGTTGCCGATTAACTTTTGCTATTTGTCACAAAACAAAAGGCTTATAACCTAAACCCATGGATATATTTAATACTAACTAAAAAGACCCGATGGAAATACTTATAATAAGGATATTCTATTTCCCCACGACAAACCGATAAAAATAAGATTTAGGAGGGTGCGTTGGTATGGTAGCGAAAGTCGATTTAGAGAAATGCGATGGCTGTGGTACCTGTGTCGAGTCCTGTCCTGTCGAAGCCATTACGCTCGAGAACGAAAAGGCCAAGGTCGACGCCGAGGAATGCACTGATTGTGGCACCTGTGAAGAGGAATGCCCGAACGGCGCTATTACAGTCGAAGATTAAATAGAGATTACCTTTGTAGGCTAATGATACACAATTCGGTATTACTTTCGATATATAGTTATTTCCAATTTTAGCTATATTAATATTTTTAATTCTTCTCCAAATCTAGGGAGAACCAATAATGAGTGGCAAGTGGTAGCTATCCTATTGGTTAAAGTGGTAGGTGCTAAGACTCTGTTGGCAAGGATACTCGATGTTTTAATATCAATTTCTTTAAAGATGCTGGATGCTCGCCCACATAATGAGTATCGAGCATCAAGTATCGAGCATCTTATTGAAAATTGTTCTTACCACTTACCACTTACCACATCGAGAAATTTGATATAAGAATAAATAATTTTAATTATTACATTGATATATAGTTGGATCGAACCTAAAACTCAAAAATGTGGTCACTATGGAATTTCAAGATTGGGAGCCTCTTTATCAACAGATATTAATGGATTTTGGTTATGATCGCATTAAGGATGAACATTCAGCAGAGGCACTGTCAAAATTGCTAAAAAACCGCGATGAAATTGACGATTCGACGCTCAAGAAATTACTTCACTCTCGATCTGTATATGTTTTTGGGGCCGGTCCAAATTTAGAGAATGATGTACAAGTTGATAATTTTCAACAGGAATATAACGGCGTAATTATTGCGGCCGACGGTGCAACTTCCGCGTTGGTCAAAAATGATGTCATACCAGATATAATCGTAACGGACCTAGATGGCAATATCGAAGATCAGATCCATGCTAATGAGCAGGGTGCGCTGGTCATCATCCACGCACACGGTGATAATTTAAAGTACATTAAAAAATGGGCGCCAAAATTTCCTAATAAAATTCTTGGAACTACCCAATCCAAACCTTTTAAGAATATCAGGAATTATGGCGGCTTCACGGACGGTGACCGTGCTGTGTTCATGGCAGCGCATTTTAAAGCTAAGAAAATATTTCTAGTGGCGTTCGATTTTGAAGAGCCCGGAGAATATTCGTTTAAATCCGATTTCAAGATCAAGATCAAGAAGCTCACATGGGCACTTGGCTTGATTGGGATGATTGTCAACCCCGAAGTGGTTTTTAGTCCAAAGAAAATATGAAAATTTGCCTGGTACGAACCCCGAGATGAATCTTTGACAATATGTTCTATTAATTAAGCAAAAAATAAGACAAACTTTAATTAGGGAATAAATATACCTCACAATCGATTCCTTTTATAGAACTTGATGGAGTTACCAAATGGTAAAAAAGATTGATTATTATAAAGCACTCGAGCTCGACAAAGATGCCTCACAATCCGAGGTGAAAAAAGCATATCGTAGATTAGCGCGTAAATATCATCCCGATGCAAACCCCGGCGACGAAACCGCCGCCCATAGATTTCATGATATTAAAGAGGCCTATGATGTGTTAAGCAGCCCATTGAAACGCGATAAATACGATCAATACGGCCATGCAGGCCTGACCGGGCTCGCCAACCTTGATGAAAACGGGTTTGGGGTCAATGATATGGGTGCCGGAGCGGCTGAGGGCGATGATTTTTTTTCAAGTGAAGGCACGGGTGATATTTATGACATTTCACATCTGGATGATACCGGTAGTACCACCCAGCCTCAACCAGGTACAGATCTAAGGTTTGATCTGGAAATTACTTTTGAGGATTCTGTATACGGCACCGAAACCGAAGTAGAAATACCAATTTTCATTGAATGTCGTAGCTGTTTTGGCACCGGTGCCCAGCCCGGAACTGCCCCCCGTACTTGCCCGGTTTGTCGTGGTACCGGCAGAACCGTTGGCAATGCGATCTGTAATGCCTGTGCCGGCCACGGTAAACTTATTGACCGACCATGCCGACAATGTAATGGGTCGGGTTCAATGCAGAGCCATGAACGCATACTTATTAATGTTCCGCCCGGGGTGGACGAAGGTTCGACCATCAGGGTCCACGGTAAGGGCGCGCCAGGATTGGACGGCGGCCCGCCGGGAGACCTTTATGTAATATTATCAGTAAGAGAACATGATATTTTCAAACGCCATGGCTATGATATATTATGCGAGATACCGATTGATTTTATCCAGGCCGTATTTGGGGCTGAGATCGAAGTGCCAACCGTAGATGGGCCTGCGAAAATGCGCATACCAGGGGGTACCCAAACCGGTACGATCTTTCGGCTCCGCAGCAAGGGACTTGTCAACCCCAATACCGGCACGCGTGGCAGTCAACATGTGAAGGTTACTATTGTAACACCCACAGATCTAGCTGAGCGTGAGAAGAAAATACTTATGAAATATGCGATGGCCCGTAGCGAACGTAAGAAGTGACCTTTTTTTTTAATTGTTACCGAATAAAGATTGTAGATTGGAGATTAGAGGTAACTCACGGAAAGGCGAAAGACGCTCGAGTCTATGGAGTCGTAGAGTTGTAGAGTTGTAGAGTCTAGGAGTTGTGAGTTCTCGAAGGCAGGCCGTTCTGAATATTAATTACCATTCGTCACTTGCTGAACGCTGAAGGCTGATTAATCTTATTTAAATATAAAACCTCCAAGAACCAAATACCAAGCACCAATCAAGCTCCAAGTACCAATACCTAAATTCCAAACTGGGTTGGTATTTGGGTTTTGGTATTTGTTTGGATC
>CBDVCJ010000153.1:0-9189 GCA_965372445.1 uncultured Thermoplasmata archaeon | reverse complement strand
ATCTCTATTACCTTATCCAGAACTTCCTGCTCTTCCATATTTAAATCCATACAAATAAGCTCTTTTACATGAGATTCTGGTATGTTAATATACAACATATCATCTGCTTTGAATTGTCTGCCAACCGTTGCACCTGGTATCGATATTGCGACCTCTTCGCCTACTATCGCTTGCTTAAGTGTATTGTTCTCACTCTGTATGCTTTGGATCTTACCAATTACTCTTCCATCGGGCCTCAGGATCTCCTGACCGGGCCTGATCCTACCCGCGAGCACCCTAACACCAACGACAGCAGGTTTACTCACGCGAAATATATATTCGGGTATGACCTTGAACATCCCAGGGTGGACGATCTCACCGCGTTTCAATTCCTCCAAGGCGATTTTAGTATCGTCATACCATTTTGTATAGTCTTCCAATAATTTATAGATTATATTGTTGCTGAATAATTCGATCGAACCCTCACCAGGACTTGCACCAGGTGTACATTCCAAATTATAGCGGTCCAATTCCTCTTTCGCTTCCGGTAAAAGTTTTACATTAAACGCCATAAGTACCCTGCGAAGCGGGTCCGAGATGGTCGAGGCCTCAATTATATCCCTTCTCGATACATCGCCAACCCCCACCTTTTTAATCGGGACTTCCTGTGATTTTAATTCCACGGCCAACGCTTCCAATGAACCGATCGCATCTGCTTTTAGTATCAATCCATCTTCGTCGGTCTCGATCGATAACTGTGATTCCGCTTTTATTTCATTAATAATACCTTCGACCGATCCCTCGCTCTTCGCCACCCTTAGAGGCGCACCGGCAATAACCCCTGTTAGATCCTGGGCCGAGATTTTCACACCCGCCGCAGCGATCACCTCTTTGACCGATTCGAACCTTTCGCGTGGGTCACGGATCTCATCCAAGGGTTTAGGCTTGAGCAAAGCCTTGACCTTCGTGGTTAACGGCTGGTCGGTTGAGGTGCCTACAACGATAATATCATTACTTTTTATTGTGCCATTGTATATTATTGTGTCAACGGTCAACCCTAACCCCCGTACTTCTTTTACCTCGAGGACCGTACCTTGCGCAGGCCCACTCTCTTCGGTCTCTAGCTGCGCTTCCAGAAACCGCTGGGCGAGACCGCCAAGTATCATCAATAGGTCTGAAATGCCCTCGCCGGCTCTGGCACTTACCGGGATAATTGCGATATTTGTGGTGAAATCCTTTACTCTGTCATATCGTTCTGATTGGAAATCTTGGTCGGTAAATTCGCCGATCAGTTTGTAGATCAAATCATCCAAAACTTGTTGTACCTCTTTAGTCTGCAACTCGTAAGATTCGGCAAAGGATTTATCGTTATGTGATTCCCACCCATTAATACGATCGATCTTATTGGCGGCCACCACAAAAGGGGTTTTGTATTGCTTTAAGATAGTTAGGGATTCAATTGTCTGGGGTTTAAAACCTTCGGTTATATCTACGATCAGAATTGCCAGATCTGCAAGTGCGCCGCCCCGCGCTCTAAGTGTGGTAAATGCGTGATGACCCGGTGTATCTATGAACAGCAACCCCGATATTTCCAACATTTGGCTGTCCATTATAGGCTCGCAGATCGCACAAATGGTCTCTAACGGCACCTCAGTTGCACCGATATGCTGGGTAATACGACCTGCCTCACGGTCTGCAACCCCTGTACCGCCACGTATATAATCCAGCAGTGTCGTTTTGCCATGGTCGACATGACCAAGAACACTAACAATCGGTTGGCGTATTATCATTTTAATTATCTCCACTATCAATGTTTAGTGAATTTTCTATTTGCGGATTCCGGATTGCAGATTGCAGACGGATAAGGAATATCGATTCCTGCGGTAACTTGCTTCGCCAAGTTACCTCGCTTTAAAAATTCCTTTGGAATTTTTAAAGTTTCAGTCCCCCCTCCCCCCTTTTGTCTATCACCTATCATCTTTAGCCTTTCCAAAGGCGAACTGGAATCTCGAAGCACGAATCTCGAATCCTCCAATTATTTGGTAAAACGTTTAATTCATTCTACAAGTTCGTCCTTGGTAAAAAATAATGAAATCTCGCGTGCGGCAGTCTCATTGGAATCTGAGCCGTGTACTACATTTTGGCTTAAGTCAGTTGCAAAATCACCGCGGATCGTACCCGGTAATGAGTTCTGAGGGTGGGTCTCGCCCATCATTTTACGTACCATCTCAACGGCATTGTCAGCTTCGAGCACCATCGGCACTACAGGTCCTGAAGTTATAAATTCAACAAGTTCATTGAAAAAAGGCTTGGCTGTATGCTCGGCATAATGTTGTTCCGCCAGCTCACGCGTCATTTGCATATATTTCATTGCTACGATCTTTATGCCGCGCTCCTCAATACGGGTGATTATCTTGCCAATTAATCTTCGCCGAACCGCATCAGGCTTTATCATAATAAAAGTACGTTCCATAAATATCACCTGCCCGCTCACAAATTAAGTTTATTATCATTTATTTATTATAACGCTTTGTCCATCGCACTCTTCTTGGATGCCGTTTGAGCACTACCATATTCTTATGGCATTTACTGGAACAGAATAGGTAAATCGTTGCATCTTTCTTGATATACATTTTACCAGTTCCGGGCTCAATCTCGTTCCCGCAAAAAGAACATACCCGTCTTTCTACCATTACAATCACCCACCTGAAGTAAAAATATAGTTCGTTATAGAATAATTTAGCTGGAAACCTCTAAATTTTACCTAATATTTAGTTTCCGAGCCTCACGTGAGGTCTCTTTCAGCATAAGTACATCGCCGATCTGAACCGGTCCGATGACATTTCGTGTTATTATTCTGCCTTTATCTCTGCCGTCGAGCACCCGAACTTTTACCTGGGTAGCTTCACCTGCCATCCCGGTTCTGCCAGTAATCTCAACAACTTCGCCAGGTATACCTTCAACCATATTAAAACCTCATTCATAATAATAATTTATTTATTTTCCACCTTTAACAGATCCTAACCGTTTTACTATACTCTCTATCATCACTTTCGATTTACCTGGTTCAATTATTGCAACTGCTCCGGTTGGTACCTCAAGACCCGCTGCAGAGCCGAGCTCCTGTTTGCTGGGCACATATGCATAGGGGATATCCTTCTCCTCACATAATAGTGGTATGTGTGCTAATATTTCCTCGGGTTGGATATCTTCAGCCATAACCACAAATTTGGCTTGACCTCGTTCGATATTTTTGGTTACCTCATTTGTACCTTTACGGATCTTACCTGTATCGCGTGCGGCCTCAATCACATCATAGGTTTTATTGGCCAAATCCTTTGGCATCTCAAATTTTACATACATTGCTTTTGCAGCCATATTATTTCAACCTCCTTCTAATACCTTTTACGGCATTTAGGTCAGTTCTAAGGTATTTTCATTAATCATTGGTGTTCATTTTATGTTCCTGAACTGTAATTTCAACTCCGATTAGAGTGCACCATTAATATGAATGAGTATAAAAATGTTTTTATGGAAATGGATTTTACGATGTAAATAAGTCATAATTAATAAAAATAATCCTTCTCCGAATATAGGGCGAAACAATGATAATTGGTAAGTGGAAATATTCTAAATATTGCTAACTTGGATTGGAGATTAGAGATTGGAGTTAGCAAACTGAAAGTCGATAGTCGATAGGCGACAGACGATAGGCGAAAGCAACTATCGCCTTTCACCCTTCGCTTTGGGAATTCCGAAGGAATTCTCAATCGAAAACCATAACAATGATTTTGGCGGTAATTTACAATGTAAATTACCTTGCATTGAAAATCCCCTTCGGGCATTTTCAAAGCCGAGGCAACTTGACGAAGTAAGTTGCCGCCAATAACAATAAATCATCATCCGCCTCTCGCCTATCCAAAGGAATCTCCAATCCACGATGTTTGGCATATAACAATCTTACCACTTTGATTAATTATTGAGAAGTTAAAACATTTCCCTAAATTGGGAGAAGTTCCATAAAAATTTACATAATTATTTATATTACACCTTTAGTCAGATGGTCGTAATAGTGAGGACAGGATAATTTGCATATTTATTCGAATTGATGATCGGCAATTAATTTCCGGGCAGCCATTAACTTTTTACAATTCCAGATATCACGCATTTTGGGTGCGTCATGTTTATTCTGGGAATAATATTGCAAAGGTTCCCAACTACGTTGAACCGAAAACACGCAGCTGGTAAAGTACGTTGGCGAAATATCCAACCGTTTCCAAAATCGTTCACATTTGAGCCCGTCAACATCGTTCAGGTCGCGCGGGCCAATATTATGATATTCGTAGAAGAATTCAGGCTTTTCATTGAAGATATTACCAGCGGTCCTATAAACCAAATCAATACCATAATCCTCAGATAAATCTTGTAATTTCTCTCCAAGTTTTAACAGCTTAAAACATGATCTTTTAGTGGATGTGACATTCTCCCTAAAATAGAACATAAACCTTGCATTCCAGATCGCTTGATACGATACCTTGGAAATGCCATAGCTATGCGCAAGCTCTAGAAAATCTATGACCTCGTGCTGGTTGCGTTTCATAATTACATAAGCTAAATGAACTTCAGGATCTTTGCCGTCTTTCTGGGAGTTGATTTTTTGGATGGATTTTAGTACTTTATCAAATTTGCCTTTAACTCGAATCGTATTATAGGTTTTTTTGGTGGCTGCATCAAGTGATATAACAACGTATTTAAACGGAATTTCACAGAATGTATCAACCCAGAAATCATTGATCAAATTACCGTTCGTCAGTGTTTTTAATTTCAAGTTAGGATATTCTGCAGCAACTTCAACGGTTTCTTTAAATTCCCTATAAAGTAGGGGTTCACCACCAGATAAAAATAATAGATCAATATATGGAAAATATGACATCGCATCATTTAACCCCTTTTTATTTAATCTAGAAATCTTTTTCAAGCCTAACCGAGTTAGATATCCTTTACATCCACACATTTTACATTTTAAATTACAATTATTTCCAAAAACAATTGCCATAAGACTAGGAAAACATTTTAATTTGAGCTTTTTCAATTTGAATTCTCGCTGCTGTAATTTCAAATTTTCAACGAAATTCACTTAGTTTCATCCCCTGGCACACCACCATGATATTTTTATGCGGAGCATTTATTTTATTACCCCTTTGGGTTCAAGATAAAATTTTAAATATATTTTCATTTGTAATAATTTAGAAGTTTAATAAATTATCGGAATTTAGCTTGGAATCTTTAATAAGTGGTAGATCAGGAATTAGGGGTTGGGAAACTCGAATTAGATCAATATTATAGCCAAGAGTTTCGCAACCCGTACTTAAAATTCACGCCCTAAGCCATTCAAAAAAATAAGTGAATTTTAAATACCGATTTAATTTCCGTCCTCACACAATATTTAAGAAAAGGAAATTAAATGCGGAGAAAGGGATTCGAACCCTTGGACCTCTTCAGGACTAGACCCTGAATCTAGCGCCGTTGACCGTGCTTGGCTATCTCCGCTTTTGGCTATATTTTCGGTGGTAGGTTTCGACAGTCGGTTGCGGTAATTTTCTCTGAAAATTACCTTACCCTCAAAATCCCATCGGGATTTTGACGGTTACGGTAATCTGCTACGCATATTACCTCGCCTTCAAAAACCCCTCACGGGCTTTTTGACGGTTGCGGTTACGAAGCTCGTATCGTCCAGCGTCTGTCGGTTTAGTCCACGATTTCGAAACCGTTTGACGTGCCGAGCTTCGTAACCGTTTTACGATACGGGTACATTCGTACCCTCAGGCCTCGCTTGACTTTGGAGGGGAATCAATAGCTCTCATCAAGCTTGACCTACGAGCCTCGAAACCGCCCTATTCAATAATAAGCTTTTCAACTTCGGATAGGCATAAATATTTAATATTGATAATAGTTATCCCAAAATCTGAACTGTATTGAAATCTATAATATAAATATTTACTTTAGTAAATCCGGGGGAGAAATATATGGCGACCAAAAAGATAACGAAATTTGAAGACTCGACGACTTTGACCATGAGACTGAAAAAGGCCGCGGAAGTAGCAATAAATGATGTTCTGGCAGTAAAACCCGAAGAGAAGGTACTGATCGTGACGAATCCCGACAAAGATGTCCAGCTCATCTCGAAAGCACTTTATGATGCAACGCTCAATGCCAAAGCTACACCGATAATTATGTTTCAACCGATGAAGACCCAATTGGATTTTGCCGAACCTGCGGTTATCCACGCAATTGGCTCGGTTCCAAATGTGATGATCTCGATGAGCAAAGAGAAATTGGGAAAAGATATCCAGGCGTTAAAAAAACCGTACAAGCTTGGCAAAAAGAAGGTCGACCATGTATTCCATTATCTATTAGCTAACAAAAAGGTACGAGCGTTCTGGTCGCCAAGCACGACCGTCGAGATGTTTACGAAAACTGTGCCGATCAATTATGCCGAGATGCGCAATAATTGTTTGAAACTTAAAAGGATTTTAGACAAGGCCGACCAAGTTCGAATAACAACCAAGCGTGGCATGGATTTAGTTATGGGCTTGAGAGGTCGCAAAGCCAAGTCGGATGACGGTAACTTCACAATATCCGGCACGGGTGGTAACCTGCCGTGTGGCGAGGTTTATATTTCACCCGAACTAAATACCTCGAAAGGCACAATTGTGTTCGACGGCAGCATTTCAGCACATGAAGGTGAGATAATCATCAGAACCCCGATATCAGTGCGAGTAAAAGATGGGTTTGCCGTGCAGATCAACGGTAAGCGCGAGGCCACGAAACTTCGTGATACCTTAAACAAGGCCAAAAGCACCACGCGTAAATTTGCCAAAGAGGGTAAGATCCCCAATAAGGATGAACAGACTTATCTGAAGAATATTATGAACCTAGGTGAATTTGGCATCGGACTTAATAAGAGCGCTGAGATCGTAGGCAACATGCTCGAGGACGAAAAGGTTTATGGGACTTGCCATATTGCGATCGGGGCAAATTATGATGAAGATGCCAAGGCCTTGATACATTTGGACGGATTGATCAAAAAACCGACGCTTACCGCTATTAGCAATAGTGGCAAAGAGTATGTTTTTATGAAAGATGGCAAATTATTATAAACTACCAATAAAAATCTTAAGGCAAAATTCCAAGATACAAATTCCAGATAAACTCCAACTTTGGAAATCCTGAAAGGATTTTCAATGCGAGGCAACTTGACGAAGTAAGTTGCCGCAGATACCAAATTCCATTTAAATTATTGCTTTGACCATTGGTATTTGGGATTTGTTTGGTTCTTGGTATTTGGTACTTGGTACTTGCACAATTTGGTAGTATTGTAAATTGGGATTTCATTGGATTATTTGAATATTGGTAGTATTGGAAATATTAATGATGTGAATAAATCAATCCATTCGCATTGTAACCTTCGCTTTGGAAATTCCGAAGGAATTTTCAATCGAAAACCATAACAATGATTTTGGCGGTAATTTACAATGTAAATTACCTTGCATTGAAAATCCCCTTCGGGCATTTTCAAAGCCGAGGCAACCCCGCCCTCTATGCTTTATATAAAAATAATTAACTAATTATGAAGACTTAGAGCTAAGATGGCTGGGTTGCCGCCAATATCAATAATTCATCTTCCGCCATACGCCCCTCGTGACTCGACTAATAATTCTTTGGAAAATCTTAATAAATTATTATGCCAACTCATATTTCTCACGCATAATTGCCGACACTTGATTTGTTAAACTTAGCGCTTTTTCTGCATCTTCTAACTCGAGAGTGCCCAGCCCGCAAGATGGTGTGATCAAACTTTGGTGGAGGATATCGCCAAATTTCATGCCTTTTTCGACTAAAAGTCTAAATGCATCTTCCAATTTTTTCATGATATTTTCGGGAGTTTCTTGACGGATATCTTCTGCAATGGAAGGTACGATACCCCAACCAATAATCCCACCCCGATCAAGAAAATCTTGGATCTCGCTCGGGTATAACGCTAGTTTTTCAGCATATGAATACGCATCTAAAAACAAAATATCAATTGATGTCTCCATCAACAATGGCCAATCTGTATTGCCGCAGCAATGAGTAGCTTTTAGACCTTTTATACCCCCCAAAACCTCTTGAAGATCCGCCATGACGTCTTCACGTTTTAAATTAAAGACCGGAGATCCGATTGCACTCAAATATGGTTCATCGACGGAAATTATTGTGGTCGGGCAAATTTCTGATAGTTGTTGTTCCTGCCAACGCGCTTTCATTTTAAGGTTCTTGACCAATATATCTTCCATCATGCTATCATTTAATATCGGTCTTGAACAATCATCTTGGATCTGTAGGCCAAAGCTCACAGGCCCGGTAATTTGGCCTTTTATTGCTTTGATCTCGGATAACTCTTCCTTGAATTCCAAGAACTTATATAAGCCATGAATATATTCTTGGCTTTGACCAAATTCCATAATATTATTATGTCTATAATCATCATAAAATTGTTCCAGTTCTTCAGTTATATCTTGAAATAGATCTACATAGATCTTATCGGATTGAATTACTCTCCCAGGCAACTTTTCACTATACTGAACGTACATATTTTCATAAAAGCTGAGCTTCGGCAACTGCGGCCAAAATGGTATTTCCGGGAAATACTCGATCGCAATTCGGCAGGCTTTTTCGATATCGGTATATGGCAGGCTGCCAATGCCAGTAGCTAAACAATCGGGTTCAAACCTCATAATATCTACCAAAGTATGTTAAAAGTATTACTTTTTTTCATCATATAAATATTTGTGTAAGGTTAATTTTCGGGATTCGGGATTCGGTATCCGGGATGCGGGACTCGACCGCCCCCCACCTTTTTTTTCAACCACTGAATGCGCTGAACTCGCTGAAGAACCAATTGTGGGGGTGTAGGGAGTCGGGTGTAGGGTGTAATGAAATGTCCCGACACCCGACACGCGCTTTGTAAAAGCCGAAAGGTTTTACAAAGCGAGGCAACTTGGCGAAGCAAGTTGCCGCAGATACCCAACACCCTCTCAATTTACCTAATAATTCAGCGTTTTCAGCGTCCTCAGCGGTTAAATGGGGGGTGGGAGGTCGATTCCCGATTCCCTATCTTTGAAGAAACCGAAGGATTCTTCAAAGCAGAAGCAACTTGGCGAAGCAAGT